>JBCCOF010000084.1:0-13253 GCA_039025455.1 Pseudomonadota bacterium | reverse complement strand
CGCCTTTGTATGGCCCGTATTTCTCGAACAGGCGGTTCATAATGCCGGTGCCGCGCGTGTCGGAGAGGAACTCGCCGTGATAGCCGATCAGCCCGCGCGAGGGGGCAGAGAAGGTGATGCGGGTCTTGCCCTGGCCCGAGGGGCGCATTTCGTTGAGGTCGGCTTTGCGCTTCTGCATCTTCTCGACGACGGTGCCCGAATGCTCGTCATCCACGTCGATGACGACGGTTTCGTATGGCTCGAGACGCTCTCCGTCCTCCTCGCGGAACAGGACTTTGGGGCGGCTGATGCCGAGTTCAAAGCCCTCGCGCCGCATGGTTTCGATCAGGACGCCAAGCTGAAGCTCGCCGCGTCCAGCGACTTCAAAGCTGTCCTTGTCATCGCTTTCGGTGATGCGGATGGCGACATTGGTTTCGGCCTCGCGCAGCAAGCGGTCACGGATCATGCGGCTGGTGACCTTTTCGCCTTCGCGCCCGGCAAGGGGCGAGTCATTGACGGCAAAGCGCATGGCGAGGGTTGGCGGGTCGATGGGCTGCGCGGCGATGGGTTCGGTGACGCTGGGGTCGCAAATGGTGTTGGCGACGGTCGCTTTTTCAAGGCCGGCGAGCGCGATGATGTCGCCCGCTTGTGCGGATTCAACCGGCACGCGCTCCAGCCCGTCAAAGCTCATCAGCTTGGTCGCGCGGCCTGTTTCGACGACATTGCCGTCCATATCGATGGCGTGGATTGGATCGTTGATCTTGATCGTGCCCGACTGCACGCGCCCGGTGAGCACGCGGCCCATAAAGTTGTCGCGGTCCAGCAGGGTGGCGAGGAACGAGAACTTACCCTCGGTGTCGAGACCGGGGGCGGGGACGTGCTCGGTGATCAGCTTGAAAAGAGGATCCAGCGTACCTTCGCGCGCGGTTTCGTCGTCGCTGGCATAGCCGTCACGGCCCGAGGCCCAGAGCGAGGGGAAATCAAGCTGTTCATCGGTCGCGTCGAGCGAGGCGAACAGGTCGAACACTTCGTCAAGCACTTCCTGCGGGCGGCCATCGGGACGGTCGATCTTGTTGACGACGACGATGGGGCGCAGGCCCAGCGCGAGCGCCTTGCCGGTCACAAACTTGGTCTGCGGCATGGCCCCTTCCGCGCTGTCGACCAGCAGGATAACGCCATCGACCATGCTGAGGATGCGCTCCACCTCGGCGCCGAAATCGGCGTGGCCGGGCGTGTCGACGATGTTGATGCGGGTGGTTTCACCGTCATGCTCCCACTCGACGCTGGTGCACTTGGCGAGGATGGTGATCCCGCGCTCTTTTTCGAGATCGCCGCTGTCCATGGCGCGCTCCTCAACACGCTGGTTATCGCGGAACGTGCCCGATTGGCGGAACAGCTGGTCAACCAGTGTGGTTTTGCCGTGGTCAACGTGAGCGATGATCGCGACATTGCGCAGGGAACTGGACATAGTGAAATCTCGATTTTTCGGGCGATTTTCGGGGCCGGAACGGGCCAATCGCGCAATGGTTGGGGCGTTGGGAGCGCTAATGGTGTGTCGAGCGGCTTAGCGCAAGCGGGGCAGAGTCGATTATCACCCTATGTTGCGTCGCAGCATCATGCATATCGGGCCGCCGGTTAGCTAACCGCTATCGCTACGGCAAGCTTCGATACTGGCGTTGAATGCCCATGTGGCGCTGCAACATTGCAAATCAAAACTGTTACGATGGTGCAACAACTATGGCACCAGCCACGGGAAACTGTGGGTTTCCTGCTTGTGGGGCGCGCGGCTCTCGCCTAATACAGCCCTCTATCAATTCCGGCGGGATCCGCATTTGGGGTGCGGATTACACTTGCTGCCGGTGATTGAGGGATTTGAGGAGAGGATCTTTCATGCGTTCTAATTCAACCGGTAATGCCGGAGCTTATCGCTTTACGCTGCTCGCAGGGGCGGCCGCCTTTGCTTTTGCAACTCCGTCTGTCGCCCTTGCGCAGGACGGGGAGGGTGCCGAAGATGATGGCCCGGATCTAAGCCAAGGCATCATCGTGACCGCGTCGAAGCGTGAACAAACGCTTCAGGAAACGCCAATCTCGGTCTCGGTGACCACCGGTCAAACGCTCGAAGACGCGCAAATCCGCGACGTTCTCGACCTTCAGACTGTTACTCCGTCGCTGCGGGTCAGCCAGCTCCAAACGGCCTCTGCTTCGACGTTCATCATCCGCGGTTTCGGTAACGGCGATAACAACTTCGGCATCGAGCCTTCGGTTGGCGTCTTTATTGACGGCGTGTTTCGTTCACGTTCGGCTGGTGCGCTTTCGGACCTTCCGAATGTGCAGCGCATCGAGGTTCTGAACGGTCCGCAATCGACTCTGTTCGGGAAGAATGCATCGGCTGGCGTTATCTCGGTCGTCACCCGCGAACCGCAGTTTGACTTTCAAGGCGCAATCGAGGCGAGCTACGGCAACTTCAACGCACTTGTGATCAAAGGTGACGTCACCGGACCAATCACCGAAAACATCGCCTTTGCTCTCGACGGCAGCTACAACCGCCGTGACGGCTTCGGTGAAATCGTCAACCTTGGCGAAGACATCAATGACCGCAATCGCTGGTCTGCCCGCGGACAGTTGCTGATCGAGCCAAGCCCCGATTTCCGGATCCGGGCAATCGCCGATTACTCGCGCATTGACGAAGTGTGCTGCACAGTCGGCAATGTCGTCCAGGGGCCAACGGTTGCAGGTATCGCTGCAGTTGGCGGTCAAATCCCATCGTTCGATAACTTCTTTGACCGCGAAATTTTCCTGAATTTCGTGCCGTCTAACACGGTCGACAACTATGGCGGTTCGATCCAGATGGACTGGAACCCCACCGATAGCCTGACGGTGACGTCGATCACCTCCTATCGCGAGCTGGACAACTTCTTCCTGTCGGACATCGATTACACCAGCGCCGATATCGCGACTGAAACACGCGATCAGCAGGTGGAAACGTTCACGCAGGAATTCCGTATCGCATCGGATTTCGACGGTCCGTTCAACTTCCTGCTCGGCGGTTTCTACTTCGATGAAAGCATCGCGCAGCAATCTGCGATTCAGAACGGCAGCCAGATTCGGAACTTCTTCGAGATCCTTGCTGGCGAAGATCCTGTCGCAGTTCTCACTGGTCAACCGACCTTGTTCAACGGACTGGAAGCGCCAGCGAGTGCGGGCGGATTTGGGTTCGGTCAAGAGACCATTTTCAACACGCCGCTCCTCACCAGCGAAAACTTCTCAATGGAGAACACCGCATGGTCGATCTTTGGCACGCTCGACTTTGAACCGGTCGATGGGCTGATCTTCACCTTTGGTGGTAACTACACCGATGACAGCAAGGACTTTGCCCTCTCTCAGCAGAGCTTTGATCCGCTGGCTCAGGTCAACTTTGTCGATGCCTTCATCACCGCGGCAACCTTGGGCGGTGTCACCAATCGCGACCAGTTCCAGGCTCTGCCTGCTGCACAGCAAGCCGGCTTGATCGCGGCCGCGACCGACCCGGCTCAGAACCCGCTGTTGGGCCTGGCCGCGTTCCAGTTCCAACCGCCATTCCTTACCATTCCGAATGCGGTTGAAGACGGGCAAACGCGCGATGACAAGTTCACTTACCTGCTGCGCGGTTCGTATGAGATTTCACCGGAGGTGAACGTCTATGCAAGCTATGCAACCGGCTTTAAGGCAAGCTCGGTCAACCTGTCGCGTGACAGCCGTCCGCTCGGCACCGACTTTGTTGCAGGGCCGGGCAATTCGACCTTTGCGGCTCCGGCGTCCCCGATCCTGAATGCCGGTCTTGCTATCCCGAACCTTGTGTCCGGGTCACGTTTCGCCGGACCGGAAGAGGCCGAAGTCTACGAAATTGGTCTTAAGGCCAACTTCGATGGCGTCAGCGTCAACCTCGCATTGTTCGACCAGAACATTCAGGGCTTCCAAAGCTTTGCCTTCACCGGCACCGGCTTTGCGCTCCGCAACGCTGGTCAGCAGTCGGTAACCGGCTTCGAACTGGACAGCACGATCATCCCGACCGATGGCCTCGTCCTGACCTTCGCGATGACCTATCTCGATCCGCTGTTTGATGATTTCCCGGGCAGTGTTCTGGGCGATCTCACCGGTGTGACGCCGGCAGGCATCCCTGAAATCGCAATTTCAACCTCGGCAACCTACACCGCCGAGATCGGCGACGCGGGCACCGAGCTTGTCACTCGCATTGACTACAACCACGAAAGCAACACGCTCATCAACAACGGTCTGCCTACCTTTGGGCCGAACCAGTTTATGCGCGAAGTGAACCTCGTGAACCTCTCGAGCACTTTGAAACTCTCTAACGGTCTCGAAGTCGGCGTCTGGGCGCGTAACCTGCTCGACGACGAGTTCATCACCACGGTGTTCGATGGTGTTGCTCAGGCTGGTACGGTTTCGGGTTACCCGAACGCACCGCGCACCTATGGCGGCATCGTGCGCTTCAAGTTCTGATCTGACGATCAGATCACGACACAAAGGGGCCTCGCCAGCAATGGCGGGGCCCTTTTGCGTGTGCAGCGGTGGAAAGAGCGGCCAAACACCACATTTTGGTGATTGCCCTTCGCAACACGATGTGCAGTGTTGTGTCTCAGGGATCCAAAAGCCGCTCAAACGCTCAACGTGACACCTCGATTGGTGTTCGGGCATGGTGCTCAGGGGGACGGCGCAGGCGGTTTAATAGATCCCATAGCTTCGAGTGATGCGCCTTTGAGGGTGCGTTTGGTACGACAAGGCAAACTAGGGGGATTACCTATGCATTGGATGATTATGCCGTTTAAGCGGTATTTCGATTTTGAGGGCCGTTCGCGCCGGATGGAGTTCTGGATGTTCCAGCTTCTCAACTTCGCGATCGCAATGATCCTCATGTTCCCGTTTATCAGCTCGGTGTTCAGCGGCGCTATGGCTGATCCGGTGGCGTATGCCGCGGACGATTCAGCCGCCATGGCCGCGGCGATGTCGGGCATCGGTACGATTGGAATGGCGGGGCTCGGGCTATACGGCATCTACGCGCTGGTCGCGCTGATCCCGTCGATTGCCGTGACCGTGCGGCGGTTGCACGATCGCGATATGTCGGGGTGGTGGTATCTCGGACTGATTGTGGCTTCGCTGATCCCGCTGGTCGGCTTCCTTGCCAGCATCGCGTTTCTGGTGCTGATGTTTATGCCGGGCACGCCGGGGCCGAACCGCTTTGGCGAAGACCCCAAGGGACAGAGCGCTGCCGAGGTGTTTGAGTAAGCACTCGCTCGAATTGGGCGCGAGTTTAAGGGGCGCGGTTCTTTAGGGGACCGCGCCCTTTGTTTTGCGCGCTACAGTTCTCTGAGTGCCTGCGCAGGCTTGGCCCGCAGCAGCGGCAGCGAACCGCCCAGCGCAAAGGCTAGCACCATGGCGAGACCAATGCCCAGCACCGCCAGCACCGCGCCCCAATCGGGCAGCCAGTCAAACTCGAACAGCTGAGTGATAATTACCCACGCAAGCGTCGATCCCAGCCCCAGCGCGACGAGCGCCAAAGCCGCTGCGATCAAGCCATATTCCGCCAGCTGCATCATCAGCACTTGCCGACGGCTCGCGCCCAGCACCCGCAGCACCACCGTATCATAGGTCCGCGCCGCGCGCGCCGCAGCGATGGCTCCCATCAGTACCGCCAGCCCCGCCAACACCGCCACAGCCGCCGCCGCGAGCGTCGCAAGGCCGACCTGCTCAAGGATGGTGCGCGCTTCTTCCAGCACATCGCCCGTTTCGATCACCGAACTGGACGGAAATTCCTGCACCAGATCGCGCAGCAAAGCGCCGCGCGCCTGCGCATTGCCGTCCTCTGACAATTCGATGGTCGCGGCCAGATTATGCGGCGCATCGGCCAATGCATTGGGTGAGAAAACGAGCGCGAAGTTGAAGCCCATGCTCTCCCAGTCGATCTCGCGCACATTGGCGATCCGCGTGCTGCGCTCGGTCCCGAGCACGCCGATGGTCAGATAATCGCCGACCTCCAGCCCCAGCGCCTCGGCGGCGTCGCGGTTAATCGAGACCAGCGGCTCGCCATCGTGACCTTCGTCCCACCATTCGCCCTCATGCAGCGTGTTGCCCTCTGGCAAAGTGTCCGAATAGGTGATGCCGCGCTCGCCATTGAGGATCCAGCCGCCTTCCGGGGTCTCCTCCAGATCGGCGACGCGCTGGAGATTGTCTTTCGGGCCATAAGCGAGCACCGCGCCGCGCATCGTGGGCGTGGTCCGCAGACCGGCTTCGGGGAATCGCTCTTTGACGATTTCCCGAAAAGCGTCCTCGCGATCAACCGGCACGTCGAGCACGAAATAGTCGGGCGCCTCTTGCGGCACGCGGCTTTGGATATTGCCGTCAATCGCGCTCTGCACCGCCGCCAGCAATACGAATGCTGCGAGGCCGAACCCGAGCGCGGTGACCAGCGAACCGGTTGGCGCGCCGGGGCGGTGGATGTTGGACAGGGCGCTGCGCAAAAGTGGGTTGGACGGGCGCGGGATGGTGCGGGCGATGAACTGAATACCAAAGCCGAGCGCTGCGAGCGCCGCCAAAGCTCCGGCGGCTCCGAGTAGGAACCCGCCCGACAGAAGCGGCTGATCCGTGGTCGCAATCGCCAGCACGCAGATCGCGATCAACCCGCCAATGGTGGCCGAGAGCGCGCGCCAGTCGCGGGCGAGGGGGGTGATCCGGCTGCGCATCAGCGCCATCGCCGGGAAGGTGCGCGCGCGCAGCAAGGGCGTCGCGGCAAAGGCGAAGGCCACCAGCAAGCCATAGGCCGCCGCGAGCAGCAGAGGCGCAGGCTCGATCACAAAGCCGCCTTCGACCGGCAAAAGCCCGTCCAGCGCCATGCCGAGCAGCGGGGTGACCAAAATGCCCGTCGCCAGCCCCAGCGCGCTGCCGATCAAAGCCGCAACCGCGATTTGGAGCGCGTAAATCCGTACGATGTCGCGCGAAGATGCGCCGAGCACTTTGAGCGTCGCGATGCCGTTGCGCCGTGCATCGAGATAGGACGAAACGCCGCCCGCAATCCCGATCCCTGCGATAACCAGAGCGGCGAGGCCCACCAGCGTCAGAAAGTCGCTCATCTGGCGCACAAACCGGTCCGCGCCGGGCGAAGCGCGATCACGATTGCGAAAGTCGAAACCGGCGCTTGGGAAGGCGTCGGTCAGCTCTGCCTCAACCGCCTCAAGATCGCGCGAGGCATCGTCCAGCGCGACGCGGTGCTTGCTCTGATAGAGCGATCCGGGCGCGATCAGGCCAGCGGTTTCGGGGATGTCCTCGGCGACGATCACCGTTGGCCCAAGCTGGAAGCCTTCAGACAAGCGGTCCGGCTCGTCCTCGATCACCCCGGCGGCTGTGAGCGTCACCGTGCCCACGGTAAACGTGTCGCCGACTTTAATGTCGAGCCGGTCCAACGCCCCTTGCGCAAGCCACGCATCGGTCCCGCTTGGCGCGGCGGTCTTGGTCCCGTCGGCCAGCGTCAGATAGCCATAGAGCGGCCATTTGTCGTCAACCGCCTTCAGCTCGATCGGCACGGCAATATCGGGCCGGTTCGCCATGGCTTGCAGCCGGTATCCGCCGGAAACCTCGCCATATTCGGCCAGCGCCGCTTTCTCCTCATCGGTGAGATCGCGCTGCCACACTTCGACTTCGAGATCGCCGCCCAGCAGCACCTGACCACTCGATTGCAGCTCGCGCTCGATAGAGGCGGTCAGCGTGCCAATGGCTGCGAGCGCGGCGGTGCCAAGGAAGATGCACACCAGCAGCAGCCGCAGCCCGCGAAAACGCGCATTGAGATCGCGCCGCGCAATGGTCCACGCGCCGCCCCATGACAGGCCGCCCTTCGAGGTGGTGGAAGCCGCGCTCACTCCGCAGCCTCGCTGGAGATCGCAGCCCCCTTGGTGTCGGACACGATCACACCATCGGCCATGGTCAGCACCCGCTCGCAGCGTTCGGCAAGGGTGCGGTCATGCGTGATGATCAGCAAGGTCGCGCCGGTCTCTGCGCGGCGGGCGAAGAGCAATTCGACGATTTCCTCGCCGGTGTTCACATCAAGATTGCCGGTCGGCTCGTCGGCGAAGATCAGGTCGGGGCGCGGCGCGGTGGCGCGAGCGATGGCAACGCGCTGTTGCTCGCCGCCAGAAAGCTGCGTGGGGTAATGGCCGGTGCGATGGCCAAGGCCGACCGCTTCCAATTCGGCAATCGAGCGCGGGGTTGCGTCGGAGGCTCCGGCCAGTTCCATCGGGGTCGCGACATTTTCAGCAGCCGTCATAGTCGGCAGCAGGTGAAACGCCTGCAACACGATCCCGATCCGGCCCCGGCGCGCGGCGGCTAGGCCGTCTTCGTCAAGATTGCTGAAATCCTCGCCCGCAACCGTCAAGCTGCCGCCGGTCGCGCGTTCGAGACCCGAAAGCACCGCCATAAGCGAGCTTTTGCCCGAGCCCGACGGGCCGAGCAGCGCGACGACTTCGCCGGATTCAATATCGAGGTCGATCCCGCGAAGGATATCGACGGGAGCATCCGCACTGCCAAGGGTCAGCGTCAGATTGCGGGCGGAGATGGTGGGGGAGGGGCTTGTCACGATCACCAGATGGCATAGGGTTGGGTTGCAAACAAGATACCCAACCGAGAGTTTGATAGATGCAGGATACCGCTTCGTCGAAATGGCACACCGGATTTACGGGCGCACTGGCTGCGCTTGCATTGGCCGCGTGCAGTGAAAATGCCGTGGAAGCCCCTGCGGTTCCCGAGAGCGGGGCGGCACAGGCCGAGGGCGAGTTGCCCGCCATTCCGGTGATGGGGCCGGAGCGCCGGATTGTGGCCTTTGGCGACAGCCTGTTCGCGGGATACGGGCTGAAAGATGCAAAGGGCGACAGCTATCCGGCCAAGCTCGAAGCGGCTCTGCGCGCGCAGGGGATCAATGCGGTGATCTCCAATGCCGGCGTGTCGGGCGATACCACGGCAGCGGGGCGGCAACGTATGGGCTTTGTGCTCGACGAGGTTGATGGGAAGCCGGACCTGTTCATTCTGGAACTGGGCGGCAATGATATTTTGCGCGGCCTGTCTCCGGCGGAGACCCGCGCGAACCTCACAGCGATGCTCGACGAGCTGAACAAGCGCGAAATACCAGTTTTGATCATGGGGATGCGCGCGCCGACAAATTATGGGCCGGAGTTTCAGGCTGAGTTCGACGCGATATATGGCGAGCTTGCCGAGCAATATGGCGCGGCGATCATCCCGTTCTGGCTCGAAGATGTTTACGAGGACGCGACGCTGTTTCAGGAAGACCGCATCCACCCGACCGAGGAAGGGATCGAAGCGCTGGTTGCATCGACGCTGGATGAGGTGAAGGCGGCTATTCCCGAGGCGGAGGGTGATGCGGACGCCGAGGGCGCCTAGAGCCGCTCCAACGTCCCACCCGACACTCGCCATACCGCCGCTTCGCTCTCAATCTCGGCAAAGGGCGCAAGCTCGGTGCCCGTCATCCAGATCTGCGCTGCTCCTTGGCGAAGGCGCTTGAACAACTCGCCGCGGCGGACCGGGTCGAGATGGGCCGCCACCTCGTCGAGCAACAGCACGCTGGGCCGACCAGACGACGCCAGCACGCCCTGCGCCAAGGTAATCGCGATCAGCATCGCCTTTTGCTCGCCGGTCGAACACGAGGCCGCTGGCTGACCCGACGAGGCCATCACCACTTCCAATTCGTCGCGGTGCGGGCCGGTCAGCGCGCGTCCCGCCGCCCGGTCGCGCGCGCGCTCTCTCGCGAAGCTGGCGAGCAGGTCGGCGACATCGGTGGGGCCGCCCGGGCGATAGGTCAGGATCGGGCGCGCAAAGGGCTCGGGGGGCAGGGCGGACAGCTCGTCCGCCAACAAAGCGATCAGCCGCGCGCGGTTCTGCGCCACCACCGCGCCATGCTGCGCCGCCTGCGCTTCGATTGCATCGAGCCAGCGAGCATCGCCATGCGTTTCCAGCAGCCGGTTGCGCTCTCGCAGAGCGTTTTCGAGTGCGCTCACGCTTTTCGCATGGGCGGGCTCTATCGCTAGGGTCATGCGGTCGACAAACCGCCGCCGCGCGCCTGCGCTGTCGGTGAACAGCCCGTCCATCGCCGGGGTGAGCCACCCCACGGCGTGCCATTCGGACAGAGCGCTGGCGCTGGCTTCGGCGCTGTTGATCCGCACAAGGCGGCGGGTGGGGCGCTCGACTTCGGTATAGGTGCCCAGCCGCGCGGAGACCTGCCCCTGCTCGATCAGGCTCGCCCCAATGGCGAAGGCGCCCGGTTCATCGCTGCCCGGCTCGGCCTTTGCCAGATCGGCCAGCGCCGCGCGCCGCAAACCGCGCCCTGGGCTGAGCAGGGAAAGCGCTTCGAGCACATTGGTTTTGCCCGCGCCATTTTCCCCCACCAGCAAGTTGAAATGCGCGGTTTCGTTCAGCTCGCTTGCGGCATGATTGCGGAAGTTTTGAAGGGTGATCTTGGTGAGCGCCATGGGAGCGCGAGGGGTAGCATGCGCACCCGATTTGGCCAGCGCGAGCGGTTGGTGAATCCCCAATCCCAAAATATGGGAAAAAGTCCCAACCTTTCGGATTGATTAACGTACAATCTTGTTACATCTCGATACAAAACCGCAGAATTCTGCCGTTTTTCAAGTTTGGCACGCCTCCTGCATTGTTGTTTTCATCCAAAGGGATCAACCCGACGGACCCAAACAAACTCAAACAGGAGACCACATCATGTACGCCAACACCGCCAACAACATCGCCGCCGCAGCTTTCTCGGTAATCGTCTCGGCCGCTTTGTTCGCTTACGCAATCATCCCCGCCAGCCCCACGCTGATCGCCTGATTGCTCCCCTCAATTCTATCTCAAGGAACACACACAATGTTTGGTAACGACACTGGAATTCGCCTCTTCTCGGCCGCTTTCTCGGTCATCGTCTCGGCTTCCTTCATGGCCTACGCCATTATCCCGGCAAGCCCCAACCTGATGGCTTAATTGCATCGCCTAAACTTCAACCACACCGATTACGAAAGGAAAGACTGAAATGTTCGCTTCAACCGACTTTGGCGCTAGATTGCTTGCCGCAGCCGCAGCGTTTATCGTCACCACCGCCGCGATGGCCACCGCTATCGTCCCTGCCACGCCTACCCTGATTGGAGCCATTGCATGAGCAACCTGAAGACCTCCGGCGGACGCCCGCCAGCGAACAAGTTTCGCCTTGATAAGCACAATGCCAAACTGGCCGGTGTGTGCGGCGGGATCGCCAACTACGCCAATGTCGATGCAATGATCGTTCGCCTCGCCTTTGTTATCGCCGCTCTCGTCAGCGTCGGCACGGCAGGCATCGTCTATCTCGCGATTGCATTGATCGCAGACTGAGCGCGCAGCACGACAAAGCCGACCCGGTTTTAAAGGGCGGCTGCGCGGCCTGACAATCTGAACAAAACCGGGAGGGGCCATTTCGGCCCCTCTTTATTTTTGCGCACGCCATCCGGCGTGCGATTTCCTCGCTCACACGCCATTCTGGCGCGTCGCTGCGGGCGCCCGGTCGGGCTTGCGACGCCAATGGCGTCGAACCAGTCCAATCTAAATCTACATACGTCGAATCACATCGCGGAAATACCGCCATCCAGCTTGATCTCTGCGCCAGTCATAAACCGGCTTTCATCGCTGGCGAGATAGACCACCGCGTTCGCAATATCATTGGGTTCGCCCACAAATTTGAGCGGAATCTGCCGCGCGAGTTTGTCGAGCAAAACCTGCTTGTCGAGCTGGTGGTGCTTCGCTGTCCCATCCAGGATCGGCGTGTCGACAAAGGTCGGGTGCACCGAATTGCAGCGGATCTGCATGTTCATCTTCGCACAATGCAGCGCGATGCTCTTGGACAGCATCCACACGCTCGCTTTCGAGGCGTTGTAGGCGGGCATCGTGTCGCTCGCGATCAGGCCGGCGATGCTGGATATGTTGATGATCGAGCCGGGCGCGTGCTCGCGCATCAGCGGCAGTGCCTTCTGACAGCCGTGAAAAATCGAATCGACATTGACCGAGAAGCAGCGCTGCCAGTCCTCGAATGTGCAGGTCTCGATATTGCCCGCCACGCCCATCCCGGCGTTGTTGACCAGCACATTGAGCCCGCCCAAGTGCTGACGCGCGGCATCGACGGCGCTTTCCCAGGCATCGGGGTCGGTCACGTCATGCGAAAGGCTATAGGCGGTTCCCGCGCCTATTTCGGCGTTGATAATCTCGGCGGTTTCGGCCGCACCTTCGCCATTGAGGTCGGTCGCCAGCACCCGCGCGCCCTCTTGCGCCAGCCGGATGCAATGCGCGCGGCCAAGCCCCTGCGCGCCGCCGGTTACCAATGCGAGTTTGCCTTCGCAGCGTTTAGTCATCTTACTTTTCTCCCAAAAATCCTGGTGTCATCAGCATCGCGATGCGCACATCAACAGCGTGGCCAAGCGCGCGCCATTCGGCAACGAACTCGGCGAGATTGTCGAGCGGCACACGGTGCACATTGATGTTTTCATCCGACACGCCGCCGCCATCGCCAACCTTGGTCAGGTCGCTGGCGCGCAGCAAGGTGAAGCATTCCGATATCATGCCGGGGGAGGAGTAAAACTCGCCGAGCATTTCGAGCTTTCCAGCGCGGTAACCGGTCTCCTCCTCCAATTCGCGCGCGGCGGCGTCGATGGCGAGTTCGTCTTCCTCGCCCGTCTGATCACCGACCAGACCGGCGGGTACTTCGAGGCAGAAATGCGATAGGGGCACGCGGTATTGGCTGACCAGAATTACGTGGCGGCTGCCGTCGGCGTCCTCGTCAATCGCGATGATTGCAGCGGCGCGAATGCCGCGAGCGCGCCCGACATATTCCCAGCGGCCCCGGGTCTTGGCCGTGATGAAACGGCCCTCCCAGCGCGTTTCCTCGGGCAGGTCGGCGTCGCGGTCGCGGATCAGGTTGAGATCGGTGAGCTGTTGTTCGGCCATAAATCCGCTCATCCTGAGCTTGTCGAAGGATTGCTTTTTCTTCTGGCGGGACGCCAAAAAAGTAAGGACAGCCCTTCGACAAGCTCAGGGCGAGCGGGTCAAGGGTAAGTGAGCTTAAATCTCGCTCAAACTTCGATCAGCCTGTCGGGAAGCTCGTTTTCATCATCTTCGCCAATCGGGAAGTGCTCTGTCAGAACCACGCCGACATCGCGCACCCCGCAGGCCATTCCCTCGGCGATGCGGCCGCGTTTGATCTCGCTGAT
>JBCCOF010000083.1:0-13412 GCA_039025455.1 Pseudomonadota bacterium | reverse complement strand
CGCGAGCGTTCGCCGTCTCGGGCAACAGCGAGCAACGCAAGCAGCGCCTGCGCGCGTTTGCTGGACACCTGAATCTTCGATCCGCAGCCTCTTTCGAACCGAAACGCTCCCAGCAACGACAGTTTGTAACTGCTCATTTTTGCTTGTGTTTTCCCCTGACTCCCAACTCAGCGTTACCACCAAGCACAGAAATTTCGCAAACTTTTCCTGTGCGTGGAACGCTGAAGGAACGCTGCACGAACTCCGGGCGAACGCATGCCTGCCTAGACCCTCACTCGCCAGAACAAGGCGCAGAACACGGGGGTTTTGAAAGATATGACAAGCGCACAAACCGATCGGGTTATCGCAATTGACAGTCGCAATTTCGATGAATTGTACCGCACCAAACGCACGGCCATGATCGCTTACGCGACGGCAATTCTCGGGGGCGACAGCGCGAGCGCAGAGGACGTCGTCGATGAGGCTTTCACCGATATCTGGAAGAAGCGTCATGCCCTATCAAGGATCGAGAATGTCACCGTTTGGCTGCGACAAATCGTGCGCAACAAGGCCATTGATCTCTTGCGCAAAACGGGCCGCGTGGAATTACACGGCGATGGCGAAATCTTCGATCAACAGATCAGCCCCGCCCGCTCTCCCGAAGACAGCGCTCTGCTAAGCAGCGAGCGGCGCTGGCTCGAGCGCGCCTTGGAAAGCCTCAACGGATTTCAGCGCGAGGCGATCGTGCTTTGCTATTTCGAAGGCTGCTCTTTGCAGGACATTGCGCTGCAAACCGGTGCGAGCCTCGGGACAGTGAAAACTCGGCTTTACTATGCACGGCGCAGGCTCGCGGTTGTCTTGCAACATATGTGATCCCGCGCCTCTTCAATAAAATTTCGAACCAAAATGTGCGCCGGGCCGACTCCCCCGCACTGGGCTTCTCGGCCTGCCCAATCCTTCTCGGAGAGTGTGATGCGTTTTCTATTGGTCTTTATTGCAGCGATCATCTGCACGCTTGGAATGACTTCGACGGCGCAGGCGCAATCGGTGGGGCCGAAGCAGCTTTGTGACGGGCCGGTCGCGTCATCTTGCACCGCCCCCGGCGGATCGCCCAAGATCGGCGAACCAGTCTATTACGAGTTTGAACTCTATGGCGGACCTGCCGTCGCCACGCTCGACATCACCGAGAATTACCCGCCCAGCTTTGTTCCGCTGAACCCCGCATCGCCGATCATTTGCTCGGCAACAAACGGCCCGAACAGCGGAGCGAATTTGCCGGTCACCATCGTTTCCGCAGGGCCTCCCTTGCGCGTCACGGTGGACTTGGACGGCGGGCAGGATGCGATCTGCCGCTTTGCCGGAACCTTCGTGCAGCCGGGCGTCACCGCGACCAACACCGCTGGCCTGACTTCGGGCACGCCGCCCAACTCCACCAACACGGTGATCTCCTCCAATGTGCAATTCGACGCCGATCTGACGATCACAAAGACCCGGCTTACCCCGCTAACCTCTTCGCTCAACATCTCCGGCACGCCGGGCACTGCGCGCTACCGGATCGAGGTTTCGAGCGATCAGGCCGTCTATCTCGGCGAGTTTTTCCGCGTCTATGACCAGCTTGCCCTGTTCCCCAATGGCACCGCCGTGACCGCCAATTTGCAAGCCGGATCGACTTGCTCGCTTCGCACCGCAGGCGGGTCGACCAACCCCATTGCGGGATGCACCAACACCACTGATTTAAGCGGCGAGATCAACACGCCGGGCTGGCAGGATATTGCAAGCTGGGGCATCGCGCCGGGCGCTTTGGTCTTGCTTGAGCCGGGCGACACGCTGGTGATTGAGTACGAGGTCGAATTCGCCGTTCCCTCGACAGTGACTTGCGTTCTGGCCGAAGACAGCGAAGGCATCCGCAACCGCGCATTTCTTGGCCTGGCTGGAGCATCTAGCGCGCTCAGCGATGCTGACAGCAGCAACAATGACACGGTTTCGGACACCAGCTCCGACCTCGCGCTGTCGACCGGCATCTTCAACGTCGATCCCGATTGCAATGCAGGACCGGGCGCCGGGCCACCGGTGCCGCCCACGCCGCTGACAATTTCGAAGACCGCAAGGAACATTCCATCGGCCGGACTGCAATGGGGCATGATCGTCCAGTACGAGATCGAGATCGAGAATACTTCCTCGGCGGATACGGCCTATGACATCGAGCTGAAGGACGTTCTCAGCAATCTGGCAGGCACACCCAACTTCACCGCGCAACTGGTCAACACCAGCCTGTTTTGCGGGGCGACGCTGTGCACTCAGACTTCACCCGGATTTGCCCAAGCCAATCCATCACTATTTGGAACAGCATTTGGGGCCGGCGGCCCTATCACGGCATTCACGTCATATTATGACCGCAAACAGATGTGGACCGGACAGATCCCGCAACTGGCTCCAAACCAGCGAGTGCGTTTTTCGCTTCGTATCCGCTTGGACAAGCCGACTTGCGATTTTGCGCCGCTGATCGAGAACAAGCTGATCCGGAACACGATTTCCATGACGCACAAGATCGATTGGACCATCAACGATCCCGACACCGGCCCCGGCATCCTGACTGCAGGCTATTCACAATCGGACACAGCGGATGTGAAGATGGTCAATCCGCCCGCCTGCGCGATCAAGGTCGAGAAGACCGCCAAGCCGGGCAAGAATGTCGGCGGCACCCCGCTTTGGAACGATGGCGTGATCTTTAATGGGTGGAAGGAATACGAGATCACCTTCTCTTCGCTTCCCCCCACCCCGTCCCACAACAAAACCATCGAAATCGGCACGCTGATCGACGCGATCCGTATCGAGAACGCTTTCTATGCCACCGGCCTGAACCTTGATTACGACTGGGCCTGCGCCGATGTTTCCGGCGGCGGTGTGCGCGGCTTTGATGCCAGCGGCAGCGGCTCGGCCTCGGTCAACCATGTCGGCCAACCGCATCAGGGCGTGCGGGTGATGTCCCATTCGGGCGTTGTCGAATTTGATCCGGGCGCATCGCTCAAATGCGATGTTCGCATCAAGGTCCAACGCCCCGATCCCGCCGACCCGTACTGCCTGTCCGATGGTCAGCCTTACCTCCAGAACCTTGCCCTGATGGACGGCTCGCGCTTCTTCAACGCCAACATGCCGTGGCCGCACGCGCCGCAGGGGATGAGCTGGGATGCGACCAGCGACAAGCTGGCCAATTGCTTCAATCTGGTGATCAACAAGGTGCCATCCACCGGCGTTGTCTCGCGCAATGGCGGGCCGGTCGGCTATACGATCACGGTCACCAATGCGAACAGGCCGGGCACCAATGGCGACGTCAATTTCCCCGATAGCGACGCCGGAACACGCCGTTCGCCCAGCCTGACCGACATGTTCTACCTGCCGAGCAATCAGACCTCGCTACCGGTCAACGCGATGAACCTCAATTTCGCTCCGAATCCCTGCACCACGGGCACAACGATCAAGTGCAACATCTATGCGCGGCCATCGACCAGCCAGCATGTTGCGGAGATCCTGCGCCTGCCTGCACAGCAGAGCCTTCAGATCAAATACACGGTCGATGGTCCGTTTGAACCGCACCAGTTCTGCAATCGCGCGCGCGGCTTTGCAGGCGACGGTCGGCCTTTCTATGAGGCCTATTTCAAGAACTACAACAGCTGGGTTTCGACCGCTTGCGTGCTCGTGCGCGGCTCGCTTCAGGTCGAAAAGACATTCGACCTTCCGCCATGGGTGACCATGGCCCCTTCAACCCAATTCGACATAGAAGTCGAATGCGATGCGCCGAGCGGCTTTAACGATTTCACCCGCAATCTGGCAGTCTCTCCCGGCAATCCGAGCGCGCTGATCGATCGCATCGTCATCGGCAGCGAATGCGAGATCGAAGAGGCGAACCTGCCCGATGCCGCGCAATGGGGCGATTGCGAGTGGGAGGACCCGGCCTATCCGGCAGGGCGCAAGGCTATGATCGATGGCTTGGTCGAGCCGCATATGCTCAGCGTCGTCAACAAACTGACCTGTGCGCCAACCCCGACCCAGCTCAGCATCAAAAAAGAGCTGCTCAGCGATCCGAGTTGCATTGCGGTGGCGCTCTGCACCTTCCGGATCACGGTCACAAATTCAGGCTCCGGTTACCATTCCGGCCCTGTCGAAATCACCGACACCTTCGCCAACGGCCCGGTCTCGGTTGGCTACGATCTGGGCCCGGTCGATCCCCATCAATGGGATTGGCAATGCAATCAAGGCCTGGCCAACACGCCGATCGATTGCGCTGAAAGCGACCTGCAATTGGGTCCTGGCGACACGAGCTATTTCGACATGACCCTTGATATATATCCAGCGGGCACGAACTGTGCGGTTCTCGAAACGCCCGCTTATTCGCCCAAGCTGGAAAGCTGTGTCGATGTCGGCGATGTCTATGTAGACACCACGTCGCTCTCGATCGAGAAGTTCCAGATCACACCAGGAACGTGCGATGGCACAGGAGCCTTTGCCCAGAATTGCACGTTCGAATTCATCGTCACCAACAATGGAACGACCGATTTCAATGACAAACTGACCATTCGTGACACCGTGCAAGTTATCGGGATCAACAACCAGAGCGGCGTCACAGTCGTCTCAAACAGCGCGGGCTGGACCTGCACCCAGCTGACGAACTCGATTGAATGCAAAAGCGACAACCCGGTGAGCATCCCAGCCGGTGGATCAATCACAGTCAGCCTTGAGCTTGATATTGAATTTCCGATCCCGCCCGCCGGAAACTGTGCAACGCTCGGCAACACCAACACCAACGGTGATCTGATCGAAAGCTGTGTCGATTTTATCGCTGAGGGCGGTCGCGGAGATCATGCATTCCAGATTACGAAAGAAATGGTCTCCGATCCCAAGCTGTGCAGTTATCTGGGCAACAAGCAGTGCACCTTCCGCATCGAGCTAACCTACACCGGAACATCGACATGGAATGGCACGCTGACCATCACTGACATCTACTATGATCAGGTCAACAACGCGCTGCTCAAGACTTTGGTGGGACAGCCGACCAATGGCTGGACCTGCCCGACCACCTCGGCAAATCCGCTGCACGATTGCTATAAAATGGTGGGTCCGATGACCCAGGGCGACACAGAGAGCTTCGACATCACGTTCGATCTAACCGGTACTCCGCCAACCTTCACCCGCAATTGTGCGAGGCTGGAGTCTCCGGCACTTACGCCTCGACCAACCGACTGCGTGGCACTGGGTCAACAGCTCTTCCTGCGCGTGATCCAACCCGACAGAGGGAACGAGGCCACGCCAGATACGAAGCCACGCGAGCGGATCAGGTTTCCGGAGATCAAGATCGATCTCGATGGCCTGTTCGGGCGCAAAAAGAAGCGCGAGGACGACGATGAGACGGAGAAAAAACAGCCCGAGTAGGATGGCCACAGCCGAAAGGAGCTTAGGTAGAGCGGTGCCATCCTTCAGCACCGCTCGACCAGATTTTTGCTCATCCCTTTGACTTGGTAGACCCTAATTCAGGCACGGGACCAGGCCGCCATTCTTCGCCGGCAAAGCGGATTGGCGGTGCAATGTGATGGGCGCCCTCGTCGCTTTCGACCAGCAATTTACGCGCCTCAACATAAGGCTCGTCTAGCGCCTCGCGAAAGTTCAGCACCGGTGCAAAGGCAACGTCCTTGTCAGCGAACCATTCCACCCACTCATCGCGGCTCCGCGTCACAAATGTGTCCCGCAGATAAGCGATGAGTTCATCCTGTTCGCCCGCCTCACGCTCCGCATGGTCGATAAGGTCCTCGCGACCCAATGCGCTTAGCAGATTGCGCGCGAATTTGATCTCGCGCCCGCCCAAGGCGATGTGCTTGGCGTCCTTGGTCTGGTAAATCTGGTAGAAACCAGCCCCCCCGAGCGAACGCTGCCGGGAAGACACAGGGCTTTCTCCGCCAGCAATGGCGCTGCCAGCGGTGTGAACGCACCATGGCAGCAGGCTGTCGAACATAGCGCAGTCGATGTAGGCGCCCTCGCCGCTCTGACCGCGACCAACCAGCGCCATGAGCACCGCCGACAATGCCGTCATCCCTCCGGCCAGATCAGCGCTGGCGGCACCCGGGACGACCGGCGCTCCGTCAGGACCGTCATTGACCGATAGGAACCCGGCAAGCGCCTGAACCGCCATATCATGCGCAGGATGGTGCGCGAGCGGCCCCTCCTGACCAAAGGCGGAGATCGAGCAATAGATGATATCCGGCTTGATCGCTTTCACGCCGTCAAAGTCGAAGCCAAGCCGCTTCATCACGCCGGGTCTGAACCCTTCGACGAACACGTCGGCCTCGCGGCAGAGCTCAACCAGAGCCGACTTGCCTGCCTCGCTCTTAAGATCGAGGGCCACGCTTTCCTTGCCGCGATTGAGGTTTGCAAACCAAACGGAATGGCCCGCTTCCCTTGGCTCCATAGCGCGCGCTGGGTCGCCGGCCTTCGGCTCCACTTTGATGACACGCGCACCGTGATCGGCCATCATGACCGTCATCATTGGCCCGGGAAGGAACTGCGTCAGATCAAGGACCGTTATGCCGGATAGCTTGCCCATTGCTATTCAGCTGTTCGCGTCTGCGCGCGATCGGGTCCGTCGGGAAGGCGCAAACTGACCGGTGTTGTGCGTGGCACACTTGCGATGTTCGTCTGCCGCATTCCTTTTGTCCCCTCATTGATGCGCGTGCGTGCGTCGTCGGTGCCATAGTCGGCGCGCTTGGCAAAGCCCCAAAACCGCTGATCCGGCGTTCTGAGATTGCCCTCAGTGCGCCGCGCCGCATCGCCTTCACGCGCGCCAAAAATTCAATTTTCAGCGCGCTTGGGAACTATTGTGGGGTGAACACGTAGATCGCGAAAGAAACAAACAAAGCTGATGGGGTCGGCGCAATTTATGGGAGGGCGGTATCACACAAGTGTCCGCAATTTTGGATCGATCCCAAGACATTTTGAGGATCTCGGACAAAGCTGATTATGCGCGCCTGAGCGAGGCATGCGCAAGCGATCCCGGTGCCTTCCACGGTAGTTTCTCACAAAGGCTGATTTGCTGGTATCTGCCGGCTCACAACGCTTGGGCTTTCTTCGATGCCGAACAGGGCAGCTGGCGCGGCTGGGACGCGACCAGTGGAAAGCCGGTTTCACTCGATTTGCCGGAGTCCTTTGAGCCGTGGGACCGCGCATTCAACGACGACAATCCGCCAAACTGGCGGTGGTTTGAAGGCGGGCTGACCTCCACCGCTTTCAACGAATGCGACCGCCATGTGCTTTCGGGGCATGGCGAAGAGGCGGCGCTGATTTTTGAAGGCGACCGCTGGAATATGGCGAGCGATGACGGCCGCGGC
Source organism: Pseudomonadota bacterium (assembly GCA_039025455.1). Taxonomy (GTDB): domain Bacteria; phylum Pseudomonadota; class Alphaproteobacteria; order Sphingomonadales; family Sphingomonadaceae; genus Erythrobacter. The sequence continues at coordinate 6,060 of JBCCOF010000083.1, read as the reverse complement.
GGGCCGGTTGATGCAGAGACGATTTCGCGGCGCAAACTGCTGCTCGAGAGCGCTAAATGCGCGCTGGCGCTCAAGGCGCTGGGTCTTGGCCCGGGGGACCGCATCGCGCTCAACATGCCAAGCATTGCGGAGCAGATTTACTGGACCCAAGGCGCAAAGCGGCTGGGCGTGGTGTACACTCCCGTTTTCGGCGGCTTTTCGGACAAGACGCTTTCCGACCGGATCGCCGATGCCGGTGCGCGCGTGGTGGTGACCGCCGATGGCTCCTATCGCAACGCGCAGATGGTGCCGTTCAAGCCCAGCTACACAGACCCCGCGCTCGACAATTTCCTTGGCGTGGGCGTGGCGATGGAGCTCTTGGGTCAGGCGCTGGCCGACCCCGCGCTTGAGCTCGCGCCCGAACATGCGGCGCTGATCACAGAGACCGTGGCGGACCTGCTCAGCGGCGAAGTGACCGTCGAGCGGTCAGACGTCATGCGCGGCGTGGGCAAGGCGCTATCGGCAATCGCATCGGGCGAAGTGGGCGGCGGTCAGATGACGCCTAAGCAATCGGCGCAGCTTCGGATCGCCATTGCCAGCGCGCTGGTCGACTCCCCTCCCCGCGTCGATGCGGTGGTGGTGGTCAAGCACACAGCTCAACCCGACCTGCCATGGAACGAAAACCGCGACCACTGGAGCCATGATCTTACCGACGCAGCTGGCGAAGAACTGCTGGCGGCGGCGCGCAAGGCAGGGTTCGATCTCGCCGATGAAGCCGCGCTTTATGCGCTGTCCGACACGGAATTTGTGCGCGCCATTTGGGCGGCTTCGCCCGTGCTCGCGGTGGACGCAGAATATCCCAATTTCATCATCTACACCTCCGGTTCGACCGGCAAGCCCAAGGGCGTTGTCCACGTCCACGGCGCCGCTGCCGGTATTTGCGCGACCATGCCCATGGCGTTCGGAGCGGAGCCGGGCGATACGATGTATGTGGTCGCCGATCCGGGCTGGATTACCGGTCAGAGCTATCAGATCGCGGCGTCGCTGCTCGCCCGCGTCACCACGATCATCACCGAAGGCTCGCCTGTTTTCCCGCATTCGGGGCGCTTCGCTTCGATCATTGAACGCTACAACGTCAATATCTTCAAAGCGGGTGTCACCTTCCTCAAGGCGGTGATGCAGAACCCGGAAAACCTGAAGGACATCCAGCGCTACGATCTGTCCAGCCTGAAGGTCGCAACCTTCTGCGCCGAACCGGTTTCGCCAGCGGTTCAGGCCTTCGCGATGGAGCATATCACCGCGCGCTATATCAACTCGTATTGGGCGACCGAGCATGGCGGGATGGTGTGGTCGCACTTTGCGGATGCGCAGCAGGATTTCCCGCTCGAAGCCGATGCGCATACCTATCCGCTTCCGTGGATCCTCGGCGATGTCTGGGTCGAAGATGCGAATGCGTCCAATCCGATAGCAATCGATTATCAGCGAAGCGAAGCGGAAGGCGGAGCGCCGTGGAGGCGCGCGGAAACCGGCGAAAAGGGCGAGATCGTCATCGCCCTGCCCTACCCCTATCTCACCCGCACAATCTGGGGCGACGTTTCCAATTTCAACGTCGAGACCGACGGCGCAACCGCGCGGATCGTGTCAGATTGGAAAGGTGACGAGGGCCGCTACGCCGACACCTATTGGAAACGCTGGAAGGGCGCATGGGCCTACACGCAGGGCGACTTCGCCATGCGACACCCGGATGGCTCCTTCTCGCTTCACGGGCGTTCCGACGATGTTATCAACGTGTCGGGGCACCGCATCGGGACCGAGGAAATCGAAGGCGCGATCCTGCGCGACAAGGCGCTCGATCCCAATTCGCCAGTTGGCAATGTTATCGTCATCGGCGCGCCGCATTCGCAAAAGGGCGTGACGCCGGTTGCCTTTGTCACACCGGTGGAGGGCAGACGCCTGACGCAGGACGACAAGCGCCGCCTGACCGATCTGGTCCGAACTGAAAAGGGCGCGGTTGCCGTTCCACAGGATTTTGTCGAGCTCAGCCAGTTTCCCGAAACACGCTCTGGAAAATATATGCGCCGGATGGTGCGCGCCGTGGTCGAAGGCAGCGATGTTGGCGACACCTCGACCCTGCGCAATCCCGAAAGCCTCGATGAATTAAAGCTCGCCGTCGATGGCTGGCTGCGCAAGCAGTCTTTGTCGGACACGCAGGCGCTCTTCGAACGCTATCGCTTCTTTACGATTCAGTACAACAGCGTCGCCGAGGGCAAGCGGGTGGCCACGGTCACGGTCAAGAACCCGCCAGTCAACGCGCTCAACGAACGCGCGCTCGATGAACTGGTGATCATCGCCGAACACCTTGCGCGCAAGGAAGATGTGGTTGCTGTGGTCTTTACCGGCTCGGGCACCGCGAGCTTCGTGGCCGGAGCGGATATCCGCCAAATGCTTGAGGAAGTGAACAGCGTCGAGGAAGCCAAAGCGCTCCCCGACAACGCGCAGCTCGCTTTCCGAACGATCGAGGAAATGGGCAAGCCGTGCATTGCCGCTATTCAGGGCGTGGCTCTGGGTGGCGGAATGGAATTCGCCTTGGCCTGCCATTACCGGATCGCTGAATCCAAGGCGCGCTTTGGCCAGCCGGAGATAAATTTGCGACTGCTGCCGGGCTACGGCGGGACGCAGCGACTTCCGCGCCTGCTGGCAGGACGAAACGCAGAAACCGGGCTGCGCGATGCGCTAGACCTGATCCTTGGTGGCCGCGCGATTGATGCGCAGCAAGCGCTTGAAATCGGGGCAATAGACGCGATTGCGCCGGGGTCGCGCGATGCTTTGTCCGAAGCGCATCGCATGGTGCGCGAATTCGTCCTTTCGGACACTGACAGCGTGCTGGGCCAAGCCTTTGCCGAGCGCCGCGCGCAGACCGAAACATGGCACAACCCTGCGGAAATCGACTTCGATGCAGTGCTGGAAGATGACTTCCTCCAACGCATTCTCAAACAGCTCGAATGGGCTGGCCGCGACACTGCTGGTGAGCGCGCGCTCGACGCGATCCGCACTGGTTGGAGCGAAGGCATGGAAGCCGGTCTAGCCCGAGAGGCGCAGCGCTTTGCTGAAGCGATCATCGATCCCGAGGGCGGGAAAACCGGCATCCAGCAGTTTATGGACAAGCAATCGCCCCCCTTGCCCGTTCGTCGAAACGGTGTGTGGGAAGACGATCAGCACGAGGCGACAAAAGCGGCGCTAATCAAGCAAGGCGATCTGCTGCCGATGGGCGCGCCGTTCTATCCCGGTGTCACCGCGATCCCGCCCAAACAACTCGCCTTTGGCATTGCGCGCGATCCCGATACCGGCGCACCGCGCTTTGGCCCGCCTGTCAGCCACGAGCGTGAGCTTGTTGTCGATACGCCGGAGCCGCGCGCCAATGAGGCGCTGATCTACCTGCTCACCTCGGAGGTGAACTTCAACGATATCTGGGCGCTCACCGGCATTCCGGTGTCGCCCTTTGATGCGCATGACGAGGACGTCCAGATCACCGGATCGGGCGGCTTGGCGCTGATCGCAGCACTCGGCAGCGAATTGAAGGAAGAAGGGCGGCTTCAGATCGGCGACATGGTCTCGGTCTATTCGGGCACCAGCGATCTGCTCTCACCTAAGGCCGGTGAGGACCCGATGTATGCCGGGTTCGCGATTCAGGGCTATGAGACCAAGACCGGCAGCCATGCACAGTTCCTGACCGTTCAGGGGCCGCAGCTTCACCGCCCACCCGCTGATCTAACGCTCGAACAAGCGGGCGCGTTCACGCTCAATCTGGGTACGGTTGCCCGCTGCCTGTTCACCACGCTGGAAATCCAGCCGGGCAGGACCGCCTTTGTCGAAGGGTCGGCCACGGGCACCGGGCTCGATGCGCTCAAATCTTCGGTGCGCACCGGTCTCTCGGTCACCGGCCTCGTTTCAAGCGAAGACCGCGTGCAATTCGTAAAGTCACAGGGCGCGGTTGGAGCGATCAACCGCAAAGATCCCACGGTTGCCGATTGCTTCACCAATATCCCCGACGACCCGAAGGAAGCGCGCGAATGGGAGGCACAGGGCGACAAGCTGCTCGATGCCTATCGATCCATGAATGACGGAAAGCTCGCGGATTACGTGGTCAGCCATGCCGGCGAACGCGCCTTCCCGCGCAGTTTCCAATTGCTTGCAGAGGGCGGTCGCCTCGCGTTTTACGGCGCATCTTCGGGCTATCACTTCGCGTTTATGGGCAAGCCCGGTCAGGAAAGCCCGCAAGACATGCTCGCCCGCGCCAATCTGCGCGGCGGCGAGAGCGTGCTGCTCTATTACGGCCCGGGCACAACCGAACTGGCCGATCAAAAAGGCCTTGAGATGATCGAGGCGACGCGGCTGCTCAAGGCACGCATGGTGATCGTCACCACGAGCGATGCGCAGCGGGAGTTTCTGCAATCGCTGGGTCTCGAAGACGCAGTCGAAGGCATTCTCAGCATCGAAGGGCTCAAACGCCGCAATTCGGACTTTGACTGGCCCGACACCATGCCGCGTCTGCCCGATGCGCGCTCCGATATAGAGAGCTTCAAGCTCGCTGTGCGCGCATATCAGCAGAACACGATGAAACCGTTCGGCACGGCTGTCGGCAAATTGCTGCGCTCCCCCGGCAACCCGCGCGGCGTGCCCGATCTGATTATCGAGCGCGCGGGGCAGGATACGCTTGGCGTCTCGACCTCGCTGGTCAAACCGTTTGGCGGGCGTGTGATCTATGCCGAGGATATGAGCGGGCGCCGCTACACATTTTACGCTCCGCAAGTCTGGACCCGCCAGCGGCGCATTTTCATGCCCACCGCCGAGATCTTCGGGACCCATCTGTGCAACGCTTATGAAGTCACGATGATGAACGAGATGGTCTCGGCAGGCCTGCTCGATGTGACCGAACCGACAATGGTGGCGTGGGAAGGCCTTCCCGAGGCGCACCAGTCCATGTGGGAAAACCGCCATTCGGGAGCGACCTATGTGGTCAACCACGCTCTGCCGGCCACGGGCCTAACAACAAAGGATGAGCTGCTCGAATATTGGGCCGCATCGTCGAACGAACCAGGAGAAACGTCTTGAGCAACAGTGGCACCGAAATCAAAGGCCGGCTGGAAGGCAAGGTCGCGCTGATCACAGGCGCCGCAGGTAATCTCGGGACTGAAATTTCGCGGGCCTTTGCGCGCGAGGGCGCATTCGTCATTATGACCGGCCGCACGGATGAACGCATCAAAGCGGCGCGCGAAGCCCTGATCGAAGAAACAGGCGTTTCGCCCAGCCGGATTGATACAGCCGTGATGGATGGCGGCGATCCGGATTCGATCCGCGCCGCGATGGCGAAATTGCGCACCGACTATGGCCGGATCGATATTCTGATCAACAATGCCGGGTCCGCTGGCCCGAAGCAGCCGCTTCACAACGTGCCGCTGAGCGCAGCCGAAATGGAAGCTTGCGGCGACACCGAAACGGTCCGCGACGCGATGCTCAACATTCTGGGTGTGACGTGGAACATGGCGCGCATCGTCGCCCCGATGATGCCGGTGGGCGGCTCGATGGTGAACATCTCGACCATCTTCTCGCACACGCGCTATTATGGCCGCACCGCCTATGTCGTGCCAAAGGCGGCGCTCAATTCACTGTCGAACCAGCTTGCTGGCGAGCTTGGCCCGCGTGGCATTCGTGTCAACACGGTCTTTCCCGGACCGATCGAAAGCGGCCGCATCCGCACTGTCTTTGCCGCCATGGATGCCGTGCAGGGTCAGCCGGAAAACACGACGGCGGATTACTTTGCAGGACGCATGGCGCTTGCGCGACCGGTCGATGGCAAGATCGCCGGAAAGCCCCTGCCCAATCCGCAAGACATTGCCGGCACTTGCCTTTTCCTAGCGAGCGACGAAGCCGCTGGTGTGGCGGGTGAAGAGATCGATGTAACGCACGGCCTTTCCGCCTCACGCACATCGGCTTCGACCTATCTGACGCGCCCCTCCCTGCGCTCGTTGGACGGCGCGGGGCTGAACATCTTCATCGCCTCAGGCGAGAATTGGGAACAGG
>JBCCOF010000082.1:0-13530 GCA_039025455.1 Pseudomonadota bacterium | reverse complement strand
CTTTAGGTCGCATGAGCGAGGACATCGCGCCCCGGATGGGGCGCGCAAACAAAAAACCTCAATCCCAGCCGAACGCGGCTCTAATAATGTCGTAAATGATGTTCTGCTCGATCACTCCGCGTGCGCGATGCGCCCCGGGACCCGATGCGTAGAGCGCCACATCTTCACCGCCATGGGATTCGCTGCCGAGCGGGATCGTCGCCTGCTGTTTGGCGTCAAGCCCGGTTTCGGGGACAGGACGCTCCGCCAGATTTGCAATCGCTCCGGGCCCATTGGCGTATCCCAGCGTGGTGTAGGGCTTGCCATCATTTGCAGGGAGCGGTTCTTCGGTGTTGCTGAGATCGCCGCTGGGCGGGACGACCAAGCCGAGAATATCGTTACCCCGCTTCGGGTAGCCCGCAATGGTGAAGACATGGCTGTGGTCGGCGGTAACCATGATCAGCGTTTCGTCGGGGTCAGTGTTGTCGATCGCATATTGGATCGCACGGGCAAACTCGACCGTCTCTTCCAGCGCCCATCCCGCTGTGCCCGCGTGGTGCGCGTGATCGATCCGGCCGCTTTCGACCATTAGGTAATAGCCTTGGCTGTTGCCCTTCATGCGGGCAATCGCCTGCGCGGTCATATCGGTCAGGGTGGGTTCGTCCGCGCCTTTGGTGCCATCCTTCTGCGCCTCATAGGTCATGTGGCTGCCCGAAAAGAGCCCGAGCACAGGCTTGTCCATCGCCGCGCCATCGAGGCTTGCTTTGTCGGTCACATAGGTGCCCCCGGTCCGTGCGACCCATTGCGCGGGAAGGTCCGCATCCGCATCGCTGCGCCGCCCGCCCTTGTCGCTGCCGTAAAAGCCGCCCGTGCCGCCACCCAGCGCCACATCCCAATCGGCTTCGATCAGTTGGGTCGCAATATCCTTACAGCCAAGCGCGCGCTCGGCTTCGGGAATGCCGCTGTCTGATTCCCAGTTGCGATCGGCGCTCCGCGAATAAACGCTCGCCGGAGTGGCATGGGTGATCCGCGCGGTGGAAACGATGCCGAGCGCCAGGCCGCGTTGCTTCGCCTCTTCGCCCAGAAGTGGCAGCGGGTGCGCCTTGGCATCGGCGCAAGAACCGCGCTTTGCCTCGGGGCCGATGCCGAGCACACCGATGCGGGTCTTCTTGCCCGAATGCATAGCGGTAGCCGTACCCGCACTATCGGGAACCTGAGCGTTGGTGTTGTAGGTTTTGACCAGCGCGACATTTTCAAACTTTTCAAAGCTGAGGACGTTCTCCTCGCCGCTTTCACCGCGCTTTTGCCCCTCATAAATGCGTGCGGCTGTGATCGTGGAAATGCCCATCCCGTCACCAATGAAAAGGATGACATTCTTGGCCTTCTTCTCGGCCGGAGCCGTCGCAACAGGGCGCTCTGTGGCCGCCGGTGTGTAACGGTCCCCGCCATTATAGACGCACCCGCCAAGCGAAAGCGCAGCGCTGACAAGCATCAGCGCGAAGGAACGGGTGCGGTTCATGACATGCTCTCCAAAAAATAAAGCGCTCTGCTATCAACACTCGATGTGACACGAAAGGGAAAGGTGGCGTTTTTGCAAAGCCCCCCCTAAATCGCTGCGCATGATCTCTGTTGCTACCTGGAACATCAATTCGGTTCGCTTGCGCCTTGCGCAGGTCGAGAAATACCTTGCCGAAAAAGCGCCCGACGTCCTGTGCCTGCAGGAAATCAAATGCGAGAACAGCAAATTCCCTGCCGAGGCCCTCGCTGCGGCGGGATACGAGCATCAGGCGATTTGCGGCCAAAAGGGCTATCACGGCGTCGCCACGGTCAGCCGCATCCCTTTGAAAGAGGTCTCCCGCTACGATTGGCAGGACAACGGCGAAGCGCGTCATGTCGGCGTCGAGGTCGGCGATACGGGCATGGTGGTCGAGAATGTCTATGTGCCCGCAGGCGGCGACATTCCCGACCGCGAGCAAAACGCCAAATTCGGCCAGAAGCTCGACTTTCTTGAGCGCATGACCCGCTGGGCCGACGCAATCGACGCACCAACCCTGATCGTGGGCGATTTCAACATCGCCCCGCTGGAAAGCGATGTATGGAGCCACAAGCAATTGCTCAAAGTGGTGAGCCATACCCCGCTCGAGGTCGAGACGCTCAAGAGGTTTCAGGACGCCCATGGCTTTGTCGATCTCGGGCGCGAATTCATCCGCGATCCGGAACGCTATTACAGTTGGTGGTCCTATCGCTCACCCGATTGGCGCAAAAATGATCGCGGACGGCGGCTCGATCATATGTGGGCGAGCCCCGAGCTTGCAAAGCAGGCGACCGGCCACCGCGTGCTCGAAGCGGCGCGCGATTGGGAAAAACCCTCGGACCATATCCCGCTGATCACGGAGTTCGATCTCTGAGCGCCAGCCTGTCTTCCGGCGCATCCCCCGCACGCCGCGCGGCGCAAGCGGTCGATGCGCTGCGCCATGGCTGGCCCTTGGCGTTTGACGGCGGGCCGGTCTTGCTGCCGGTGGAAACCGCGATTGCGCGCGGTGCGACATCGGAGCGGATGCTGATCTCGGCAGCCCGCGCGGCCACACTCAAGCTGGCCAACCAACGCGACGCGGCGGTGCCCCACGCGCCGGTTTTGATCCGAGGGGGCGAGCGGTTCGACCTAACCAGCGCGCTGCCGATTGCTGATCCTGCATTGGACCTCAAAGACCCGCTCAAGGGGCCGTTTCGCGCAGAAACGCTCGATTGGACTGACACTGCGACCGCAGCGATGGAGCTGGCCCGGATTGCCGGGATTTTGCCTGCCCTGATGGTCGATCCGGAGGATGCAGGCGAAGCGCACCCGCTCGCCGCCGCTGACCTTGCCGAATATTCCTCCGCCGGAGCCTTACGCATCGTCACCCGCGCGCGCCTGCCCGTGACCGCGAGCGAGGATGCGGAGATCATCGCTTTCCGCTCCACCGCTGACACGCGCGAACACGTGGCGCTCGTCATTGGAGACCAGAGCGGCGACCGGGAGCCGCTGGTCCGCGTTCATTCCGAATGCCTCACCGGCGATGCGCTGGGCAGCCTGAAATGCGATTGCGGGCCTCAGCTGGACGCGGCGCTCGGCGCAATGGCCGAACATGCGCGCAAAGATGGCGGATGGGGCGCGCTCCTCTATCTGCGGCAGGAGGGGCGCGGGATCGGCCTCATCAACAAACTGCGCGCCTATCGCTTGCAGGATCAGGGCTTTGACACGGTCGATGCCAACCAGCGCCTCGGCCTGCCCGATGAAGCGCGCGATTTTCCGGTGGCGGCGCGGATGCTCGAATTGCTTGGCGCGACCACGATCCGCCTGATGACCAACAACCCGGCCAAGGTCGAAGCGCTTGCCGAAGCGGGGATTGAGGTCGCCGAGCGGGTGCAGCACCAATTGCCGGACAATCCGCACAACGCCCGCTATCTCGCCACCAAACGCGACCGATCAGGACACCTGCTGACATGACCGCCCCCGATCAAGCGATTGCGATCCGCCCCGAAGCACCGGGCGACGAAGCGACCATCTTCACCCTCACCGATGAGGCCTTTCGCCCGATGCCGTTCTCCGACGGGGACGAGCCGGAATTGGTCAATGCGCTGCGCCGCGATGGTGATCTGACGCTGTCATTGGTGGCGGAGGATGCGGAGCGTATTGTCGGTCACATCGCCTTCTCCCCCGTCACGATCAGCGATGGAGCGCAAGATTGGTACGGGCTCGGCCCCGTTTCGGTCTGGCCCGAGCTGCAGCGCACCGGGATCGGCAGCGCGCTAATCAATCGCGGCATCGCCGATCTGCGAGCGCTGGACGCAAAGGGCATCGTGCTGCTGGGCAGCAACGAATATTACCCTCGCTTCGGCTTCAAGTGCGAGCCGCAATTGACCTATTCAGGTGGACCGGCGGAATATTTCCAAGCGCTATTGCTCGATGGCGAATTGCCAAGCGGCGAGGTGACATTCGCGCCTGCTTTCGGTTAATCCGCCCCTTCAGCAGCAATCTCGGCCATAAGTTGTCTCTCGACAGCCTCGATTTCGGCGATGAACTCCAGATTGTCGGGCACGCGGTCGGCTCTTTGTGGAATGGGCTCGTCAGGGTCGAGCCAGCGGGTCTTGATTCCCGTGCGCGCCAGCACAGCATCGACTTGCTCGTATTCGGAACGTGTCGCTGAAATCCAAATGGTCGCGCGGTTGAACGTCTCCCCCCGCTCCGCAATCTCTCGCGCGCCCGACAAAAGCACGTCGAAAGCGCATGGTGCCACCACTGCAATCCTTTGCTCGAACTTGTGTCTGTTGCTGGGCGCCCACTTGAAATTGGTTGAGCGGCGTTCGGAGTCCTCCTCGCTGACCGGAAGCAATATATGCGGTGACACGTAATCGGCGTCTTCGCCTTGCGGCGCTTCTCTTTGCGATACCTCGTAGAAATATGTGCGCCAGCCCGCAGGGCCGCATCCGGCGGGAGCCTTTATCGGGTTGCGCATCATTTGCTCATAAGCGAGATTTTCCCGCACCAGCGCCAGCGCCAGCACTCTCGCCTCGCTTAAGGCCTTCTCCCAAGCCCCGGCCTCGGGAAGGCCGACTCGACCGTCCGATAGGTCAATCGTAAAGCGCAACGTCTTGTTATCGGAAGAAGAAAAGTGAGATTGGCCGGGCCGATAGATATCAATAAAGATCGTCTCGCCATCCGCATTGAGCCCCTCATCTTCGCGCCAATCTACCGAACTGACACTGTGCGAGAGCGTCGCCATATAGAATTCGGGCACGATGTCGGTCAGCTTCATCGAGCGCACAACCGACCCGTCAGCACCATAAATGACGACCACATTCTCGCCGTGCCCGGTCGAATACCAATTGTCGAACGTAACGACATAGCGACCATCATCGGCAACCAATGCATCGGTGGGCGCAATTTCGTTGAGCAGCGGCTTTTTCCAGACGGTTTTCCAGCCGCCGCGTGGCGATTTGCGCTGCAAACGCGCCGTGGCGTTGGGGCGCTTTGCGCCTTCTTCGCGGAAATATGCCTCCACTTCCTTCTCGGGAGCGGGGTAGACGGTGAGTCTGTATTCTTTGTTCGCGGAAAAAGTGATCTCCTTTTCAGGATCGGGCCAAACGTCGGCCTGCGCCGCCACACCCAGCGTTGCGGCAAGGGCTATGAGAACAAGGCGAAAGAGCACGATCACTTGAGGCATGATACCGTCCGATGGCCCGCAGACAAGCGGTCAGCCTCGGGGTGACTTGGTGCTACTGCGAGACATCCACTGGTGCCTCGACCTCGTCGAGCGCGTCCATCATGGCATCCATCGCTTCGCTTTGACGCCGCCACCTTTCCTCATCCGCAGCCGCCGCTTCGGGCGAGCCGGGGATGCGTTCGGGGCGCTGCGGGATGGCGGTTGATGGATCGAGCAAGCGGATTTGTATTCCGCTCGGCGCAAGCAGCTTGGCGATGCGGGCGTGGTCGGCTTTGGGGGCTGACACATAGAGGATTGTCTTGGGTAGGGAATTCGGTGCCAGTTTAGCCGAGATTTTCTCAATAGCAGCGACCAGCCCTTCTGGCGCGCATGGCGAGGCAACCGCGACCTCGTTGTCCCAGCCAAAATCCTCGGTCAGCTCTTCCTCGAGCCATCCCACCGATTCACCGTATCGCGGGTGGTCCGGCGGAAACAGGACCGTTTTCCAAACCGAAGGGTCGTCAAGGTAGAACGGCGTAAGGCGCATATGCGCTTCCCAGAGATAATCGTGCCACTCGCCCATTTCGCACGTTTCGGGGGCCACCAGCGGCTCGGTCAGATATGCCAGCCGCTTTTGCTTTTCCGCGAGGCGCTGCTGCGTGATCTTATCCGACGCCGCCAAAGCCGCTTCCCACGCGCGCTCGGGCGGCATTGTCACTTGGCCGTCCGCCAGCGTGATTGTGAAGCGCACCGTCTCCGGCTCCGAACCGATGCTTGCAGTGCCCGGCACAACAACGTCGACAAACAGGCTCGCACCGTCACCGGATAGGCCTTTGTCTCGCCTCCAACGGATCGAACTCACGCTGTGGGGCAGCGCGTCACTGTATGTCTCCGGGAATAGATCGGTCAGTTGCAGCGACCGGACCAGCGCACCATCCGCGCCATAGATCACGATCACATTCTCGCCGTGCCCAAGCGAATGCCAATTGTCGAAGGTGACCACATAGCGCCCGTCGCGCGAGACCAGCGCATCTACCGGAGCGACCCGGTTCATCAGCGGAGCACCCCAAACCGCGCGCCATTCGCCATTGGGCAGTTTGCGCTCGAGCAAGCCGAGCGGGGTGGGGCGTTCAAGCTCCCGTCCCTCTTCGAGCGCTTTTACTTCTTCCGTGAAATAATCGAGCGACGTGCCAATCGGCGATGGCTCGACGGTGAAGCGATATTCGCCATTCGCCGCTTCGTAAGTCTTGGTTTCGGGCGGAGACCAGCTATCGGCGCGCGCGGGTTCTCCCAACGCGCCACCCGTCGCAATGGCAAAAAGCAGCACAATTGCGCTTAGCCTGAGAAAAAGCGTCGCCATGCCGGGATGTTACCCGATAGCAGCGCTCGCACAAGCAAAGCCGCGTCGGGAAAAGCGTCTCAACGCAACTCGTACTGCTTTAGCCCGCCCGCCAAGACATTGCCCGACATCGCGATGCTCGATCTGCTCCAATCGGCCAGGAACACGCTCGAACGGCGCAGGCCGGGCACAAAGCGCGCTTCATTGCCGGTCACGCGTAGGCCATCGGAAGGGTGCAGCCTTGCCTCCGCGCCCAGAGCGATAAAGGCTGAGAAGTTTTCTTTGCTGCGCCCCTGCACAAACCAGTTGTTCGCAATCGTCCCGCGGCTGCCCGCTGGCAGGTCGATCATGTAATTGGTCTTGCGGCCATTGGCATCGTCAAACGAGTTGTTTTCAATCGTCACATTGGCGACGCGCGCTTTGACATAGTGTCCGCCCTGACCGCGCTCGAACCGGCTCTCGCGCACCGTCAGTGAACCGTAATTCCCGATGTAGAGCGAATGCGCGCACCCCGCCGAGTTCTCGCAGGTTCCAAGCCCGCTAAAGGTCGAACGGGTGATGTAAATGCGCGAGGCCGGATCGTTACCGGTCAAAATCCCCTGCTGGCTGTCCATAAACCAGCTGTTCGCGACATTCAGGCTGCCTTTTTCGAGCCGGATGCCTGCGCCATTGCCATCGCGCACATTGATCCCGCGAAAAACCAGCCCGCGAATCTCCGCCCCCGTCCCGCGCAGAACCAGCGCCGCTTTGCCCTCGCACGCGGTCCGCTCGAAGATCGCCTTGCCCGGCTGCTGCGAAACATAGGTGATCACGCCGGCGGTCTGCACCGCGCATTCGCGATAGGTGCCGGGCGCGATGATGATAGTCGCGCGCGCATTGCCGATGGCGTTTACCGCCGCTTGGAAAGAGCGGAAGGTCTTGCCGCTTTCCTTGATCGTGAAGCCCTGCCTTGCGCTTTGCACCTGTGACGATGCAGACGGTGCGGCCACAGCAATTGCTGCTATAGCGGCGACGGCGATGCTGATCCTGACACGGGGCAGAAAGCGGGCGAAACGGGTCACTGTCACTTCGGGCGCGGAATTTTTCATATGCAGGCAAATACCAGAAATCGGGCGTGCAAGAGCAAGCCTGCTGGGCACTGTGCCGTTTCGAGCCATGAATTCGCGCTTTGCTTAAGGCGCAATGGTTGGCTAAACACTTCCGTGTTCGGGCGCTTTGGTGTCCGATGCCATTTTTCAGGTTCTTGAGAGGAAGATACCCCATGAAGAAGATCATCAATCTCGCCGTGATCGGCGGTGCAAGTGTCGCTCTGGCTGCGTGTGGCAGCTCTGATCCCGCTTCGACCGAAGCGACTGCCGACACCGTTGAAATGCCGGCAAACGAGCCGCTTGAGCCGGTTTCCGAAGAGCCGGTGGAAGACGAGAATGCGGATGCCGAAACAGCCGAAGTTGAGGGTCCGCCTCCCGCTCCGGTGACGCAGGAAGTGGCTGAAGATGCTGCCGAGAGCGCTGTCGATGTCGTAGACCGCGCTGAAGCCGCCGCGAGCGAAGCAGAGGCTGCTGCAGCGGCTGCCGCAGCAGCGGCCGCCGGGGCTGCGGATGATGAAGGTCAGTAATGCGATGATGAGACGGGCGCACATGAGCGGTGCCCGGATCGTCAGTATTTGCGCGCCCGCACTGCTTCTCGCTGCATGCGATGGCGGTGCGGGCCCTGACAGTGGACCCGGCGGCGTCAGCGAAGGCGAAGCGCGCGAGCTGGATGAAGCGGCCGAGGCGCTCGACAAACAGCAATTGCCCGAAAGCGCGATTCCGCCCGTCGATTTGCCTGCCTCCGAAGCACAGCAGCCGCCTGCTGAAAACGCGCCTGAAACGGACCAGTAGTCCGCCGCCAGCCAGGCTGCCCCTCAAGAGGATTTCAATCCATGAATGTCGCCCCTGACCACGCCGCACAGTTCAACGCCGGAATGGACACCGACACGTTCGAGCAATTCGCCGAGCAACTCGAGCGGTACGTAAAGGAGCGCTTGATCCCCGCCGAAGGCGAAGTGATCGACAACGACAAGATTCCCGATGAAATCGTGGGCGAAATGCGCGACATGGGGCTGTTCGGGCTCAGCGTTCCCGAAGAATATGGCGGCGCGGGTCTCAACATGGCGCAATATGCGCGCATCGTGAACATCATGGCCTATGCCGCGCCTGCCTATCGTTCGATCTTCTCGATCAATATCGGCATGTTTGCCAGCGCTTTGAAAAACGGGGCAACCGAAGCGCAGCGCCAAGACTGGTTCCCGAAGCTTGTCGAAGGCAAGATCGCCTGTTTCGGGCTTACCGAACCGGGTTCGGGCAGCGATAGCGCCGGGCTGCAGACCTTTGCCAAGCCTGACCCCGACGGCAACGGCTGGATCCTCAATGGCACCAAGCGCTACATCACCAACGCGCCACACGCCGATGTTGGCCTGATCATGGCGCGCACCGAGAAAGAAAACCTGCCCAAGAACGCGCATGTCAGCGCGTTTCTGGTCCCGATGGATACGCCGGGCGTTTCAACCGGCTCACCTGACAAGAAGATGGGGCAGGCGGGCAGCCACATCTCAGACGTAATGCTCGATGACGTAAAGGTTCCGGGCGACGCTCTCTTGGGCGGGGAGACCGGCAAGGGTTTTCGCTTTGCGATGCAGAGCCTCGACAATGGCCGCATCTCGGTGGGCGCGACGGCAACGGGCTATGCGCGTCGCGCGCTCAATTCCGCGATCCGCTACGCGAACGAGCGCAAGGCTTTTGGCGAGCCGATTTCGCGCTTCCAGCTCATCCAGGCGATGTTGGCCGACAGCGAGACCGAGATCTACGCCGCAGAATGCATGATGAAGGATGTGACCGAGCGGGCTGACCGGGGCGAAAACATCCTCGTCAAAGCCGCCGCCTTCAAAGTCTTCGCCAGCGAAATGTGCGGCCGCGTGGTTGACCGCGTCGTCCAGATTTATGGCGGTGCGGGCTATCTCGCCGAATACGAGGCCGAGCGCTATTATCGCGACGCACGGATTTACCGCATTTACGAAGGCACCACCCAGATCCTGCAACTCCAGATCGCCAAGCATATGCTGCGCGAATGGGAAGAGAAATTTTGAATTCCCGCACGCCATCCGGCGTGCGAAATCCTCGCTCACACGGCCTAAAGGCCGCATCGCTGCGGGCGGGCGCCTCAATAGACTTTTGGCGCCCTTGCGGCTCGCAAGCGAGCCGTTCGATCCCGCAGCACACGATCCCGCCGCACACATAGGTTTCCGATTGAATGTATAATCTACTCAACGACCTCTCGATCATCGAAGTTTCCAGCTTCGTCGCCTCCCCCACCGCCGGGCTTTACTGCGCTCAAATGGGCGCAGAGGTTATCCGCGTGGACCACAAGGCGGGCGGGCTCGATTACGATCGCTATATGCTGACCAAGGAAGGCCGGTCGCTTTCGTGGGAGAACCTCAACCGCGCCAAAAAGTCGGTCGCGCTCGACCTGCGCAGCGGCGAGGGGCGCGAATTGTGCGTCGAGCTGGCGGCCAAGACCGGCCAGTGCATCACCAACCTGCCCGAAAAGAGCTTTATGAGCCACGCCGCGATGAAAGCGGCCCAGCCAGAGGGCGCGCCCGATATGACATCGGTGCGGATCATGGGCTGGCATGACGGGCGTCAGGCAATGGACTTCACTGTCAACGCGGCCTCTGGATACCCGCTGATGACCGGTCCGGATGAGTGGCCAGAAAGCATAGGCGCGGAGACCGCGCCTCCGGTCAATCAGGTGCTCCCCGCATGGGACTTTATCACGGGTGCCTATTGCGCCTTCGCGATGCTCGCGGCGTTGCGCCACCGCGACACGAGCGGCGAGGGCAGCGAAGTGCGCGTACCATTGGGCGATGTCGCGATCGGCACCGCCGCCAATTCCGGAATGTTTGCCGAAATGCTCTATCGCGGCAGCGACCGGCCGCGGCTGGGCAATGCGATCTGGGGCGCTTTCGGGCGCGATTTCCGCTCGAAAGACGGCGTACGCTTCATGGTCGCAGCTCTGACGCCAAAGCAGTGGGACGGCCTTGTCGAGGCCTTCGGTCTCGCCACTCCCATCGGCCAGCTTGAGGCCAAAGTCGGTGTGAAATTCTCCGATGGCGACCGCCCCCGCTTCGAGCACCGTCACGCGCTGTTCGATCTGTTCCAGCGCGTTGCCGGAAGCCACGATTACAAGGCGCTCGAAACGCTCCTCGCCGCCAATGGCTGCACATTCGAGCGCTATCGCACCGCCCACGAAGCCGCGAACGATCCGGTACTTGTCGCTGACAACCCGCTGTTCGGGCCTTCGCCCGCGAACCCGAGCGGCTTTGAGTATCCCGCCCCGCGCAGCTTTGCGAACCTGCCCGCGCATGATGCAGGCGATCCGGCTCCCGCGCCTTTTCTTGGCCAGCATTCCGAAGAAGTGCTCGCCGAGCGCTTGGGCCTTTCCAGCGGCGCCATCGGGGCCTTGGTGGATGCGGGCACAGTGGCTCTTTCAGATAAGGATCGGACATGACCAGACGCGCCGCCATCGTATCGCCCCTGCGCACACCCGTCGGCAAATTCCTCGGCGGATTGTCGAGCCTCAACGCCGGAGAGCTTGGCGCGGTAATCCTCAAGGCGCTGATCGAGCGCAGCGGGATTGATCCGGCGCGCGTTGACGATGTCGTGTTCTCCCAAGGCTACGGCAATGCAGAGGCGCCCGCCATCGGGCACTGGTCATGGCTTGCCGCTGGCCTGCCGCTTGAAGTGCCCGGATACCAGTTGGACCGGCGCTGTGGCTCGGGCCTGCAAGCGGTCGCCAATGCGGCGATGATGGTCGAAACCGGCATGGCCGATGTGGTCGTCGCGGGCGGGTGCGAGAGCATGTCGAATGTCGAGCATTACACGCTGCAAGGGCGCGGCGGGGCGCGGATGGGCGACATCACCCTGCACGATCGCCTGTCGCGCGGGCGCTTGATGAGCCAGCCGATCGAGCGCTTCGGCGTGATAACCGGCATGATCGAAACCGCTGAAAATCTCGCCAAGGATTACGATATTTCGCGCGAGGCAGCGGACGAATATGCGGTGCGCTCGCACCAGAACGCTTCGGCGGCCTGGGACGCGGGCCGGTTCGATGCGCAGCTTGTACCGGTCGATGTGCCCCAGCGGCGCGGCGATCCGGTAACCTTTGCGCGCGACGAAGGCTTTCGTAGCGATGCGTCGATGGAATCGCTGGGCGGCTTGCGCCCGATTGACGGCAAGCGCGACCCCGACGCCATCGTCACCGCAGGCAATGCGAGCCAGCAGAACGATGCGGCGGCGGCCTGTCTGGTGGTGGCCGAGGACAAGCTGGAAGAGCTTGGCCTTGAGCCAATGCTATGGTTCGGCGGCTGGGCGGCGGCCGGCTGTGACCCATCGCGCATGGGCATCGGGCCCGTCCCTGCGGTCGAGCGATTGTTCGAGCGTCGCGGCTACAGCTGGGACGATATCGGCATTGTCGAGCTGAACGAGGCCTTCGCGCCGCAAGTGCTGGCCGTGCTCAAAGGCTGGGGCTGGAGCGAGGACGATTCGCGCCGCGATATGCTCAACGTCAACGGGTCGGGCATTTCGCTTGGCCACCCGATTGGCGCGACTGGCGGGCGCATTCTGGCCGACATGGCGCATGAAATGGCGCGGCGCGATGTTCGCTATGGCCTTGAAACCATGTGCATCGGCGGCGGTCAGGGTATCGCGGCAGTGTTTGAGCGTGCCGCTTGAGCGAGTTCGACGCATGGATCGGGCGCGAGGCGCGCGCGAAAGACCGGCTTGATGAGCAGGCGGCGGCGCGCTGGCTCGCGACCTTCGATCTGCCGGCCCCGACGCCTGCGCTTATGCCGCAGGGCATTCACTTCGCGCTGTGCAATCCCGACGCTCCGACCGCCAATTTGGGCGAGGACGGGCACCCCGCGCGCGACACCTCGCCTGACAGCTTTTTGCCTCCCTTTCCGATGCCGAGGCGGATGTGGGCCTCGAGCGCAATCGAGTTTCGCGCTCCCATCGCAATCGGAGCGGTGGTCGAACGGCGCAGCACAGTCACCTCGATTAGCGAGAAGGACGGCAGTTCAGGCAAGCTCGCTTTCGTCAATGTCGAGCATGAGACGCACGCAAATGGCACATTGTCTGTGATCGAAACGCAAACGCTCGTCTATCGCGACGCAGCCGCGCCAGATGCGCCGCTCAGCCCGCCCGGGCCGGGCGAGAGCACATTCGATCCGCGTGAATGGGACGCGCACCGCACGATCACGCCATCACCGGCGCTGCTGTTTCGCTATTCCGCGCTGACCTTCAACACCCACCGCATCCACTACGACGCGCCCTATGCCCGCGATGTGGAGCGCTATCGCGGGTTGGTGGTGCACGGCCCCCTGACGGCAAGCCTGCTGCTCCAATTGGCTGCACGCGAATTGGGTGACAACACACTCGCCCGGTTCGAATTTCGCGGTGTGTCGCCTGCCATTGCCAGTGAGCCGCTCCACCTCGTTATGCGCAAATCGGGCGAGGGTTTCGAGATGGGCGCGTTCGCCGTCGATGGGCGGCAGGTGACCAAGGCCAAGGCCTCGCTTTAGCCGCTGGCGTCCTTTGGGGGACGCCCGCGACGCGGTTTTGCGCTTTGCCCGACCTCGATCCCCCGCGCCGCCAAGGCTTCACGCAGCAGGACCTCGATCTCGGCATTGGCGGAACGCAAATCGGCTGCGGCCAAGCGCTCGACCGCAGCATGGACTGCCGGGTCGAGCCTTAGCGCAAACGCCTTTTTCGCCGAGCTGGATTTGGGTGCCGCCATGGCTGCCTCCTGTCGCGCAAATTACTGATACAGCGTTCCGGCGTTGACGAAGGGTTGCGCCTCACGGTCCCCGCACAGCACCACCATCAGGTTCGACACCATCGCAGCGCGCCGCTAATCATCCAGTTCGACAATACCATCGCTGGACAGCTTGCCGAGCGCGTCCTCGACCATGCTGACCGCCCCGATCACGACCTT
>JBCCOF010000081.1:0-13584 GCA_039025455.1 Pseudomonadota bacterium | reverse complement strand
TGTCCGTCTGCCTTGATCACCGCGCGGATCACCATGTCCGAAGCGTTTTCCTGCGCGGAGCCTTCGCCGATCACGGTGTTGTAGGCGGTGAAATAGCTGTTGCCGGCGAGGTTTACCGACATCTTGCCCGATGTCTCGTAAAGCAGCCGCGCTTCGACCGATACGGTCGGTTGAGAAGCTTCCTGCGCGATAGCCGCCGACGGTAGCGCGCTTGTGAATGCGCCAGTGAAAGCGATTGCCGCCATAGGCAGCGCGATTGCGAATTTCTTGAACATAGTACCCTCTCCGATTGCCCAGCCCGGCATCAAAGCGCCGCGCTGAGTTCCTTGATATCGTGATTCAAAATCTGATCGTTCTCACTGTAATCAACCGGGCAGTCTATGACATGAACGCCCGATGCAGCCCCCGTTTCGGCTAGCACATCGGCGAGATGTTCGCTGCTAGTGATGCGGTGGCCATGCGCGCCATAGCTCTCAGCATATTTGACGAAATCGGGATTGCCATAAGTCAGCCCGTAATCCTTGAAGCCCATATTCGCCTGTTTCCAGCGGATCATGCCATAGGCGTCGTCGCGCAGGATCAGCGCGGTGAGATTGAGGCCTAGCCGCACCGCCGTTTCCAACTCCTGCGAGTTCATCATAAACCCGCCATCGCCGCAAATCGCCATCACGCGGCGGTCGGGATAGAGCATCGCGCTCATCATCGCGCTCGGCAGGCCCGCGCCCATGGTCGCGAGCGCATTGTCGAGCAAAACTGTGTTGGAGCGATAGGCGGTGTAATTGCGCGCGAACCAGATTTTGTAGACGCCGTTGTCGAGGCAGATAATCCCGTCCTCGGGCATCGCCTTGCGCACTTGGCGGACCAGATGCGGCGGGAAGATCGGGAAGCGGGTATCCTCTTCGAGCGGCCCGGAATGCGCTTCATCGGCGGCGCGGTATTCCAGCATCCGCCCGCAGGTCCAAGTCTCCTGCGGCGTGATCGCCTCCTTGATCTGCCAGATGGCGTTGGCGATATCGCCGATCACTTCGATCTGCGGGAAATAGACCGGATCAACCTCGGCGGTGTTGTTCGAGACGTGGATCACCTTTGCAGTGTCGGCGTCCATAAAGAACGGCGGCTTTTCGATCACATCGTGGCCGACATTGATGATCAGGTCCGCATCCTCGATCGCGCGGTGGCAGAAATCGCCCGCTGACAGCGCCGCACAGCCCAGGAACAGCGGGTGCCGCTCGTCGAGCACGCCCTTGCCCATCTGGGTGGTGACGAAGGGGATGCGGGTCTTTTCGACAAACTCGCCCAGCATATTGCTGGTCAGGCGACGGTTTGCGCCAGCCGCGATAACCAGCACCGGAGACTTCGCCGCCTCAATCGCTTCCACCGCCAGCCGCACCGCCTTGGGTTCCGCCGATGGCCGTCGCGCGACACTGGGAGCGATCGGGCGGGTAAAGGCGTCCTCGGCTGCGATATCCTCGGGCAGTTCGAGATGCGCCGCGCCGGGCTTTTCCTCTTCGGCAAGGCGAAACGCCTCGCGCACGCGGCTGGGGATGTTGTCGCCCGAATGGAGCTGGTGCGCGAATTTCGTGACCGGCTCCATCATCGCCACGACGTCGAGGATCTGGAAGCGGCCTTGTTTGGAGTGTTTGATCGGTTTCTGACCGGTGATCGCCAGCGTCGGCCTGCCGCCCAACTGCGAAGAGGCAATCGCTGTCACCAGATTGGTCGCGCCCGGGCCAAGCGTGGCCAGAAACACCCCGGTCTTGCCCGTATGCCTGCCATAGGTCGCGGCCATAAAGCCCGCGCCCTGTTCATGGCGGGTAAGAATCAGCTTGATGTCGCTGTCGGAGAGGCTTTCGAGCAGGTCGAGATTCTCCTCCCCCGGCACGCCAAAGACATATTCGACCCCTTCCGCCTCAAGGCATTCGACGAACAGATCAGACGCTTTCTTGGCTGTCGGGGCAGTCTCGGTCATCGGTATTTCCTCCTTTGGAGCCGCGTGCAGGGATCAGCGACTCGGTCTACTTGATCCCTGTTCGCGCAACGCAACGACAGCGTTACACGCAATCAGTACCCCCGGGCAGGGTCAAAGATCGGCGCGACCGGCTCGCCGCGGCGATATTTGGCAAGGTTGTCGAGGAAGCGTTCGGCGCTGCGCATAAACATCATGTTTTGCGCACGGCCAGACAGGTGCATGGAGATATGCGCGTTGTCGAGATCCCACAGCGGATCGTCGGCGGGCAGCGGCTCGGGCGTGGTCACGTCGAGGAAAGCCCCGCCGATTGTGTTGTCCTTGAGCGCCTCGACCAAAGCCGGCTGATCGACAACCTGCCCGCGTGCGATGTTCACCAGCACCGCATCCGGCTTCATCGCCGCCATCTCATCAGCGCCGATCATGCCATCGGTTTCGGGTGTTGCGGGGACCGCGAGGATCACCCAGTCAAATTCGCCAAGCTGCGCGCGCCATTGGTCCGGCGTCAGTACGCCTTCGCCCCCACTCTCACTGGGCGTGCGGCGGACCAGGGTCACATCAACATCAAACGCTTCAAGCCGTGGCTTGATCAGCTTTCCAATCGCGCCATAGCCCAGCAGCAGCGCCTTCGACCCCGCCAGCTCTCGCTTGCCAGGACTGTCGAGCAGCCATTCCTTGCGGTCCTGCGCGCGCACCACGTCGCGATAACCCTTGGCGATGTTGAGCATCCCCATCACGACATATTCGGCGATGGTGATCGCGTTGATGCCTGCGCCATTGGTCACCGTGACCCCGCGCTCGATCAGCACATCCATGTCGAGGAAATCGAGCCCCGCATAGATCGAATTGAGCCATTTCAATTTCTTCGCGGCGATCAACGTTTCGGCCATCACCTCTTTCTCGTTCATGTCGAACCAGCCGATTTCGGCATCGGCCACCGCGTCAAGCGCCTCTTCCTTGGTCATAAACCAGCGCACATCGAGATCATCGGGAAGCTGGGGTTCGAGCAACGGCCGGATCAGGCCTGAAATAGCGAGTGTGGTCATGGCAGCCTTCCCTAGGGACGGAACGCGAACCACGCCACCCCTGCTGCTCAGGTCTGAAGCTTCCACTCCCATCCCAGCGGATCGCCGTCCATCACGTCCACGCCCTTGGCCGCGAGCTCATCACGGATCGCATCGCTCGCAGCGAAGTCTTTCTCAGCGCGCGCGGCTTTGCGGCGCGCGATGGCCTCGTCGATCTCCGCCTCGGTGATCTCCGCAGCCTTGGGGCGAATGCGCAGGTCTGCGCGGGCAAGGTCAAACAGCCCCAGCCCCAGCACCGCATCCATATCCTCGATCACAGCGCGCTTGATCCCTGCATCGACTTTCTTGACCGCCAGCGCATCTTCGAGCGCGGTGAGCGCAATCGGCGTGTTCAGATCATCCGCCATCGCCGCATCAAACTTGGCCAGCGGCGCTGCGAATTTGGGATGTTCGGCTTGCGGCTGGGGCGCGGCATCGGCCAACCGCTCGACCGCCATCACCATGCGCTTCAATCGCGTCAAAGCGGCGTCCAGCCCCTGCCACGAGAATTCCAGCTCGCTGCGGTAATGCGCCTGCAAACACATCATCCGATAGGCAAGCGGGTGATAGCCTTTGTCGATCAGCAATTGCAGCCGCAGAAACTCGCCCGACGATTTGCTCATTTTTCCAGAGCGTTCGACGAGGAAGTTGTTGTGCATCCAGATGTTCGCGCCTGAATTGCGCGGCGTCTCGAGTCCTCCGGTGCAGCAGAACGCCTGGTTCTGCGCGATCTCGTTGGGGTGGTGGATTTCGCGGTGGTCGATCCCGCCGGTGTGAATGTCGAACGGGAAGCCGAGCAGCTTCTCGCCCATAACCGAGCATTCCAGATGCCAGCCGGGCGCGCCGGGTCCCCACGGGCTATCCCACTCCATCTGCCGCTTTTCACCGGGCGGCGTTTTGCGCCAGATCGCGAAGTCTGCCGCATTGCGCTTGCCCTCGACCGTGTCGATCCGGCCCTCTCCCTCCTCGGTCACAGCGCGCGCCAACCGCCCGTAATCCTCGACCGTCGAAGTGTCGAAATACAACCCGCTGTCGAGCTCGTAGCAATGCTTGTCCGCGATACCCTTCGCAAATTCGATCATCTCTGGCACATAATCTGTCGCGACCGACCACTTGGCCGGCTGGCGGATGTTCAGCGCGTCGATATCGGCCCAATAGGCCTCGGTGTAATGCTTTGCGATGTCCCAGATGCTCTGCGCCTTTTCAGCCGCCATCTTCTCCATCTTGTCCTCGCCCTCATCCGCATCATCGGTCAGATGCCCGACATCGGTGATGTTGATGATGTGCGTGAGTTTCAGCCCCTGCGCGCTCAGCGTCCGGCCCAGAATGTCTGCAAAAACATAGGCGCGCATATTGCCGATATGCGGATAATTGTAGACCGTCGGCCCACACGTATAGACCCGCGCCTCACCTTCATGGACGGGCTTGAACGGCTCGACCGAGCGGGTGAGCGAGTTAAACAGGCTGAGCGATGGCGTGGTCATTGCGCGCCCATGAAACAAGCTGCGTGCCAAAGCAAATATCTTGCGCCATACTCACGCACGAATCGGGTCAGATCATTCTTTTTGGGGGAAATATCGATGGTAAAACGGATCAACATGGCGAAGGCGGCTCTGCTGGCTGGTGGCCTGTCTTTGACGCTTGCCGCGTGTGAAGACAATTCAGAAGCAGAACGCGCTGCGATGGCCGATGAAATAAAAGAAGAGCTGAAAGCCGAGATGGAAGCCGAGGCGGAAGAAAAGGAAGAAGCCGAAGAGAAGGCCGAAACCAAGACTGCTGCCGCACCGGCTTCCGAAGCAGAGGCGAAGCCCGCCGCCCCGAAAAAGAGCGGATGGCGAAATGTGAACTGCAAGATTTCGACTTACAGCGATTCATACAGCGGCCCGTGCCAGTTCAAGGCGGAAAAAGGCGGGTCTTTCGCGGTCCAGCGGGCAGACGAAGGCGCTATTGTTGACGATGTGAGCCTTGTCTCGCTGACCGTCACCGCAACCGGCGTGGGTCAGGTGAGCGGCCTCACCACCTATGGCAACAATTCACGCTGGGGCGAGGCCTATCGCTCGCAAGCCGACAAATCATGCTGGGTCGGTGACGATTTCGAGGTCTGCGCTTACTAAACCCCATCGCGGCTGGGCGGTGGCCGAAACCGTCAGAGAGGTCACTCCCAGCCGAGAAATTTGACGTGTTCGTCGAGCGGCACGCGCTCGCGCTCAAAATTGTTGAGCGGCGCGTCCGCGTCGCGATAGCCGATCGCCATGCCGCAAAAGAGCATATAGCGATCATGGTCGAGGTCGAGGTGATCGCGGATCACATCGGCATAGAGCGCCATATATTCCTGAAAACAGCTATCCAGCCCTTCTTCGCGCAGCAGCAGCGCCACGGTTAGAAGCCACATGCCGGTGTCAGACCTCTGCGCTTCCTTCATCAGGCGCTGGAAATAGGTGAACATGACAGCGGGTGCGTCAAAGCTGGTCGCGTTGCGCATCATCGCCTTCATTCGCCCCTGCCCGTCATCACGGGCGATACCCATGGCGCCAAACATGCCCTTGGAAACGCCGTATAACCGCTGTTTGTAAGCGTCCTCCTTTCCGGGAGCCTCCCAGTCGTACTCGGCCTTTTGAGGCGGCGTGGTGGTGATCTTGGCTTGAAGATCGGCCAGCGGCTGCCCCGTCAGGATGGTCGCTTCCCAAGGCTGATAATTGCAGCCCGAGGCCGCCCAGCGCGCTTTGTCCATCACCCGGCGGATGGTTTCGAGTTCGACCGATTTGTCGAGAAACGCGCGCACAGAGCGGCGGGAGGTTACGGCTTGGCTTACGTTCATTGGGCTGTCCTACACGCTTACAATCATTTAACCTAGTGTAGGGTACCAAGGCCGAAGAAACGAATCGGCGAGTTGGTGCTGAGATCCGCAGAAAGTAATCTGATGTCAATTACGCAACGAACCATCAGTTGCGTAATTGATTGATAATCCTTCGTCAAGCCCCTATAATCAAATTGTCGATAGCTTCATGAAAGGAGGCAAAATATGGCTGTTCATTCGAACACGTTTGGTGGCCTTCGTTTGACCGGTGAAGACGCCAAAAAATTTCGCAAGCAATCGAAAGCGCGTAAGCCAAGTAAAGCCGCGAACGAAACCGCCAAGAGAGGCGTAACTATGGCATCTGAATTATTGGAAAACGGTCACTTCAAGGTTGCAGAACCTGCCGCTTAGGTTTTACTCCGGCTTGTGGCTGAGAGAAACATAATAATCAAAAAACTAGGACCGCCTGATGTAGATGACATCAGGCGGTTTCGATTGCATAACGATGACGATGTGGGCCTCCGAATTTTTATCAGGCGAGATGCAAGAAAGTCTGCTGCAGCGAACCTAACGCAAACCTATGTTGCGAAATTCGAAGGCGAGAAGAAGATCATTGGATACATCAGCATAATGTGCGCTGAGATTAGGCTCGAGAAGACATACGAGTTGCAGGACAAGGACGGCGCCGACAGATACGACTTCCACCCCGCAATTAGAATATCGCGGCTCGCAGTCGAAGATGATCAGAGAGGCAAACGAATTGGCCAAAAGCTAGTTGAGACAGTTCTCGGAATCGTCCTCTTAAGCGTCGTACCCGGCGTGGGATGTCGGTTCTTAATATTAGACGCGAAGCAGAAATCGGTCGACTTCTATAGAAAGCGCGGTTTCCGACTGTTGGATACCGAAGAAAATAAGAAGAAAACCACGCCGCTTATGTTTCTCGACCTACGCAATCACATCGATGATTTGAACTCCGAATAACTTACCTCTCGTCCTCGAACAATTCCGCGAGCTGCTCCATGATCGTGCCGCCCAATTGCTCGACATCCATGATCGTTACCGCGCGGCGATAATAGCGCGTCACATCGTGGCCGATGCCGATGGCTACCAGTTGAATGGGCGAGATCTTCTCGATCCAGTCGATTACACCGCGCAGATGCGCTTCGAGATAGCCTGCGGAGTTCACGCTCAGCGTCGAATCGTCCACCGGCGCGCCGTCGGATATCACCATCAGGATGCGGCGTTCTTCGGGGCGGTACATCAGGCGTGAATGCGCCCAGAGCAGCGCTTCGCCGTCGATGTTCTCTTTCAAAAGCCCTTCGCGCATCATCAGGCCAAGATTGCGGCGCGCACGCCGCCATGGCTCGTCGGCCTGTTTGTAGATGATGTGGCGCAGATCGTTGAGGCGTCCCGGCCCCTGCGGCTTGCCATCGGCGAGCCATGCCTCGCGCGATTGCCCGCCCTTCCAAGCGCGGGTGGTAAAGCCGAGAATTTCGGTCTTCACCCCACAGCGCTCCAGCGTGCGCGCAAGGATATCGGCGCTGATCGCCGCAATGGAGATCGGGCGGCCCCGCATCGAGCCGGAATTGTCGATCAGCAAGGTCACAATCGTGTCCTTGAACTCGATGTCGCGTTCGACCTTGTAAGACAGCGCCGTGCCGGGTGAAACGATCACACGTGACAGCCTTGCTGCGTCCAGCACGCCCTCTTCCTGATCGAAATCCCAGCTGCGGTTTTGCTGCGCCATAAGGCGGCGTTGCAGACGATTGGCGAGCCGGGTGACCACGCCTTGCAATCCGGTCAGCTGGCTGTCGAGATAGGCGCGCAGGCGGTCCAGCTCCTCGCTGTCGCACAGTTCGGGTGCTTCGATTTCTTCGTCAAAGCGTTCGGTAAAGGCCTGATAATCCAGCCCTTCGGGAATTTCCTCTTGAGGACGATTGGGGCGTACGGGCGCATTGGAGGCATCGCCTTCCTCGCCCGGTTCGCCGTCCTGCATGTCCTCTTCGGCGGAGAACTCGCTGTCGGTTTCGCCTTCGCCCTCGCCCTCTGCCATATCGCCTGCAACTTCGGAAGATTGCGGGTCGGCATCGCCTTCGTCCTGCTCGTCGCCCGACTGCTCGTCATCCGAGTTTTCGTCTTCGTCCTCGGGATCATCATCGGCTTCATCGGGCGTTTCGGTCGGGCGCGTCAGGTCAAGCTCGCGCAGCATATCGAGCGCGAGTTTCTGAAAGGCTTCCTGGTCAGTGAGCGTATCGCTCAAAGCCGAGAAATCCTCGCCCAGTTTCTCGTTGAGAAAGTCCTGCACAAGGCCAAGCCCCGCTTGCGCCTTTTTCGGCACCGGCTCACCCGTCAGCTTTTCGCGCAGCATCAGCGAGAGCGCGGTTTCCAGTGGCACTTCGGAAGAATTTTGCGCGCGCACAATATTGTCGGTCGACAGACGCTGCACGGTCGCGAAATCGAGATTGTCGCGCATTCCCGAATAATTGTTTGCCCCCAGCGCCTCGTACCGAACCTGCTCGATCGCATCATAACATGCGCGCGCAACCGGCTCTGGCGGAGCGCCCACCGCATGCAGGCTCGCATCGTGATGGCGCAGCTTGAGCGCGAAGGAATCGGCAAAGCCGCGCGCTTCGGTCACTTGCTCCTCAGGCAGATCGCGCCCGGGCAGCGGAACGCGGAAACGGTTGCCCGCAGCCCCCGGCACATCGGCGCTCCACGCCACCTCGACCTCTTCGTCGCGCGCAATCGCCCGCGCCGCGCCGGTCAGCGCCTGTTTGAAAGTGTCGAGAGGGGATTCTTCAGCCATATCTATCCATTGCGAGCACCCGCGAAGGCGGGTGTCTCCATCGGCCAGCGCCGCGCCCGTTGCAAGAGGTCCCCGTCTTCACGGGGACTCACGGGACTAAACGATCGACTGGCCTGTCTTTTCCCAATCAGCCAGAAAGCCCTCGATCCCCTTGTCGGTCAGGACGTGTTTGAACAGTCCATGAATCACTTTGGGCGGCGCGGTCATCACATCCGCGCCGATCTTCGCGCTTTCGAGCACATGGGTGACGTGGCGCACGCTGGCGACGAGGATTTCGGTCTCGTAGGCGTAATTGTCATAGATCAGGCGGATGTCGGAAATCAGGTCCATCCCGTCAAAGCCGTTGTCATCGTGGCGGCCGACAAAGGGCGAGATGAAAGTCGCGCCTGCTTTGGCTGCGAGCAGCGCTTGATTGGCCGAGAAGCAAAGCGTCACATTGACCATCGTGCCGTCCTGCGTGAGCGCGTTGCAGGTTTTCAGCCCGTCCACCGTCAACGGCACCTTGATGCAGACATTGTCCGCGATCTTGCGCAGGACCTCGGCCTCTTTCATCATCGTTTCGTGATCGAGAGCGACCACTTCGGCGCTGACCGGACCATCGACGATGCCGCAGATTTCCTTGGTCACTTCCATGAAATCGCGCCCCGACTTCGCAATCAGCGACGGGTTGGTGGTGACGCCATCAAGCAAGCCGGTCGCGGCCAGCTCCTTGATGTCATCAATCTCGGCGGTGTCGACGAAGAATTTCATGGCGGCGGCTCTCCCGGTTTTCTCAGCCCAATGGTTCGGCGATTCGTGCCCGTTCTCTGGCATAGCCCCGCCGCATACGCCAGCTTGGCCGCGCACGAGTGAATGGGAACCTCCTGTACGGTGACGCTGTTTCTTTTGAAGTAGAGTCGGAGGACCCCCGTGAAGACCTATCTGAAAGCGCTCGCCTGCCTCGCCGCGACCGCTCTTTCCGCCCCCGCAATTGCTCAGGAAGAAGACCTGAATGTCTGGGGCGGGCAGTTCATCTTTGTCGATCTAGACGAGGACGGCGACTGGTACGCACGCGGTGAAGCCCAAGAGCGCTTCACCAATGATGCAGACCGGCTGGGACAGCTGCTGCTGCGCTCCTTTATCGGATACCGCATCAGCAAGGATGTCGATGTCGGCGGCGGCTATGCTTTTATCCTGACCGATCCGGTTGGCCCGGTGGAGATCAACGAGCACCGCATTTATCAGGAGGTCAATGTGACCCTGCTGGAGAACGAGGCGGGTCTCAAGGTCACCTCGCGCAACCGCTTTGAACAGCGCTTTTTTGAAGAGGATGGCGAGACGGCCTTGCGCTATCGCAACCTTGTTCAAGTGACCGCCCCGATCACCGATTCCAACAATCTGGTGCTCTACAGCGAGCCGTTTATCGGGATCAACGAGACCCCGCTGCAACGCGGCGGGCTTGGCCTGTGGCGCAACTTTGCCGGGGTGAGCATTCCGGTGGCGGACGGCTTTACCTTCACGCCCGGCTATCTCAACCAATATGTGTTCAGGGATGGCGAGGACCGGATGGACCATGTGATCAATCTGGGCCTGACCGCGCGTTTTTAAGATGATTGGCGCACGGGTGGTGACGGATCGCCCGTGCCCCCTTGCCCGCATACGCACCCCGCCCACATAAGGGCATGGCATGAAACGCCGTGTCCGCCTCCTTGTGCTCAACGCCGCGCTCGGCCCACTCGATTACACCGTGCCCGAGGGTGCGAGCGTCGAGCCGGGCAGCGTCGTGATCGCGCCTTTGGGGCCGCGCAAGGTCACGGGCATTGTCTGGGACGAAGGCCGCTTGCCGGGCCGCGAGATCGAGGCAAGCAAGCTGCGCGCGATCCTTGAGGTGGTGGACGTCCTTCCTCTCGCCGAGCCGCTGCGCCGCCTGATCGAGTGGACCGCCGACTATTACTGCGCCCCGCTCGCCAGCGTGGCGCGGATGGTCCTCTCCAGCGGCGGCGCGCTGGGCGGGCCGACCACGACGACCGAATACCGGCTCAGCGGCGGGATGCCCGAACGCATGACGCCGCAGCGCGCGGCTGCCATCGAAGGGCTCGAAGGCGAACAGGGCACGATGCGCGAGCTGGCCGGCATCGCGGGCGTGTCCGAAGGGGTGCTGCGCGGATTGGTCAATCAAGGCGCGATCGAGCCGGTGAGCGTCGCCATCGACCGCCCCTTCCCGCCCGCCGATCCTGATCACCATCAGCCCGCGCTCTCGCCCGATCAATTGCGCGTCGCCAAGGAGCTGGTCGCCGCTGTCACCGCAAAGGACTTCGCGCCCTTCCTGCTCGACGGGGTGACGGGTTCGGGCAAGACCGAAACCTATTTCGAACCCGTTGCCGAAGCCATCCGCATGGGCCGCCAAGTGCTGGTGCTGCTACCCGAAATCGCGCTGACCGAGAATTTCCTTCACCGCTTTGAACAGCGCTTTGGCACTCCGCCTGTCCTGTGGCACTCCTCGCTTAAATCCACCGAGCGCAGACGCGCATGGCGCGCGATCAGCGAGGGTCCAAAAGACGGGGGTGCGCAGGTAATTGTCGGCGCGCGCTCGGCTTTGTTCCTACCCTACGCCAATCTCGGTCTGATCGTCGTCGATGAGGCGCACGAGATCAGCTTCAAGCAGGACGATGGCGTGCGCTACAATGCGCGCGATGTCTCCGTGATGCGGGCGCGGTTTGAGTCGATCCCCGTGGTTCTGGCGAGCGCGACCCCGGCGCTCGAAAGCCTGCACATGGCGAACACGGGCACCTACACCAAACTCGAATTGCCCAGCCGCTTTGGCGGGGCGACTCTGCCGGACATTCGCCTGATCAACCTGACGATTGAAAAGCCCGCCAACGGAAGCTGGCTCGCCGCGCCACTGATCGAAGGGCTGAAAAAACGGCTTGAGGCGGGCGAGCAATCGCTCTTGTTCCTCAACCGGCGCGGCTATGCCCCGCTGACTCTGTGCCGCAATTGCGGACACCGGTTCCAGTGTCCCAATTGCAGCGCGTGGCTGGTCGAGCACCGCCTCTCCAGCCGTCTCGCCTGCCACCATTGCGGGCTGGAAACCGCGCCGCCCGATGCCTGTCCCGAATGCGGCGAGACCGATTGTCTTGTCGCCTGTGGCCCCGGTGTGGAGCGGATCGCGGACGAGGTCGCGGCCCTGATGCCCGAAGCGCGCGTGGCGGTCGCAACCTCCGACACGCTCGGATCGCCCGAACGCGCCGCCGAATTCATCGCCCAAGCCGAGGCCAAGGCCATCGACGTGATCGTCGGCACGCAATTGGTGACCAAAGGATTCCACTTTCCCGAGCTTACTCTGGTGGGCGTGGTCGATGCTGATCTCGGCCTTGAAGGCGGAGATTTGCGCGCCGCCGAGCGCACCTATCAACAAGTCGCGCAGGTTGCCGGTCGCGCAGGGCGCGGCGCGAAGCCGGGCGAAGTGCTGATCCAGACGCGCCACCCTGACGCGCCGGTTATCGCCGCGCTCGAAGCGGGTGACCGCGATGCCTTCTACACCGCCGAAACCGAGTCCCGCCGCGAAGCCGGTGCCCCGCCCTTTGGCCGCTGGGCCGCGATCATCCTGTCGAGCGAGGATGAAAAAGAAGCGCGCGAGGCCGCCGTGCGGCTGGGTGATACGCGCCCGGTGCAGGATGATCTCTATATCCTCGGCCCTGCCCCTGCGCCCATGGCGCTGCTGCGCGGGCGTTACCGATACCGCTTTCTGGTCAATGCGCGGCGCTCGGCCAACCTTCAACGCTCGCTGGGCCAATGGGTCGGCTCACAGGAGTTTGCACCCGGCGTCCGGGTTGGAATCGATATCGACCCCTACAGTTTTGTGTGAAGTTTCGACGCCGCGTATTTTATCGCTCCGGCTACACTGCAAAGCGGTGGCGCATGGCGCGCAAGATCGCTACCACTCGGGTCGAACAGTTGGGGGGAATATATGAGGACTTTTCTTTTCGCCGGAGCCGCTGCAATGGCGCTGACAGGTTGCTTTGCAGCGCCGGAACCTATTGAAATTCCACAGGATTGGGATGATGCGGCACAGACCTGCTTTGTTGTCCAATCGCTTTCCATGCGCGAGGCGAACGGTCGCGGTGCAACCGAATCGATTACGCTGGACGAGTTTTCCAGCACCATGCAGTACATCCTGATCGCGGCTTCAAAGGGTGACGAACTCGATTTCGAAGCGGCGATGGACACGCTTGATATCTCAGACGCGCTGGTCGAAGAGCTCGGTGCCAAGGACTACAACGGCGCGGTTGCGAATTGTGAAAAGAAATTCGGCATTGGCGGGCCCGATGATAAGCCCGAGCTTCCTGAAAACGAGCAGGATGCCATCCTTTCCTGCTATGCCATGGCGAGCTTCTTCAAAGGCACACTCGAGGAAGACGAGGCGGAATTTGGCGATAAGGCCAAGGATATCGAGGCTGTCTTTGACCGGCTCGAGGACAAGGTGGAGACCGACACCGATTTGGCTGCAAAGCTTCTGAGCGGCGATCCCGAACAGATGGTTGAGGATGGCGCGAAGCAAGCCTTTGGCGAAGGCAATCCGAAAGACTATCTCGAGGCCTGCGAGGCGCGCTTCCCCGAAGAATAGCGCGAGGAACCCGCGTGCGGGATGACGCGTTTGGGTGGCAATGCCTGAAAAGACAATTGCCCCCGACAACCCCGTTCTCGTTCCCGTTCTCGGCGATCAGCTCACCCGCACGCTGCCAACATTGCGTGGGCGTTCCAAGGACGACACCGTCATCGTGATGATGGAGGTCTGGGACGAGGCCACCTATGTCAAACACCACAAGCAAAAGATCGTCCTGATCTTCTCGGCCATGCGCCATTTTGCCGCCGAACTGCGCGCGGATGGATGGTTCGTCGACTATGTCGAGCTGACCGATGCGGGCAATTCGGGCAGCTTCACCGGAGAGGTCGCGCGCGCTGTCGAGCG
>JBCCOF010000080.1:0-13601 GCA_039025455.1 Pseudomonadota bacterium | reverse complement strand
TGCGGCGGTCCAGGCGATCACGAAACCGCAGACCGATGATGCGGGCGACGATGATTATTCCTATGGTTTCCGCCTCTGGAATGCCAAGTTTTATCCCGAGGCACGCCAGGCGCTTACCGATTTCGTTGAAAAGTATCCCTCGCACTGGCGCGCCACATACGGGCGAAACCTGCTGGGCCGGGCCTATCTGGATGACGGCATGGCAGAGGAAGCGGCACGCTGGTTCTTGCGCAATTATCAGGCTGACAAGACAGCCCAACGCGCGCCGGACAGCCTGCTGTTCCTGGCGCAATCGATGATTGCAATGGACGACACCCGCCGCGCTTGCATCGCGCTTGCTGAATTCGGCGAGACTTACCCTGCTGCGGCAAGTGGACGTCTTGCGACCCGCTACGAGACCAATCGTCAGAAGGTCACCTGCGAGTAATTCGCTCGCAGGGCAAAGAGGCGCTGATTGATACGTCGGAACCCATCCCGGATGCCGATCCTGAACTGACCCGTCGTTTTCGCGAGCGGCTCGAATTCCTCTGGCCTTGTGAAGAACGGTCCGGACCATTGGGTCTGGCGGTGTCGGGCGGTCCTGATAGCCTCGCCTTGCTGTTGCTCGCCCACGCCGCGTTGCCTGGTGAGGTATGCGTTGCCAGCGTCGATCACGGGTTGCGTCCCGAGGCTGCACGTGAGGTAGCCTTTGTGGGCAAAGTGTGCGCCGCGCTCGATGTACCGTTTGCCCCGCTGACAGTACAGGTGGCCGCGGGTAACATTCAGGCGAAAGCACGAGAAGCGCGGTATCGCGCTCTTGGAACATGGGCAAAGACTGAGGCGCTGGGAGCGGTGGCGACCGCGCACCACGCCGACGATCAGGCCGAAACCCTAATGATGCGACTTGCGCGTGGAAGCGGGCTGTCAGGCCTTGCCGGCGTTCGCGCGGTAAGCCCACTTCCCGATAGCGATCTTACGCTTCTGCGTCCGCTGCTCGATTGGCGCAAGGATGAGTTGGAGCGGGTTGTGGCTGATGCCGGAATTGCGCCTGCTCGCGATCCCTCCAATGCTGACCTCGCCTTTGACCGGGTGCGGATGCGCGAACACCTCGCTGCGCATGAGGATGCGTTGCCGGTCGATGCGCTTGCGCTCAGCGCGCAACACTTGTCGGAGGCCTGGCGCGCGATTGAATGGTATGCGCAGCTCGATTGGGAAGAGATGGTTCACCGCGAGGAAGGGGGTCCTGCCTTCCGTTATTATGCGAATGTGCCGCGGGTCATCGCAATCGAAACGATGATGCGCATCATCGGTGACTTGGGCGGCGTTGCCACTCGAAGCGAGGCAGGCAGAGCCTATGACCGATTATGGCGCGAAGAGAACGCTTCGATTGCGGGGGTTCTGATTGCGCCCGGCATTGAGCGGGTTGCCAAAGTCGGAGTGGAAATGCGGGTCTGGCGGTTCGTCCCCGAACCACCCAGAGCGCCGCATTGACTATCCGATCTTGTCGCCCACGCCGATGATACCGCCGCGGGTGATGACCACTTCATCGCCGACCTTGGCAATTGCGAACAGCTTTGCGGCGAACTCATCTGGTACACCGACGCAGCCGTGGCTGGCATAGCCGTTGATCACAGGTGAACCGTGGATCGCAATGCCGCTCCACGTCAGGCGCAGTGTCCACGGCATGGGAGCGTTGTTGTATTTCTCCGAGACGTTGTCCTTTTCCTTGGTCAGGATTTTGAACCGTCCGAGCGGTGTCGGGTGCGACTTGGTGCCAAGCAGCGCCACAGCCGTGCCGATTTCGTGGCCATCGCGAAACACGCTGATCACGCGAGCATTAAGGTCAACCGTGATGACAAGCTTGCCCTTTTTCGGCGCCCGTGATTCGTTCCAGAAGTGCTCGCCGTATTTGATTGTGCCACCTACCGGCAGGATGCTCTTGATCACAAACGGATCGTTGCTGACGACCTCGCGAGTGGCTGCCGGTGCGCGAGTGGTGGGCTGCGGTGTTGGCAATGCCTGCACCATCGGCCGCGAAATCTCGCGGATTGCCGGAGTGCGCGGTGGCTCCACGCTGCCAAGCTCTTCTTCCGCCAATGGCGGCAATTCGGGAAGATCATCTTCAAGCGGCGGCAGGCCCGGCTCAAACCGCTTTGGCAGAACGCCAAGCTCGGGTTCTGGCAGTGCTGCGTCGTTAGCAGGTGGAGCGCCTACCGTATCAGGATCGACCGAACGGATCGGATCAGCGGCGGCATTCGCAGCGGCCTCGGCTTCTCTTGCAACTTCTTCGGCTGCAGAGGCTGCAGCGTTAGCGGATGTTTGGGCAATCGCAGTGCCAGCGCCGCCAACAAGAGTGGTGAACGCCAACGCAGCGGCGAGGCTCAGCTTGATCGATCGGTTAATCATGCGCGGATTATTACGCATTTTTCGCTTAACCGCCAGTTACTAACTTGGCTGCGTCTCGCAAGGGGACTCGGCGGGCAAAATCGTTAACATGATTGCCGCAGGCACCTCACCTAGCCATGCGCGCCAAATTGGTTCGCGATTGTAGTCGAAATCCTTAGCATCAATGAATAGGCCCGCTCGATCGGATCGATCAATTCGCGTCCGATCTGGGCGTAGCCCTCTGCTGCGCTGTCCGGGTAATCGGCCGGAGCATCGACTGAGAAATCAGTCGCTTGAGGAAAGTGCGTCGGGAAGGCGCGCCGCATTTGCGCGAGCGCATCCTCGATCCGCAGCGAAAATACCATTTCGAGCACATCTTCGCGGCTGATATCATTCGCCCGGCTAAAGACCGGGACCGACACGGCTTTGAGGAAGATGTGCTGAAACAGCGCCAGCCGCAAAGCCTGCGCCGCACCGATCAGGCGACGGGTGGTCTCGCGCTCCGGGTCAGGTTCTTCTGCGGGCAGCAGTTCCAGGAGACGGTGAAATTTGAGTGCGTCAACCCGCAGACGCGATGCCAGGCGGCGGAAAACACCGGTGCGATCATCGCTGGTGAGGTGCTCAGCCAAAACTTCGCACGCACCCGAGAGATGCTTCTCTGTCCCGCGGTAAGGGCGACTGGCCCAATATGCGGAATTGAACAATTCTCCATAGGCGGCAACCGATTTGATGCTGGCGAGCGCGTTGGAACTTCGTGCCAAACGCATCAATTGTTGCGCGCGCGGGCTGTCTTCGATCAGCGCGGCGAGTTCTTCGTAATTGTCCTCCGCCGCCGTGCCGATCCCGGCGATCACATTGACCGGATAGCCAAGCTGTTGAAGGATTGAATTGTGCGGGATCGCGCGGATCTGGCGCAGGTTCATATCGCGGTCGGCAGACAGGTCGGACTGGCGGCGCGAAACGCGGCTGCCCGTTGAATTGAGCAAGCCCAACCCGAAGGCGGTGACTGCGCGCGAATAGGTTGAACTGCGCAGGTGTTGGCGTTGATGGGCGCGCACTGCACGGTAGAAATCGAGACTGACATCGGTGCGCGAATAGAACGGGTCACCCGCCGCATCGGCTTCAAATTTGGGTGCGCAAGCGATCCGGGTGAGGGTTGCGCGCGCCAGCTCCGGTGTCGCAAAGTGAAGATAGCCGTCTCCGCCTTGGAAACTCACTTCGGGTTCAAGATCGATGTTTTCGGCGGCGAAACGCGCTCGTGCCCAGCGGCTCATTGGCCATGTGAGGCGGTCGGCAAAGCCGCTGGGATGCGCGCCGCGCCCCATGCTTTCGCCATGGGTGTTGAAAATCAGCGCTGAGGCATCGCTCAGCCCGTTTTTCGCCATCGCCGAAGCAAAACGCCCTTGCAGGCGCTCGATTGCGAGGCTGGCAGGTATTTGCCCGACAAAACGCCCGGCATCGGAAAAGCCGGTCTGAATGCAGGCGCGTCCGCGCAGCTTCACATAGTCCTGATAGGGTTGCTCGGCGCAGAGAGAATCGAGGAACCGCCCGCCATGTTCAAGCGCGCTTTCGGTCTCGAACAGCGGTGAGACATCGACCTTCCCTTCGATCCCGAACAGCTTTGCGAAATAGAGCGCAGCGAGGATTGTGGAGGGTTGTTCGCATTCGGCGATCAGCATCCGGATCGGCGTGTCGGCGTCGATATGCTGAAGGATTTGCGCCATTGCCAGGAATTGCCGGGTCGCGGTCGAGCTTTCGATGGCGAGGCTGGCAAAATTGGTGCGGAGCGGCTGTACCTCTTTCAGCATCCGACGCAAAGTCGCCATCGCGCTCTTGCTCGCTAGATCAAGCGTGGGCGTGTCGTGCATCTGGCTGCGAATGGCGTTGTGCAGCTGTTTGGCGTTTACCCTGAAATGGATGTGCCCCATGCCCAGCCCGTCGGCGCGCATGGCGGCGGCGAGCATCTTGAGCGCAATGGCGCGGTCAGTTTCCGCCTCGCGCGCTTCCGTTTCGAGCGCGTCGATCAGAGGTTTGAGCGAATTGAGCTTTTCAGACGCGTCGGCGGTTAGGCGGTTGGCGGCGGCGGACAGATCCTCCGGGGCCGATAATTCTCCGCTAAAGTCGCCCGCGCTTTGCGCCGCATGCTGAGCGCCTGCGCAAAGGGTTGCGATCAGCCTGTGTTCTGCATCTATTTCGGCGAGATCATTTGCATAGCGCTCAAGCCTTTGGGCCTTTTCCGACAGACGGAACCGGATTGAGGTATACCACTTGATATCGGTGCGCCCGTCCATGTCGTAGCCAACCCAGCTGGCGAACCGGAACGGCACAGGTTTGAAGTCGAACCACTTGCTTGGCCATGCTTCGGCGGCGCGTTCGAGCGCGGCTTTCACGATTTCGTTGCGCGCGTCTTGTGCGTGGGCCAGCGCGCTCACCACTTCGCCATGCTCGTAATCCAGCGTCACCGCCGGGCGTTCCCCGCTGGCCGCACAGACAGAGCGTTCGATTTCCGCGTCGGAGCTGGCCGCCTTCGCGACGGCGGCGGATTGCGCCGGTGTCAGCAGAAATGTCGGGTGCGCGGTGAAGACAGCATGGAGAAACGGTGTCTCCCACCGCGCGCGAAAGGCGTCAAAATCGGTGTCACTCGCCAAAACCTCGGTCAGAGCTGCCATGTTGGCGTCCTGAGCAACCGGAGCAAGATTGCGCCGCAGCCGTTTGGCGCGCGATTGCAGGCTAGCGCATTCCAATTCTTCGACCAGTTCCTCGACCGCATCAAGATCGAGCGCATCCCCTTCGAGCGCGCGCGACAGATCGAGGCCGAGCTGAAACACCGGGTTGAACAGCGGCGTTTCGCGCGTCCGCTGGTGAAGCTCTTGCAGTCGGTCGAGCAGGTCGGGGATGTGCGAAAGCGATTGCGTGTCAGTCAACGAGGTGTTCCTTGGCGAAGGCGGCAGCGGCGCCGAACAGGCCCGGCTGTGGGTGGGTGATGAGCTTGACCGGCATGCTGGCCATCAGATTGGCGAACCGGCCCTTGGCGCAGAAGCGCGCGCCAAAGCCGGAGGACAGCAGCGTGTCTCGCAATCGGTATCCAAGGCCTCCGGCGATCACCACACCGCTCGCCCCTTGGACGAGCGCGATGTCCCCCGCGACGGCGCCCAAAGCGAGGCAGAAACGATCCACGGCGGCTGCAGCGAGGCTGTCTTCTCCGGCAATACCGGCGGTCCAGATGGCCACATCGTCGAGCGACTGAATCGCGCGGCCCTCGATGGCTGCGAGCGTTTCGTAGATATCGACGATGGCCGGACCAGATGCGACCCGCTCGTTCGAGACACGGTTATGACGCTGTCGCAGGCGCGCGAGGATCGCGTCCTCAATCGCATCGAGCGGTGCGAAGTCGCCATGCCCGCCTTCGGTCGCCTGAACGCTGTAAGCGCCGCCATCGCCGCGCCAGAAATGCGCCACGCCTAGTCCCGTGCCGGGGCCAAGCACGCTGATCGTGCCGGTCGCGGGTAGATCGGTTTCGGGTCCGGTAAGGTGTTCGAACTGGTCGGCAGGCGCGCGCGCAGCAGCATGCGCGACGGCGGCGAAATCATTGATGAGGGTGTAACGCTCGCAGCCCAGCTTCTCCGCGATCAGAGGCGGGCGCAGGATCCATGGATTGTTGGTGAAGCGGATCATTTCATCATTGATCGGCCCGGCAATCGCCATTGCGACAGCAGGGGGCAGCGTGCCGCCCATCCGACTGCGAAATTCGTCCCACGCGCTCTGGAAGCTGACGTGATCCTGCGTGTGCAGTGTGACCGGCTCACCCAGTTCTATGCCCCCGTCATCGCCCAAAGTCGCAAGCGCAAAGCGCGCATGGGTTCCGCCGATATCGACGGAGACGATCTGGGTGTCCGCACTCACGCGCTAAAGCCCCGCGCTCGCCAGCATGGCCGACGCGCCTTGCTCCGCGCCATCGGCCTGCACCTGCATTATCCGGAACAGCTCGCGCCCGACGCCATGCTCGACTTGCGGGTCAGGGGCAGGGGTGCGGGTGGATAGGTCGGCGCTGGTCGAGAGCTCGCCGGTTTCCGCGCAGACTTTGATGATGTCGCCATCCAGAAGCAGCGCAAGCGGCCCACCGCCCTTTGCCTCTGGCGTGCAGTGAATCGCGGACGGGACTTTGCCTGACGCGCCCGACATTCGCCCATCGGTGACCAATGCAACCTTGTGCCCGCGTCCCTGCAGGACGGCGAGCGACGGAGTGAGGGCGTGGAGTTCGGGCATGCCATTGGCGCGCGGGCCCTGAAACCGGACGACCACGACAACATCGCGGTCAAGCTCGCCAGCCTTGAATGCGGTGATCACATCGGCCTGTGACTCGAACACGCGGGCAGGCGCTTCAATGGTCCACAATTCGCGCGCGACGGCGGAGGATTTGAAGCAGGCCCGCCCGAGATTTCCGGTGAGCAGTTTCATCCCGCCATCGGGCTGGAAGGCCTCGGCGACGGGGCGCAGCATCGTATCGTCGCGGGTGGCGGTGACCGGCGTGGCGGATAACTCATCGCCGTCCAGAACCGGCTCTGCGGTGTAGGCTTCCATCCCCTCTTCCGAGACCGTCAGAATGTCGCCGTGCGCCAGCCCCGCATCGAGCAATTCGCGGATGACATAGGCCATGCCGCCCGCCGCGTGGAAGTGGTTCACATCGCCGGTGCCGTTGGGATAGACCCGCGCGAGCAGGGGCACGACGCTCGACAGTTCGGCCAGATCGGTCCAGTCGATCACAATGCCCGCCGCGCGTGCCATGGCCGGGATATGGATCGCATGGTTGGTCGATCCGCCGGTCGCAAGCAGGCCCACGGTCGCGTTCACAATCGCTTTTTCATCGACGACTTGCGCCAGCGTGCGCTCCGTCGTGCCCGAAAGCTCTGCGAGCCTGTGAACCGCGGCACGGTCGAGAGCTTGACGCAATTTTGTACCCGGAGTGACGAAGGCAGCGCTGGGGATGTGCAGCCCCATCATCTCCATCATCATCTGGTTCGAATTGGCAGTGCCATAAAAGGTGCAAGTGCCGGGCGAATGGTATGACCCCAATTCGCTCTCGAGCAGCGCGTCGCGCCCGATTTCGCCCGCGGCGTATTTCTGGCGGGTTTCCTGTTTTTGGCTGTTTGAAATGCCCGAGGGCATCGGACCGGACGGCACAAACACCGCGGGCAAATGCCCGAAGCGCAGCGCGCCCATCAGCAGACCCGGCACAATCTTGTCGCAAATGCCAAGACACGCGATCCCGTCATACATCTGGTGCGAGAGCGCAACGCCGGTCGATAGCGCGATCACATCGCGGCTCAGCAGGGACAGCTCCATCCCGTCTTCGCCCTGTGTCACACCGTCGCACATTGCAGGCGTCCCACCAGCCACCTGCGCCGTGGCGCCAACTTCGCGGGCGTAGATCTTCATCCGGTCGGGGTAGCGACCATAGGGCTGATG
Source organism: Pseudomonadota bacterium (assembly GCA_039025455.1). Taxonomy (GTDB): domain Bacteria; phylum Pseudomonadota; class Alphaproteobacteria; order Sphingomonadales; family Sphingomonadaceae; genus Erythrobacter. The sequence continues at coordinate 5,771 of JBCCOF010000080.1, read as the reverse complement.
CGCGGAAAGCATGTCATTATAGGCAGTGACGATGCCGATATTGGGGCCGCGCTGGTTCTTCATCGCATCCTGATCCTCAAGCGCGCCCGCAAAGGCATGAGCGAGGTTGGAGCAGGCGATGTCTTTGTGCTCGGGGCGGCGGTCGGCCTCTCGGCGCATCAGTTCGAGATAGGCACTGCGCGAGTCTTTGGAGCGCTCGACAATGCGCTCGGTCACCTTGCGCAGAGTTTTGTTGAGCTCAGTCATGCCACGTGACACCGTCGCGCTCGGTAAGAGCAATCGCGGAGCTCGGCCCCCAAGAACCCGAAGTGTAGGCCTTTGGTTTTACGCCTTCCGCCTCCCAAGCGGCGCGGATGGCGTCGATCCAGTGCCATTGCGCTTCCACCTCGTCGCGGCGCACAAACAAAGTTTGGTCGGCTTTGACCAGATCGAGCAACAGCCGCTCGTAAGCGATCCGCCGGTGCTGACCGACAAAGGCATCGGGCATGGTAATTTCCAGCGGCACTTCGCGCAGCCGCACGCCGTCTACGCCAAGGCCTGGCACTTTCGCCATCAGCGATAATGTGATGTTCTCTTCGGGCTGGATACCGATCACGAGCCGGTTGGGCTGCATCGTTGATGCGCCGCCTTGCCCGTCAAATATCGAGTGCGGCACGCAGCGGAACTGCACCACAATCTCGGTCACGCGCTCGTGCATGCGTTTGCCTGTGCGCAGGTAGAACGGCACGCCTTTCCAGCGCCAATTGTCGATATGCGCCTTGATCGCGACGAAAGTCTCGGTGTCGGATTCCTTGCCTAGCTCCTCGTCATAGCCGGGCACCGCCTCGCCTACGATGGCGCCCGCGCGATATTGACCGGTGACCGTTTCACTCGCTGCCACTTGCCTAAGTGCGCGCAATGCCTTGACCTTTTCATCGCGAACGGCGGTTGCATCGAGGCTCGTCGGTGGCTCCATCGCCACCAGCGCCAGCAATTGCAGCATGTGGTTTTGCACCATGTCGCGCAAAGCGCCGCTGTCATCGTAATAGCTCACCCGCGATTCCAGCCCGACTGTTTCGGCAACGGTGATCTGGACATGCTCGATATAGTTCGAATTCCAGATCGGTTCGAACAGGACATTGGCAAAGCGCAGCGCAAGCAGGTTCTGCACCGTCTCTTTCCCAAGATAGTGGTCGATCCGGAAAATCTGGTCTTCGTCGAACGCCTCGGCCACGGCATCGTTGATCGCGCAGCTGCTTTCCAAATCGGTGCCGAGCGGCTTTTCCAGCCCGATCCGCACATGTTCTCCGGTCAATCCGGCATGCTGCAATCCAGCGATAGTGGGACCAAACAGGCTGGGTGCGGTGGAGAGGAAAATCGCCAATTCCCCATCGCCCTTTGCATTGGTCGATGGGCCTACTTTTTCAGCGAGGGCATCGAAGCCTTCGAGCGTGGTTGCATCGAGTGATTGATAGGAAAGCTTGTTGAGAAACTGTGCCATGCCGCCGCGACGGGCATCGGGCAGATAGGTTTCAAGCGCTTCGCGCGCCAATTGGCGAAATTCCTGATCGCTGTAGTTGCTGCGCGCGGTGCAGATGATCCGCAAATTCTCTGGTAACAATCCATCGACATCGAGCGCGCAAAGCGAGGGGAGCAGCATGCGGCGGGCCAGATCACCTGTCGCGCCAAACATCAGCAGTCGATCAGCAGAAATCACCGGTGCTGACATGAATCGGGCCTCCCACTGACGCAACTTATGGAACATTGCCTTGTGGTTCTAGCGCGGCGGGCAAGTCTGGGCCATAGGGCTGCATAGCTATTCAACTGCGCATCGCCCCCCGATAAACTTGCGGGTGTAAGCGCGGAATTGAGTGGAGGGATGGGATTTTGGACGCGCGGCGAAGGCCCGGACGGGTCACCAGTTTCGAAGTAGCCGAACGCGCTGGCGTGAGTCAGCCGACGGTTTCGCGCGCATTGTCGGGCTCCTCGATGATCAGCGAGGGCACGCGCGACAAGGTACTGAGCGCCGCGAAGGAGCTCGGCTATTTCGTTGATGAGCGCGCGGCGCGACTGCGTCGGGGCCACACCGGCACGCTTGCGACCGTGGTGATCTGCAAGCCGGGCGGCGGGGCGCGCGATGTGAACCCGTTCTCCTATGCGCTGTTGGGCGGGATATGCGCCGCGGCGGCAGAGCGCGATCTGGAAGTGCTGGTTTCGCTTCAGGCGGAGGAAGACAAGCTGTTCGGCCATTTCGTCGAACGAGGTCAGGCCGAGGGGCTGATCGTGATCGGAACCACGGCCAACCGGACGGCTTGGGACTATTTTCGCAAGATCGGTGAAAGCACCGAGCCGGTCGCCTATTGGGGGTCGCCTTTGGGTGATCTGGATTGGGTGTCATCGGATAACGAAACCGGTGCGCGGCTGGCGGCAGAGCATCTTGCCGCTGCGGGATGCCAAAATCTGGTCTGCGTCGGGTCACAGGGCAGCCCGCAACGCCAGTTTGCGGAGCGTGCCGATGCGTTCTTGGACCGCGCCGGGGAGATAGGGCTGTCCGCGCAGCTGCTCGAAATCGCACCTGGAGCTGCGCGGCGCGAGCAGGGGCGGATTGCGGGCGAGGCTCTGGTTGCGAATGAGACCGCTTGTGACGGCATATTCGCAGTGTGCGACGCGTTGGCATTTGGCGTGATGGAGGCTTTGCAGGGCGCGGGACGCAGAATCCCCGATGACATCAAGCTGGTAGGCTTTGACGGCATTCCCGCAAGCGAATTGACCACCCCGCCGCTTACCACCATCGAGCCCGATCTGGATCAGGCGGGCAGGATGCTGGTTGAGGCGGTGACGGGTGACGGACCGCACCCAAGCATCCAGCGCGTGCCGGTGCGCTTGCTCAAACGCGGCAGCGCCTAGGCAAGCGAGACCTCAACCTTGCTCGAATTGAACCGCATTGGGCCAAAGGTCGTCAAAAAGCTCACATCCGCCGCATCGCGACCAACGCCGATTTTTGCGGTGTTGACCAATTCCGCCATGCCGGTCGCATCGACCAAATGCCACGCACCGCCGCTCTCGCTTAGAGGGTCGGAGAGGTAAACTTCTGCGATGGCGTGGAAATCCTGCGGCGTGACGCCTGGCGCGTAACATGCGACGTATCGAGCAGGGATTGCCGATGCGCGTGCGAGCAGGATCAGGACGTGGCTGAAATCGCGGCAGATTCCGCGCCGCGCGACAAAACTATCGCTGGCGTCGGTATCCGTATCGCTTGATCCGGGCGCGTATTCGAACGTCTCCGCGATCCAGTTTCGAATAGCTGCAATCCGTGCACCCCCCGCGGTCCCGGCAAATTCATCCGCGGCGAGGTTCTGATAAGCGTCCGATTGGCAATATCGCGAGTCCAGCAGATACTGCACCGCTTCACCGGGCAATTTGTGCGGTGGCAGTGCATCGAGCCCCTCGAGTGGGGTCACTTCGCGCCTTGTTTCAACCGTTGCGCTGTATTCGACCTCTATCCGCCCTTGCGCGTGCAGCCATATGCGTTCTCCGATCGAATCTTGTGCTGGCACGCGCGAAAACTGGACGCCTTGGCTGAGCCGGGTTTCGCTCGCAATCACCCGTTGTTCTGGCAAGGCAGCGGCTTCGAATTGAAGCAGCGCATCGGTCGGCTGATCAAGCTGAAAGGCGAAGTGCGATGTGAGGGAAATCGTCATTTGCTCACCCAACGCGCGAGGGTTCAATCGTTCCCGCTTTTGGCCGCCGATGGGTCAAGAAAGCGTTTCGATAACTCCGAACAGGTCATGCGCGTCGGCGTCCTCGACGGTCACATCAACAATGTCGCCCGCCGCGAGCGTTTCCGGCACATTGCGCAGATAAACCGCGCCGTCGATCTCGGGCGCGTCAGCCTGGCTGCGTCCGGTGGCTCCGATATCGCCGTCCTCGTCCGCTTCGCCGACCTCATCGATAATCACAGGAATTGCGCGGCCGACTTTGGCGGCGAGTTTGGCCGCGCTGATACGCGAGGTGGCCTCCATCAGGCGTTGAAAGCGCTCCTCCTTGATTTCTTCGGGAACCGGGTCGGAGAGGTCGTTAGCCGCTGCGCCTTCGACCGGCTCAAAGCGGAAGCCGCCGACGCGGTCCAGCTGTGCTTCTTCGAGCCAGTCGAGCAAGTATCGAAAGTCTTCCTCGGTCTCACCCGGAAAGCCGACCACGAAGCTGGAGCGTATCGCGATATCGGGGCAAATCTCGCGCCATTTCTTGAGCCGGTCGAGCACTTTGGCTTCGTTGGCCGGGCGTCTCATGCGTTTGAGAACAGGCGGCGCGGCGTGCTGAAACGGGATGTCGAGATAGGGCGTTAGCAGCCCCTCGGCCATCAGCGGAATGACCTGATCGACATGCGGATAGGGGTAAACATAATGCAGCCGGACCCATGGCGGCTTGCCATCACTCATGCGCAGCCCGCCCAGTTCGCGCGCCATATCGGTCATATGCGCGCGTACGGGAGTGCCCTTCCAATTGCGCTCCTCGTGCCGCGTATCGACACCATAGGCGCTGGTGTCCTGACTGATCACGAGCAGTTCCTTGGTGCCAGCTGCGACCAGCTTCTCCGCTTCGCGCAAAACCGCGTCGATCCGGCGACTGGCGAGCTTGCCGCGCAGATCGGGGATGATGCAGAAGGAGCAGGAATGGTTGCAGCCTTCGGAGATTTTCAGATAGCTGTAATGGCGCGGCGTGAGCTTTATGTCGGGCTGGGGGATAAGGTCGACAAACGGCCCTTGGCTCGGCGGCGCGTGTTCATGGACCGCTTCGACAACATCCTCATATTGATGCGCACCGGTTACCGCGAGCACTTGCGGGTGCGCGGCGCGGATCGCGTCTGCCTCATCACCCATGCAACCGGTCACGATCACACGGCCATTTTCGGAGATCGCTTCACCGATCGCGGCAAGGCTTTCTTCCTTCGCGCTGTCGAGGAAGCCGCAGGTGTTGACCAGCACGATATCCGCGCCGTCATAATCGGGCGACATCGCATAGCCATCGGCGCGCAGCCGCGTCAGAATGCGCTCGCTATCAACCAGCGCCTTGGGGCAGCCGAGCGAGACCATGCCGATCCGTTTCTGGTCGGGGAGCGTGGTGGTCTGAGAAGACATTATGCGCGCGCCTCTACACGCGCAGCGTCGTTTGCGCTAGCACCTGTGGCTTGGGAGGAGATTTTCATGAGTGATTTTGCATTGTGGCCCGTGCTCGCGGGGGCGGCGGCGTTCTTTATGGTCGGCGCGATCTGGTATGGCGTGATCTTTGGCAAGGCATGGCAAAAGGCCGCCGGAATGTCGGACGAGCAGGTGCAGACCGGCAATATGGCGCTGATCTTCGGGCTGACATTCTTGTTCGAGATGTTGATCGCGATGGTGCTGTGGCACTTGCTCGCCCGCACCAATCCCGCGCCGCATGTTGTGATAATGATGTCGGTCGGGTTTGCTGTCGGTGTGATGATCCCGGCGGTGGGTGTGCATTACCTCTATCTGCGAAAGACGTTTACGCATTTCCTGATCGATGCGGGCCATATGGTAACCGGCATGGCGGCCATGGGCGGGGTGTTTTTGTTGTTCCGGTAGTGCAGAACGGCGTGGCAATCAGTTTCGAGATCGGCGTGATCTCGATCACGCATTCGCACCGCAAGTTGATCTATTCCGGAGGTTGAGAGCGCATTTTCGCACTTGACCTTGACGGAGCTGATCATGCCGAACGACCCGAACGACCCGAACGACCCGAACGACCCGAACGACCCGAACGACCCGAACGAC
>JBCCOF010000079.1:0-13647 GCA_039025455.1 Pseudomonadota bacterium | reverse complement strand
TGATTGTCCACACCACCAGTACGGCGGCAGGCCCGAGTAATTGCGCTTGCATGAGAACGATCCCTTTCTCTCTCTTCGCCGCACTCAGTGCGAAAGTGCAGGCCGATTGTCAAATGCAACCTATGCCGTTCCAATCGTCTCCGCGAAGGCCGCCGGATCGGCATTGCCGCCGGTGAGCATGATCACGGTGTGGTCATCAAGCTCAACCTTGCCCGCCAGCGCCGCTGCCAGAGCCGCCGCGCCGCCCGGTTCGATCACCATGCGCAAGTTGGCAAAGGCCCAGCGCTGCGCCGCGCGGACCTCGTCATCGGTCACGGTGATGCCCGGCTCGGCCCGCCCTTTGAGCAAGTCGAGATTGAGCGGCTTGGTCGCGGTCGGTTGCAGCGCGTCGCAGATCGTCTTGGGCGCATCGCCCGCCGCCTGCACGATTGCGCCCGCTGCCATCGCCTGACCCACCATGTCCCAGCCGACCGGCTCGACCAAATGGACCTTGGCATAGCGGCATGCGAGCGCGAGGCCCGCTGCCAGCCCTCCGCCGCCGCAACAGGCTATGATCTGGCTTGGCTGATGACCCAATTGCGCCGCCGCTTCGATCCCGGCGGAGCCTTGCCCCTCGATCACCCACGGATCGCCAAAGGCGTGGACCAGCGTGCCGCCTTGCTTAGCGATCAGATCCGCTGCCACTTCGTCGCGGTCCTCTCCGGGGCGGTTGTAGAGCACGACCTCAGCGCCCAGCGCGCGCGTGTTGGCGAGCTTCACCTGGGGCGCATCGCGCGGCATCACGATGGTCGCCTTGATGCCCAGCCGCTTGGCCGCCCAGGCGACCCCTTGCGCATGGTTGCCGCTCGACACGGCGACGACACCGGCGGGGCGCTCGGTTTCTGACAGGTTGGAGAGCCGCCACCAGCCCCCGCGTATCTTGAACGCGCCCACCGGTTGCAGGTTTTCCGCCTTCACATGGCAGACGATCCCGTTGATCTCGACCGGCAGCAGCGGCGTGGGCGGCAGGATCGCGGCAATCGAAGCCGCCGCTTGGCGGACGCCCTGATGCGACGGAACTCGATCTGCATTGGTCACGTGGCTACTCCCGAAAGCGCCCAAGACATGGACCACATGTTACACGGTCTAGGAGTAAAAAGACCCGTTGATTCAAAACGATTTTTTATCACCGCGATCCAGCCTGTTGTTGGACGTTCCATTGCAGCCCCACGCTATGCCCCAAGCACCGCGAGTAGGAAATGCCGGATCAATTGTGACCCACAGCGCATTGCCCTAGAGAGCGCCCAAGATTCACACCAAGAATCACAGGCGAATACAATTCGGTTTTCTCAAAGGGTAAGATCATGGCCACAATATTGGTAATCGGGGCAGGGGGCGTCAGCTCGGTCTGCGTGCACAAAATGGCGCAGCTGCCGAAGGTCTTTTCCGACATCCATCTCGCAAGCCGCACCAAGTCGAAATGCGACGCCATTGCCGCGAGCGTGAAGCAGCGCGAGGGCGCCGACATCACCACCTACGAAATCGACGCCGAAGAAGTCCCCGCGATGGTCAATCTGATCCGCAAGGTCGAACCGAGCCTCGTGGTGAACCTCGCGCTGCCTTATCAGGACCTGCCTATCATGGATGCCTGCCTTGAAGCGGGCGTGAGCTATCTCGACACCGCCAATTACGAGCCCAAGGACGAGGCCAAGTTCGAGTATCACTGGCAATGGGCCTATCATGACCGGTTCAAAGACGCTGGTCTGATGGCGCTGCTCGGCTCGGGCTTCGATCCGGGCGTGACGAGCGTCTTTTCGATGTGGCTGCGCAAGCACAAGCTCAAGACGATCCGCCAGCTTGATATCCTCGATTGCAACGGCGGCGACCATGGTCAGGCCTTTGCGACCAACTTCAATCCGGAGATCAATATCCGCGAAGTGACCGCGCCTGCGCGGCACTGGGAGAATGGCGAGTGGGTGGAGACACCAGCCATGCAGGTTTCAACCGAGTTCGATTTCGAAGCGGTCGGGCCAAAGCAAGCCTATCTGATGTATCACGAAGAGCTGGAGAGCCTCTCCAAATTCATCCCCGAGCTGGAGCGCGCGCGCTTCTGGATGACCTTTGGCGATGAGTACATCAAGCACCTGACCGTGCTGCAAAATGTCGGGATGACGGGGATCGAGCCGGTCCGTTTTCAGGGTCAGGACATCATCCCGCTGCAATTCCTCGCCGCAGTCTTACCCAAGCCTGAAACCTTGGGAGAGAGCACCAAGGGCAACACCAATATCGGCGTGATCGCGACGGGTGAGGCGCTCGACGGGGGCGGCGAAAAGACGTTCTACATCAACAATATCTGCTCGCACGAGGCGGCTTACGAGGAGACCGGCAATCAAGCGGTCAGCTACACCACCGGCGTCCCTGCGATGATCGGCAGCGCGCTGATGGTGAGTGGCGCATGGTCGGGCGAGGGCGTGTTCAACATGGAAGAAATGGACCCCGATCCCTTTATGGACATGCTGAACGAGCATGGTCTCGCGTGGCAGGTGAAGGAGCTGGACGGGCCGGTTGGATTTTGAGAGTGCTTTTTTGGTTCACGCAGAGTGCGCAGAGGAGCAGAGACCGCAGAGAGGGATTGGTTTGACGATCGATGAGTTGACCGAGCTGGTCATTCAGGAGGCGATCCGGTTGCACCGTGAATTGGGGCCGGGCTTGCTTGAGACCGTTTACGAGACCGTTCTGGCGGGGCGCTTGGAGCAGGCCGGAGTGAAAGCCGTTCGGCAGGTGGCGGTGCCGATTGAGTTTGATGGCCATGCCTTCGGCACGGCGTTCAAGATCGATATCCTCGTCGACGATCGCCTCATTCTCGAGATCAAGTCGGTCGACAGGCTTCTGAAAGTGCATGGCAAGCAACTGCTCACCTATTTGCGTTTGACCAACCAGCCCGTAGGGCTACTTCTCAATTTTTCGGGCGGAACGATGCGCGAGGGCATAAAGCGAATGGTAAATAACTACCGCCCGGAATAGACCCTCCGCGAACTCTGCTCCTCTGCGCACTCTGCGTGAACCAAAAATGCACAGCGGACTAACCAAGATCCACGCCGGTGACCCGTTCACCCGAGCTAGACGATCTCCCCGCGACACCCTACCACTCGCAGCCATATTTCGGGGAAGGGGCCAATGGACGTAAGCTGGCGCGATATTGCTTTTCAGCCGGGCAGGGCGCTGGCCCTTGGCATCGCGCAGCAATGGCAATGGCTTACGCGGCGCGAGGATCTTGATCCGTTTCTGTGCTCCATGCTGGGCGATGTGTTTGCGACCGATGGGGAAGGGCGGGTGCATTGGCTGTGCTGTCGGGGCGGCCATATCGACGTGGTGGCCGGGAGCCGCACCGATTTCGACACGCTGACGAACCGCGATGGCAGCGAGCGCGAAGAGTGGTTTGGCCCTGCCTTAGTGAAGGCGTGCCATGATGCGGCCAAGCGCGCGTCGCCGGGCGAATGCTATATGTTCAAGACGCTGCCGATCTTTCCCGACTGCGAGTATTCTCCGGCTAATATCGCGGTCGTGCCGGTCGATGATGTGTTTATCCAGCTGGCCGAGGTGATGCAGCTTTACGAAGGCTTGCCCGACAAGCAAAAGCGGCGCTTGCACCTTTTCGAGTAAGGACTAACTCGCCGGTTGTAGGAGACCTTATGCAAACCCAAGCCGGTGATCCGGGCGCATTTGCGCAATTTGATCTAGCCCGCGTCGACAGCCCTGCCTTCGTGGTGGACGCTGCGAAGCTGCGCGCCAATTGCCAGATCCTTGCCGAGATACGCGATACGGCGACGAGCGATGGCGGCAGCATGAAGATTTTCGCCGCGCTCAAAGCGTTTTCTATGTGGTCGGCGGCGCATATTATTGGCGAATATCTCGATGGAGTGTCCACCAGCGGCCTGTGGGAAGCCCGGCTTGCCAGCGAGTTCTATGACGGCGAGATCGCCACATATTCCGCCGCTTACAAGCCGGACGAACTCGAAGAAATATGCCGCATGTCCGACCATGTGATCTTCAACTCGCCTGCGCAAAGGGCGCGCGCGGCGTTGATCCTTGACCATGCGGCGACGACCGGCGGCGACGTGTCCGTGGGCTTGCGGATCAATCCCATGATCGCGACCGGGGAAGTGCCCAAATACGATCCCAGCGCGCCAGCTTCGCGGCTCGGCTTCCCGCTCGACCAGCTGACCGAAGAGCATATGGAAGGCGTCGACGGCATCCATTTCCACAATCTGTGCGAGCAGACCTTCGAACCGCTCCAGCGCACATGGGACCGCGTGTTTGACGCGATCGAGCCATGGTTCGGGCAGCTCAAATGGATCAATATGGGTGGCGGGCACCACATCACCCGCGCCGATTATGAGCGTGGTGAACTGGTTGAGTTCCTGCGCGACGCAGCGGCGGATACGGGGGCGGAGATCATTCTGGAGCCGGGCGAAGCGGTGGCGATGGATGCGGGCATTCTGGTCGGAACCGTGCTCGATACGATGTTCAACGAAGTGCCCATCGGCATCACCGACATCTCCGCCACGTGCCACATGCCCGATGTGCTCGAAGCGCCCTACCGCCCTGCAATGCTGGGTGAGCTGACCGACGAAAGCAGTGTCCCCATCCGCCTTGGTGGGCCGTCCTGCCTCGCTGGCGATGTGATCGGCGATTATCGCCTGCCGGTCGCGGCGCAAGCGGGCGCGCGCTTCGCCTTTCTGGACCAAGCGCATTATTCGATGGTGAAGACCAACACCTTCAACGGCGTGCAATTGCCGAGCATTTGGCTGTGGGATTCAGACACCGACGCGCTCGAATGCGTCAAACGCTTCGAATATGAGGACTTCCGCGACCGGTTGAGTTGAACAGCCGCGTCAACCGTGCCGAGGGATCACAGACCCTTGCGGCCAAATCCGCGGACCGGTCTTTGGAAGGCCGCCGCTTCCGCCTCGCTCTCCCCGCCGAGCACGCTTGCCTCGCCCAGGTTGCGCGCGTCGCTGGGTCCGGTGATCGTGCCCGCTTTGCCGCGCTCGGTTTGGTTGATGGCCAGCGCCAGCCGCGCGAGCGCTGCAAACTGGTTGGCGGTCTTTTCGGCGCGCTTGTGGTCCTCGCTCTCGTTCATCGAGCCGCTTTCGAACAGGTCGCTGCCCTCGACCGCGATGATCACCTCGCCCTTTGAAAACAGCGCGCGCACCGCGTCGCCGTCAAAGACCTTTTCCAGCGCCAGCAAATGCTCGATATAATTGGGGTGGACGAGGACGCGCGCCTCGACCTGATCGTCGCTGTAAATTTCGAACACGTCTTCGAATTCGGGGTGCACCTGATCGACATAATCGAGGATGTGGCCGCCAAATTTGACCGTGTCCTTGCGCCCGCCGAGGCCAAACCACTTCTTATGCTTGCCCTTGCGTTGCAGCAGCGTGGTCGAATGGAATGTGCGGCCAAAGCTCATATCGATGATCGCGCCGCGAAACACGGTGACATAGCGGCGGTTCTTCCCGCTACCGCGCTGTTCCTCGAGATGCGCCTCATAGAGGCTGAACCGGTGCCCTTCGAGATCGCCGAACCAGCGATCCTCGAATTCCGAGCGGTCGTAGCTCGGCACGAGATTGTAGACCTTTGCGGCTTTAAACTCGCTGCCGGGCTCGACATCGTGCTCGTATTGAATGCCGAGGCTCTTCGCGATGGCCGAGTTGATCCCGACCTTGATGGTCTTTTTGGCCTCTTCGATAGGCAAATAGCCCCAATAGCCGACACCGCCGACGCCGATTAAACTGACGATGAAGCGGAAGCCGCTGCCCCAATCCGGCCCGAACCAGATGAAGGCGAGCAGCGGGAGCAAAGCGGCACCGCCCCAGGTCCAGCGCGAATAGGCCTTTTCCTGCGCCTGTGCGCGCATACTCGATTGGTCTTTGAGCCAGTCTCCCAGCTCTCCACCCATCAAAGATTGAACATCTGCGCGCATTTTGCCCTTTCAGTCTCGTGTCGCTTACTTCTCTTAACCAATTGCTGCTACTATTGTGTAAATCACAAAGTCATGGGGTGTATAAAATGATCGAGATTCTTGGCTGGTTCTGGACGTCGGCGATTGTCGTCATTGTGTTCGGCTCGATTTTTCTGGCGATCAGCATTTACAACAATCTGGTGGGATTGCGTCAAAATGTCCGTCAGGGTGTGGCCGATATCGACGCGCAATTGCGCTATCGCCATGATCTTATCCCCAATCTGGTGGAGACGGTGAAGGGCTATGCCGGTCACGAAGCGGCGACGCTGGAAGCGGTGATCAAGGCCCGCAACATTGCGGCCAAAGGCAATCCGTCATCGTCGAACGAGCAGGGCCTGAAGGTTGCACTCGACAATCTGCTCGCGCTGGGAGAGGCCTATCCTGACCTCAAAGCGAGCGCGAATTTTCAGCAATTGCAGGATGATCTGAGCCTTACAGAAGACAAGCTCGCCGCCGCGCGCCGGGCGCTGAACGCGGCTGTATCGCGCTTCAACACCGCGCGCGAGGCCTTCCCTGCGGTGATCTTTGCTGGTTTCCTCGGCTTCAAAGAAGCGGATTTTGACCGGCTCGATGACAGCGAAAAGGGCACCGTGGATCAGGTTCCGCAGGTCGCGTTTTAAGTCGCTTGCGTAAACTTGGCTTGTATCACGGTTTGATTCCTTAACTCGTCATTCCCGCGAAAGCGGGAATCCACTGGTCAGCAGTGCCAAAGAAGAAGTGGATTCCCGCGTGCGCGGGAATGACGAAAGAGGGGGTGCGGGGCGCTACATAACCCGCGCCCTGATTTCTCAGGAACCGATTGGGCGAAAAGAGATTTTCCTTGCGAGGGCGCGCATAGCCTATATATGCGCGCTTCCGCTGCCCCAAGGGACATGACCGCAAGGCAGCCTCACAACTGTTTGGTATTCAAACTGAACCTTCTGGGGGTCCCTTGAGTTGCACATCTATCCTGACGCTCGGTCTGTAGTTCGCGCGCTCGCGCCGGACGAACCGATTATCCTCAACCGCCCGCACGCCGCCCGGCGCGCCGCCCGCTTCTTTGTCGAGAAGTTTCCGGGCAAGGTGATGTATGCCGTGAAGGCTAATCCGGCGCCCGATCTGATCGAGGCGCTGTGGCAGGCGGGCGTAACGCATTATGACGTCGCTTCGATTGCCGAGGTGCGGCTGGTGCGCAAAGCGCTGCCCGAGGCAGAGCTGTGCTTCATGCACCCGATCAAGACCCGCAAGACCATTGCCGAGGCGTATTTTCAGCACGGGGTGAAGACCTTTAGCCTCGATACGCATGAAGAGCTGGCCAAGATTGTTGAAGCGTGCAGCGATCCCGAAACCGGCGAACCGGCTCAGGACTTGCGCCTGTGCGTGCGGCTGCGCGTGTCGAGCGAGTATTCCGAACTGAGCCTTGCGGCGAAATTCGGATGCGATCTGACCGAAGCGCCCGCTTTGCTGCAAGAGGCCCGCCAGCATTGCGACTGGCTGGGCGTGGCGTTCCATGTTGGCAGTCAGGCGATGACGCCGTTTGCCTTCGTTCAGGCGCTCGACCGCACCCGCGCCGCAATTGCCGAGGCAAGCGTGGTGATCGACATGATCGATGTGGGCGGGGGCTTCCCGAGCATTTACCCCGAGATGGAGCCGCCGCCGCTCGAAGATTACTTCGCGATGATCGCCAAGCATTACGAAGAGCTGCCCATCGCTTACAACGCCGAGCTGTGGTGCGAGCCGGGCCGCGCCTTGTGCGCCGAATACAGCTCGATGATTGTGCAAGTGACCAAGCGGCGCGGCGAAGAGCTTTACATCAACGACGGCGCTTACGGTGCGCTCTATGATGCGGCGCATGTTGCATGGCGCTTTCCTGTGCGCGCGCTCGAAGATGATCTGCGCGATCCGGAGGTCGATTTCGCCTTTTATGGCCCGACCTGCGATGATGCCGATTACATGGCCGGCCCGTTCCCGCTGCCCGGCGATATTCAGGCGGGCGACTATATCGAGATCGGGATGCTGGGCGCCTATGGTGCGGCGATGAAGACCGGCTTTAACGGCTTTGGCGATGCGGAATGCGTCGTGGTTCAGGACGAGCCGATGATGAGCCTGTTCGACGGATCGCGCGTGCGGCCCGAGGCCGACAACGTGGTGTCTCTGCGATAGGCGGCTTGATCATACCTGAGCGTGCGATAGGTTGGATCGCACGGAGGTATCGACCATGAAGCTTTTGCACTGCATCGCCGCTCTTTCGCTGACTCTTGCCGCCCCGATTGCCGCGCAAGCTCCTGATGAAAAGGCCCTGCTGGCCGAACAGCGCGCGGCCATCGCGAAATCCGCCGCGATGGACGGCGAGTGGCGCGGGACGGTGACCACGACCACGCCGATGGGAGAAATCACGCTCACCCAGACCGAGAGGGTCGGCACGCTGGCCGGTGGGGCGGTGCGCATGATTGAAGGGCGCGGCTATGCCGAGGACGGCAGCCTTGCATTCAACGCAGTGGCGATGATCACCTATGACGCGATGTCCGACGAATATGTGATGACTACGACCGCGCGCGGATTTACCGGGCGTCCGTGGTTCAAGGCAACGGAAACGGGCTTTGAATGGGGACTCGACAACGGACCGGTGAAGATGACCTATGAAGCCGTGATCGACGGCGATGACTGGACCGAGATCGGCTATATGCAGTTCGGCGACGCGCCCCGGCAGAAGTTCCTTGAAATGAAGCTCAAACGGATCGGAGACACCGACTGGCCAGCCGAGGGCGCGGTCGGACCCGAGTGAGCCGGGCTGACAGGTTTAGCCGCCGCGGTAGAGGCGACGGATATGCGCGAAGGCCAACAGCAATCCCCCGACCACGGTTGGAGGCGTTTCATCGATCCCCAACGGTTCGGCAACCAGCGCGCCCGCAATCAGCACTAAACCCGGGATGGCCGGGAGCAAAAATGATCGCGAACGAGCGGCTGAAGAGCGCGCCATGACGATGGCGGAGGCCAAGATGGCAAATCCGGTTAGAAGCCAATGGATCCACTCTGCCTCGGCCACCGCGCCCAGAAATGGCAGCGCGACAGCCGCCACGGGCAGGGCAAGGCAATGCACGACGCAGGACAGGCTGAGGAATGCCGCTGCGCGGTCATAATTTTTTGTGCTGCGCATATCAGATCGTATCCACCGGATTGAGCACCAGCAAGAGCCTTGTTTCGTCGGTTCCGGCGATGGGAGGTGAGCGGTGGATTGCGGGCGAACCAGTCGAGCGCTTGCCTTTGAACAAGCCCACATCACCCGTGCCCAGAATGTTTGTACGCTGCGGTTCTTGCCCTCGCTCAACTCGCTTGGCGTCTTCGCCGTCGAGCCAGTGTGTGCCGGTGCCCACATAGGTCGAGATCAGCCTTGCCGGAACATAGTCGGCGTGAAACTTGCGGCAGGAATCCGTGGTCACAATTTCGAGCCGCGCTTCGACTGCCTTTAACGCCATGATTTCCGAATATCGCTGCGCCAGATCGCAAATGTCATCGATCAAGCGTTCGCAAAGGGGCGTATCGGCGAAACCGGACTGGATCATTTCCCTTCTCAGGGTCGACCTGAATTGCGCCAGTTCACAACCGAACCGGAGGTCACAAAGCCCTTCATGCAAAAGTGTTTCGAGACCGGCGATCACTGGACGCTCCCACACAGCAAGGCTGCATTCGGCGCGGTGAATTTCGGAGAGAACGTCTGCCTTTGCAGATATCCGCGCATTCGGTTCAAGCAGTGATGTGGCCATAAGATGTTGCGTAGAACATATGATATAACATTACAAGAGGGGGTATAACCCCGCTGGTCGGTTACTGTGATTCAAGCCATTTGATCACGCGATCCGGCACAGCGGGGTTGAACAAGGCTGCTTCTTGTTCGCCAGCCCATTCAGCGGTCAAACGCCGTGACAGGTAATCCTCAAACGAGGCATCGAGGGTTGCAAAGCCATGCCCCGTTTTCGGCACGATCTGCGCAGTGGCATGGCCGGGTTTGTGATAGTTGACCGTGCGCGCGATGCGCTGCGCTCCCTCCGCCGAGATGGAGGCGATATCATACTCGCCATAGAGCGCGAGAACCTTCCCATCAAAATCTGCCCATGCATCGATAAAGGCTGCATCATTCAGGCTGGCCCAAAACGTGTAGTACCTGCCGTTCAAGTATCCCTCTTCGCCGCGAAACACGCCGACTGACAGCCCGGCCTTGTGGTTTGCTTTTAGATAGGACCATTCCTTCTTTTCGATCATCAAGTCATAGAGGAACGGGATGACAGTCGCGGTTTCCTTGTTCGCGGTTACGGGATCCATACCCAGGCGCTCTGCCTGCGCTCTGGTGATATCGATCATGAACTCGAACCATGGCTTGGCATGGATACCGTAAGTTATGATGCCTTTGACCTTGCGGTCTCGGGCAATCAACGGTGCGGTCTGACCGCCCATGGAATGACCGAAAATATAGAGGTTATCGGCATCGACCTCCGCGTTTTGAAGCAGCTGGTCGAGGACACTTTGGAAGGCAGCCACCTCTTCCTGATAAAGCAGGTCTTTGCATGCCTTTGTCGACGCCCCGCCGCCAAGACCCGGTTTTTCGGCAATATGCACCAGATATCCGGCCTCGACAAAGCTGGCGATCAGTTTGTTGCGCGACAGGTTGCGGGGATCGTCAGGTGCGGCGGTGCGACAGGGGTAACCTTGGAGAAACAGGATTGCCGGATGCGGCGCTTCGCCTTCCGGTTTGAAGGTGTAGGTGACCGTCTCACCGTTTGGAATGACAGCCGACCCGCGCACCGAGGTGACGCCCCCGTCCGCAACCGCTGCTATTGGCGCAAAAGCAAACAGGGCGGCCGCGAAGGCAGCCATTGCTAGCCGGATTATCGTGTGGTCACGCACCTCATTCAATTCCAACAAAAATCGCCTCCTCATTGACCTTGCGGCGCGTGATCTTTTCTCAAGGAAACTCGACCTCGACCGTGGTCATTCCGCGTTCTTCAGACCGACCTGTTGTGTAGGCTTGACCACGCTCGACCGAGGATTGATCCCCAAGATTGCAGATCGCCACGAGCGTTCCATCCACACCGTGATCCGCTTTGAGCTTGGCGGTGAAGTCCGCTTCCAAGCTCTCCTGATCAGCGCCCGCTGGCGCCGGTGCAGCAAGGCTGACGAAGTGCTTCTTCTCCGGACCGGTCGGAACATTGAGGAGGCACGAGACATACTCACCGCCTGCACCGGCGGCTTGCGCAGGTGCGCTGTCCTCAGCGGTTTCACCCGAAGCTTCAGCCGTGTCGGTTTCCGCTGCTGTTTCACCTGAACCGCCGCAGGCAGATATGGCCACGCACGCCGCGACCATTGCGAGTGGTTTTGCATAATTCACGAGATTATCCCCCAATTCGCGAATGGAGACTATCATCTCGTTTCACGATGCCAAGACGCTTGATCGAAACACTCATTCCTCACCAACCGCGTGGCGAGACGGTATGGAGCCGGGACCGTGAAACGACCCCGGCACCTGAATGTGCAGCTTACTTGATGCAGTAGTTGTTGTTTGAGGTCTTCATGCCCGACGGGCACGAGCTGCCCTTTTTGATCACAGCCTTCGCGCCGCTTTTGGTCGAGACGCAATAGCCGTTCGAGCTTTTGAACGTGGCCGGGCACGAGCTGCCGACTTTCTCGATCGCCACCGAACCATTGGTCGAAACGCAGTTGGAGCCTTGCGACTTGAAACCTGACGGGCAGCTTGAGCCGGTCTTGGAGATTTTGGTGCCGCTTTCCTGTGCCACCGCAAAGGTCGGCATGGTCGCCAGAGCAGCCACCGCAGTCAGGCCAGTCAACAAAATACGCATAGAATTACACTCCCTCTCTCGATCAGATTATCTAATCGTTTGAGGGGCCTAGCGGCATCAATCATGGTTCAATTGGACAGAAACGACATTTTTATCGGGCGGCGGGTGCCCAAAAGTCAGCCAATCAGTCAAACCCCACAAAGGTCGCCGCTTCGCCAACTTCGCGGCGCGTGATCTTGACCGGATTGGCGGGGAAATCGGGGTCGGGCCAGCCCAAGGCTACCGCTTTCATAATGACCTGATCCTCGGGGATGTTCGCGTGTTCGCGGACCACGGGCGATTGCATGATCCCTTGCGAGTTGATCACGCATCCCAGCCCCTTGGACCACGCCGCATTGACCAGCGCCGTGGTGACCGCGCCGCAATCAAACACCGTGTCATCGGCGTCGGACAGTTCCTTGTCATAGGTCACGATCACGCAGACCGGCGCGTCGAACTGGCGAAAGCCGCGCAGCACCCAGTCCTGACGCTTTTCCTTGTCCTCGCGCCCGATCCCCATCGCCTCGAACAGCTGGATTGCGCAGCCGACCTGCCGGTCGCGGTGGACGCCTTGGAACGGATGCCCCTTGCGGAACTCGCGGCTGTCGGGTTCGCCCGCTAGAATACGCTCGGTGTTGCCTTTGCGGATGCGGTCGAGCGGCTCGCCGGTGATCACGTGAAAGTGATAGGGCTGGGTGTTCATGGAGGAGGGCGAGCGCATCGCCATCGCCAGAACCTCTTCGAGCAATTCCTGCGGCACCGGCTTGTCGAGATAGCCGCGAATGGAGCGACGCCCGTGCACCACCTCGGCATGGGTCTGGTCCGGCGAACCGTATTGCGATGTCACGAGTGTCTCTCCCGAATCTGTGATTAGGACGAGAGCTAGCGCAGCGCGGGCCTCGCGCAAAGGACGCTACGGAACTCGCTGCCTTAGGCTTTGAAAAAGGGCTTATCGCCTGCCACAGTCACCCGCTCCATCACGCGGCGCGCGGGGAAATAGTCGGAGACCGCGAGATGCTGGCACACGCGGTTGTCCCAGAACGCGATGGAGCCAGCTTGCCAGCGGAACCGGCACTGGATTTCGACGTCCTTCGCGGTGGCATAAAGGTGATCGAGCAGCCACGCGCTCTCCTTCGCGCTCAGCCCTTCGATATGGCTGGTAAAGGCGGTGTTGACATAGATCAGCCGTTCGCCCGTTTCGGGGTGGGTGCGGATCACCGGATGGCGCACTGGCGGGTATTTGTCATGCAGGTCTTCGGGGGCCTTACCGAGCCGCTTGGCAAAGACGCGGGCGATATCGTGCACCGCCGTCAGCCCTTCGCAAAAGCGCTGCATCTGCTCGCTCAGCCGTTCATAGGCGAGGTGCATATTCGCAAACAGCGTATCCCCGCCACAATCGGGCACTTCGCGCGCCAGCAGGATCGAGCCGAGCGAGGGCTTTTCGCGCCATGTCACATCGGAATGCCAGTTGTTCTCCTGACCCCGGCTCTTGGGCCCATGGGCGATGTGGAGCACCTCGGGATTGGGCTGATCCTTGGGCGTGGCGGGGTGCACTTCGAGATCACCGAAATGGCGGGCGAAGGCGATATGCTGTTCCTGAGTGATCGTCTGATCGCGAAAGAAGATGACCCCGTGCTTGAGCAAGGCCGCGCGGATTGCGGGGATGTGCGCGGCGATATCTTCTGCGGCGAGATCGATGCCCAGAATTTCCGCGCCAATTGCGGGCGTCATCGGATGAATATCAAGCGCGCCGGTGTCTAACGCTGCGCGGTCTGCGGTGGTTGCCATGATCCCTCTCCCTCTCGGCGAAGAGTGTGCGCGATACCGCGCGCG
>JBCCOF010000078.1:0-13704 GCA_039025455.1 Pseudomonadota bacterium | reverse complement strand
TATCGGGCCACCGCCGATAACCTCATCGCCCACTTTTGCATCGGCAAAGGCAAGGCCAGTGACCAAACTGGTCCAGCCGCCGTCATGCTCGATGATGATGATCCGGCCAAACCCGCGATATGGTCCAGAGAAAGCGACTCTTCCCGTGGCGGGTGCAACGATCTGTGCTCCGTCAGCCGGCGCAAGCGAGAGGCCGGTGCTGCGTGAGCCGCTGTCGCGCATTTCGCCGAAGCCCGCGATGGTCCTTCCTCGAACGGGCAGCTGGAAGTCTGCGGGCGCAGATGAAGAGGCAGCACGGACAGGCGCTGTAGTCGGCGCTTCGGAGGTCTCTCGAATAATGCTTGCCTCGGGCGAAGCGAGACCCGATGGCCGCCGTACCGGCCCGGGCAAATCGGCCAGTTCGCGTCGAAGGCTGGCGTTCTCGTCCAGCTGCTCGATCAGGCCGTCAAGGTCGCGGGCATCTTCGGCCAGAGCAAGCGCACGTTCACCCTCACGCGCCGCTGAATTGCGTGCTTCGCGCGAAGCGAGCCTTTGCTGGTTTTCGAGCCTCGCCAGTTCCTCGCGCTTGGCTTTGAGCTCCTCTTCGCCCGTATTGAGCGCAGCGAGCGCGCGCTGCGCCCGTGCTTCGATGGCGCGGCCCTGCTCCAGATCGCTTCTCAATGTCGCTGTACGCTTGCGAATTTCAGGAACCGCGCTGTCGAGAACCGCGCGAACATAGACCAGCTCTTTGAGCGAGCCGGGTTGCAAGGCGGAAAGGCCCAATGGCCGGCGAGCCGTGGTCTGTAATGCGCTGGTCAACCGAACGAGGGGCTGTTGGCGCTCTGCAAGGCGCGCCGAAAGAGCAGCGCGTTCGGTTTGTGCGAGCGAGAGGCGTGCGCGTGCCGCGGTGATATCCGCTTCTGCGCGCTGAATCTCGGCGGCGATTGCAGCGGCCTGTCGCGCGGTTTTGTCGGCAGCTTCTGTTGCCTCTTCAGCTTGAGCGGCAAAACGCCGCGCCCGGGCATCGGCGCGTTCGCTTTCGCGAGTCGCGCGCTGCAATTCTGCTTGGGCTTCGGATGGATCGAGCGCGGCGATATCGCTCTGCGCATCCCCCTTAGGAATTGCCACGGTAAGCGCGATCCCCGCCGCACCAACGAAAAATGTGAGTAGTATCGAGCCGCGCCTCATAGTGTTACCCTGCCCGATGATAGGGGTGCCCGGCAAGGATGCTCGTCGCGCGATAGAGCTGCTCCATCAGCATCGCCCGTGCGAGCAAGTGCGGCCAAGTCGCCGGACCGAATGCGAGCAGAAGGTCCGCATCGGCGCGCTCCTGACGCGAATGTCCGGCCGCCGCGCCGAGCACAAAGCGCGCCTCCCGCATTCCGTCATCGCGCCATCGGCCCAGCAATGTGGCGAAGTCTTCCGAAGACATCACCTTGCCGCGCTCGTCCAGAAGGACTGTTTTGTAAGGTGACTGAGGCTCGGGAACCTTGCCGCCCGTTTCAGGCAATTCGGTCAGCCTAACCGGCCATGTCAGCCGCTTCTCATAGCGCGCAACCAGCTGCGCCTCGGGCGAGCGGGCAATCTTTCCGCGAGCGATAATGTGGAGGAGAATGGTGGGGAGTCCTTTGATTTGCGCACTCGCATCCGCGAGTGCGTCCTCGGTGCTGTTCCTTCGTCGCTTCGCTCCTACAGGCACCTGCGGGCGGCCGGTCGGCCTTTGACTGCCGTGACCAAGAACCTAGCGAAAGCAATGTGGCGGTGAACCAAACGGTCGCGAAGCGACCGCAAGCGCGACCGCGCGCCTGCAGCGGAGTCGAAGGCGGCGCCGCGCGCCACCCGACCTTTAGGTCGCATGAGCGAGGAAATTGCAGCCCGGTTGGGCTGCGCAAAAACTACGCCCTACCCTGTTGCGCCTCGCCGCCTTCGAATGACCACATCCGCTCCAGATTGTAAAAGCTGCGCACTTCGGGGCGGAACAGGTGGACCACCACGTCGCCCGCATCGATCAGCACCCAGTCCGCCGCTGGCAGGCCTTCGACACGCGCGGGGCCAAAGCCGGCTTGCTTGACCGCTTCGGCCAGCTTTTGCGCCATGGATGCGACTTGCCGCGTAGATCGACCGCTGGCGATCACCATATGATCGGCCATCGAGCTTTTGCCCGCGAGCGGGATCGACACAATCTCCTGCGCCTGATCATCGTCCAGCTGGCTCAAAACCAGATCGTGAAGTTCGTCTTTGCTCATTTCAGCATGGGCTGTGGTCTGCGCCGCCTGAACGGCCTTTGAAGCATCGGACCTTGAACCATTGGACAAGTCCGACACGGATTGCGCCTGTGTCATAGGCAAGTGAGTTTCTCCATAGTGTCGTTGGAAAGTGGTGATCGGCGGGTTTGGCCGCAAGGAGCATCGGGTGAAGGTTAGTCGCGCGCCTCACACATTGCCTTGCGGTTGTATCCGGCGAAAAGTCAGCCTGTCGCGAGGCTGAACGCCGCGATATTGCATGGCCCACTGCGCATCCTCACGGCGGATGGCCGTGGCCGAGCGCGGGTCAGGGTCGAAACGCATGAACACCAGTGCCGGTGTGCTCCATTGCCGCTTCTGCCGAATACTGGCGGCAGACACACGATAGCGTCTGAGCCAGGCCATGGCAGGGCTCGCCAAGGCAGCTTGGTTATAGCCAGGCCTTGCAATCACTGCAATCGGCATCGTGCGCGCGATCTGCCGCCAGCCCTTCCAGCGGTGGAACTGCGCGAGGTTGTCCGAGCCCATAAGCCACACGAAACGGCGCTTTGGATAGCGCAATTGGAGCGCGCGCAAAGTATCCACAGTGTAGCGCGTGCCGAGCGCCTGCTCGATAGCTGTGGGGACAATCGGGGCGCGGCGGGACTGGGCTTGGGCTGATTTCAAACGCGCGGCCAGCGGGGCCATACCATCGTCCGATTTGAGCGGATTGCCGGGCGAGACCAGCCACCACGCCTCATTCAGACCCAGTTCCTCCACGGCAAAGCGCGTGATTCGGCGATGCCCGCCATGCGCGGGGTTAAAGCTGCCGCCCAGAAGTCCGATGTAGCGCGCTGTCATGACGGGTGTGTTCTTCAGGGCCGCGCCTGACCGGTGCCGCGGACCAGCCACTTGTAAGTCGTCAGGCCCTCCAAAGCGACGGGTCCGCGCGCGTGCAGGCGTCCGGTGGCAATCCCGATCTCCGCACCAAGGCCAAACTCTCCGCCATCGGCAAACTGGGTCGAGGCGTTGTGCATCACTATCGCGCTGTCGACGCCCGCGAAGAACGCTTGAGCTGCGCTGTCATCCGCAGTGATGATGGCGTCGGTGTGGTCGGAGGAATGGCGCGCGATATGGGCGAGCGCGGCATCCAGATCATCGACCATCGCCACCGACAAAACCGCGTCGAGATATTCGGTGTCCCAGTCATTCGCACTGGCGGGGAGAACGCGGGTATCGAGCGCCGCGATCCGAGCATCGCCGCGCACTTCGCAGCCCGCCTCGATCAAGGCCGCAACAAGTGCGCCGCCTTGCGGATAATTGCCATCGATCAACAGCGTCTCCATCGCGCCGCAAATACCGGTCCGCCGCATTTTGGCGTTGAGCGCGATTTTCTCCGCCATTGCCGGGTCGGCGGCGGAATGGACATAGGTGTGACATATGCCGTCGAGATGCGCGAGCACGGGCACGCGGGCATCGGCCTGCACCCGCTCGACCAGAGAGCGCCCGCCGCGCGGGATGATCATGTCGATCAAGCCATGCGCCCGCAGCATCGCGCCCACCGCCTCGCGGTCTTGCGTCGGGATAAGCTGCGCTGCGGCCTCGGGAACGCCGCCTTCCACCAATCCTGCGACCAGCGCTGTGTGGATCGCTCCGTTTGAATGCACCGCCTCGCTGCCCCCGCGCAACAGCACCGCATTGCCCGAACGGATGCAGAGCGCGGCGGTGTCGGCGGTCACATTGGGTCGGCTTTCATAAATGATCCCGATGAGACCGATGGGAACACGAACACGGCTGAGTTTCAGTCCATTTGGCGGTTCGGTTTCGTCGATAATGGCACCAACCGGATCGGGCAGATCGGCCACTGCCTCGACGCCCGCTGCAATCGCCTCCAGCCGCCCAGGATCAAGCTGCAGCCGGTCGAGCATAGCTTGCGACAGATCACGCTGCTTGCCCGACGCAAGGTCTTTTGCATTAGCCGCCAGAATGGAAGCGCTCGCTTCGCGCAAATGGCGCGCCGCATGGTAAAGCGCCGCCGCACGGTCTTCCGAACGCATCGCTGCCAAGCCGCGCTGCGCTGTGCGGCCGGCCTTGGCCATTTGCGTAATAAGAGATTTCGTGTTGTCGGACTCGGCCGCCGGTCTTGTTGCCATAATTCAGATATTAGCAGCGCCGCCTGCCACTGTCAGGCCCTGCGAATCGGTCAAACGGGTCACAAGACTTGGCGAATCCATACAAGCCGGAAATTCTATCCCCAAAGCTTGCCCATTGATTAACGCTTCACCGCACAATCCATTCGATTCGGCGGTTACCCCCAAAACTGGATTCGACGCCCCATGCACGCGCTGGTAGCTCACCGCGCAAAGAAATAAGACCATTCCAACGGGGCCGCTTTGACTCAACCTTCTACGACTAAGCCGTGGACTGAACGCGTTCGCGATTGGTTTCCCGATCGTGAGTTTTTCATGCGCTCGGATGGCCAGGTGCGATTCATCAAAATCTCCTCGCGCTTGCAAATGAGCATCGCCTCGGGCGTTGCAGCTTTGGGACTGGTCTGGGCCGGGTCGATGGGTGTGATGGCATGGAGCCAATATCAGGCTAGCGCCGAGCTTGCCGCTTTCGAGAGGGATAAGGCAGAGGTCGCAACCGCTCAGGATCGGATTGATGCCTATGGCGGTGACCTGTCCAAAGTCGTGAATGAGCTCGAAGAACGGCAGAAGTTCCTCGATGCCATGCTACCCATGCTGCCTGACGAAATCCGTGATGCTGGTGTGAATGTCACCGACTCCTCGGAAGAGACTGCCGAAACGGTCGAAAAGGTCGGCGCACTTATTCCCCAGGCTCGAGGCCTCGCAGAGATAGAAGCGCGCCAGCTGGCCTTTGTTGAACGCATCACCAGATACGCCGACTATCGCGCGCGCAAGGCCGAAACCGCAATGCGCAAACTCGATCTCGATCCGCGCGCAATGGCTGCGAGCGCCGAAGATGCAGTCGGTGGTCCGCTGATCCGGCTCGCTAATGCAGGCAGCGAAATTGATCCGCGCTTTGAACGCCTCGGCCTCAGCCTCGCCCGCATGGCTGCGCTTGAGCGCGCATTGGATGGGATCCCTCAGGTTGTGCCTGCAGGTTCCGGCATCTCTTCAAATTTCGGTTATCGTCGCGACCCGTTCAATGGTGGCGGCGCTATGCACAGCGGCATCGATTTCAGAGGCCCAATCGGTTCGCCGATCTACGCTGCAGCAAAAGGCACCGTTTCCTTTGTCGGCTGGAAGGGTGGTTACGGTAAGACTGTCGAGATCCAACACGATAATGGAATGCTGACCCGCTACGCACACATGTCGCGTTTCGACGTCAAGGTGGGTCAAACAATGCAAGCAGGCGATACAATTGGCGGTATCGGTAACACTGGCCGTTCGACCGGCCCACACCTGCATTTCGAAGTCCGCGTCAACGACCGCGCCGTAAACCCACGCAAGTTTTTGGAGATCGCACCCGATGTTCTCAAAGAAGTCCGCGGGAGCGCCCCGGTCCGCTCCAACGCCAAGGGCGCCAAATAAGTCGATGGCCGGATCGAGCACCTTCTCCGTCATCGGTTCCGACGTGGTAATTAAAGGCGACGTCACGGCTTCGGCTGATTTGCACGTCGATGGCACGATTGATGGCGACATCAAATGCGCATCACTGGTTCAAGGCGAATCCGGCTCTGTGAGCGGCGCTGTGGTTGCTGAGACAGCAAGGCTGGCCGGGCATGTCACCGGCTCGATAACAGCGCGCGAACTGGTCATCCTGCAGACTGCCAAGATCGAGGGCGATGTCCACTATGACGCCCTCACAATCGAACAAGGCGCGCAGGTCGACGGGCGCTTCGCTCCCAATTCGCAGCGTCAGGCAACAAATACCACGGCTTCGGTCGAAGAAGACCCGCAGCTTCAGATCGCCAACTAAGGTCAAACCCCTGACAGCTTTGGCGCATGCCCGCTGAGTGCGGCTCAAAGAACTTCGGCGCGAAGGGCTTTCCGGTCTAGCTTGCCGATAATGGTCTTGGGCAGTTCCTCGCGAATCACGACTTCATCGACGCGTTCGTGCTTGCCGACTTTGCCGTTGAGCCAATCGCGCAAATGATCTGCCGACACCTCAGCGTTCTCTAAAGTTACAAAAGCGCGCGGCATCTCGCCTTTAAAATCGTCTGGCACGCCAATCACGAGCGCTTCTTTGACGGCGTCGTGTTCGAGGATCACATCTTCGACCTGGCTCGGAAATACCTTGAACCCGCCAACCGCGATCATGTCCTTGATGCGGTCGACGATCTGAAGAAAACCGTCTTTGTCCAGAACCGCCACATCGCCGGTGCGAAGATAGGTCTTGCCGTCGCGCACCGCAAAGGCGTCGGCGGCGGCTTCGGGCCGGTTCCAATATCCGCGCATGATCTGAGGGCCGTGCACGGCCAACTCGCCGGGTTCGCCGTCTGGAGCGAGCTTGGTCGGATCTTCCTTATCCAGCAGTACGATCTCTGTACCGGCGACAACCTGACCGATCGTCCCGCGTTTGCGGGTGCCGGCATAGGGGTTGACCGACACCACGCCCGCACTTTCGGTCAGGCCATATCCCTCCACCAGCCGCACACCGGTAGCCTCTTCGAACTTGGCGTGGACAGGGGCGGGCATCGGCGCACCGCCCGAGATACAGACCTTGAGCGACGAAAGGTCGGTCTTGGTCAGGTCGGGATGGTCGAGCATCGCCTGAAACATGGTCGGCACTCCGGGAAATCCGGTCGCGTTGTATTTTTCGATGGTTTGCAAAACCTGTTTGGTTTCGAAGCGCGGGACCATCGCAATCGCGGCGCCGCTGGCGACCGCATGGTTCAGCAGGCTGGTGTTGGCGAAGACATGGAAGAACGGCAGGGCGCCCATGAACACTTCCGCGCGAGGATTGTCGAACGGATTGATGGCCGCAACTTGTTGCGCGTTCATGCTAAGCTGATCATGGCCCAACATCGCACCTTTGGGCCTGCCTGTGGTTCCGCCGGTGTATTGCAACAGAGCCAGGTCCTCGACCGGATCAAGCTCGACTTGAGGGTTGGATGTTCCCGCCAGCCAGGCATCATAATCCCAATCGCCCAGCATTTCGGCCCAGGCCAAGACATGGAAATCATATGCGACATGCGCAATCTGGCTGCGCTTGAACAGTTTAAGTGCGGCGCCTTTAACCCACGGGAGCATGTCCGAAAGCCGGCCAACGATCAGGGTTTCGAGCTCCGACTGGTCGAGCACTTTGGATGCAGTTTCATACAATTCCGGAACGTCGAGCGTTATGAGTGCCCGCGTGCCGCTATCGCCCACTTGCCAGGCAAGCTCCTCAACCGAATAGAGCGGCGAGAAATTGACCACAATCGCGCCTGCCATCATCGCGCCGTAATAGGCAGAGGCGTAGATCGGGACATTGGGCAGAAACAACCCGACCCGATCACCCTTTTCGATGCCTTTTTCTCTTAGCCCGGCGGCGAATCGCTGAGCTTCGATGAAAATATCACCGTAGGAGTAGGTCCGCCCCAGAAAGTGCAAAAACGCAGCATCCGGATCGTGGCGCACCGTGCGACCGAACATGTCGGGCAGGGTCAGCGGCTCGAGCGTTGTATCCCAAGGGGTCGGGTGGTGATAAGCAGGCTTGTTGACACTCATGTCAGTAGCCATGGCCCATCACCTGAGCCCGTGCAAGCTTGGGGCGAAGGAGTTTGGAATTATTCCGGCGTTTCGGGAGCTTCCGGCTCGGCAGACACCTCACTCTCGGCTTCATTCGGTGCCTCGGAAAATGCCCCCGGGGCCGGAGCCACCTCTTCGCCAGCCTCTTCGGCTTCGCGTTTCGCCGCCAGCCACGCCTCGGCTTCCGCTTCTTGCGCAGCTTCGGCAGCGGCTTTCGCGTTCGCTTCGCGCTCGGCACGCAGTTCTTCGATCAGCTTGTCCTTGTTCGAACGGCCATCAACATCGATCGGAGCCGCCTCTTCAGTGATCCCGGCGCGCTTGGCGGCCTTGGC
Organism: Pseudomonadota bacterium; assembly: GCA_039025455.1. Classification (GTDB taxonomy): domain Bacteria; phylum Pseudomonadota; class Alphaproteobacteria; order Sphingomonadales; family Sphingomonadaceae; genus Erythrobacter. The sequence continues at coordinate 5,472 of JBCCOF010000078.1, read as the reverse complement.
GACCACGGCGTCAAGCTCTCGCTGCGCACACAGGCCGAGCGTCACCGGGTCCTTCGGCTGAATATTCTGGATGTTCCAGTGCGTGCGCTCTTTGATGGCGCCGATTGTATTGCGAGTCGTCCCGATAAGCTTGGAAATCTGGGCGTCAGAAACTTCGGGATGATTGCGCAGAATCCAAGCAATACCATCGGGCTTGTCCTGACGCTTGGAAACCGGAGTGTAGCGCGGGCCCTTGGTGCGGGTGACCTCCACCGGCGCCTTGTGCATCTTGAGCGAGTAATTCGCATCGGCCTGACCCAACTCGATCTCTTCGAGAGTCAGTTCACCAGCATGGACAGGATCGCGCCCGGTATATTTGCTGCCCGCAAGATCATCGGCCATCGCCTGAACTTCGAGAATATGGATGCCGCAAAATTCGGCGATCTGCTCGAAAGACAGGCCGGTGTGATCGACCAGCCATGTGGCCGTGGCGTGGGGCATCAGCGGTGTCGGCTGGGCCGTTGATTTGGCCATGGGGGAAAAACTCCGTTCAAAATAGAAGGGCCGCCCCTTTCGGAGCGGCCGTTGCGGATCGTCAGATAGGCCAATGTCGGGCAAACGGCAAGGAAAAGGGAGCCATCCCCTGTTTGTGACCCTCAAATCGCCAAAACAATCTTCCCGATATGCTCGCCCGCTTCCATTCGCGCATGCGCAGCGGCGGCTTCGGCGAGCGGGAAGGTCTGGTCCATCACGGGCGCGTATTTGCCTTCGGTGAACAGCGGCCAGGCATTCGCCGCGATCTCGTCGGCCAGCGCCGCTTTGAAGGCGTCCGAGCGCGGGCGCAGCATTGATCCGGTCAGAGTTAGCCGCTGGCGCATCATTAGCGGGATAAACAGCTCGGCCTTTGGTCCGGTCAGCATGGCGATGCTCACATGGCGGCCGTCTTCGGCGAGGCATTTGAGGTTGCGCGCGACATAATCGCCGCCGACCATATCGAGCACCACGTCCACGCCCGCCCCGCCGGTGTGCTCGCGGACAACCTCGACAAAGTCAGCCTCGTGGTAATTGATCGCCAGATCGGCGCCGACTTCTCGCGCAGCCTCGCACTTGGCCTCATCCCCGCAAGTCACGATCACTTCGATATCGAAGGCCTTGGCTAGCATGATCGCCATGGTGCCAATGCCGCTGGTGCCGCCATGGACGAGCAAGCGCTCACCCTCGCGCGCCATTCCGCGCTCGAATACATTGTGCCAGACGGTGAAAAGGGTCTCGGGCAGAGCTGCTGCCTGATCGAGCGGCATAGTATCGGCCACCAGCAGGCAATGCTGCCACGGCGCGGCGCAGTATTCGGCATAGCCTCCGCCCGGCGTGAGCGCCGCGACGCGGGCACCCATCATCCCCTCGGGCACATCCGCGCCAATCGCGACCACTTCGCCTGCCACTTCGAGCCCGATAATCGGCGAAGCGCCTGGCGGTGGCGGATAGGCGCCCGAACGCTGAATGCAGTCGGGGCGATTCACGCCAGCAAAAGCCACTTTGATAAGCACATCAGCCGCGCCAATCTGGGGCACGGGTACAGTCTCGAGCTTTAGAACCTCAGGGCCGCCGGGCGCGTCCATGCCGATCGCAGCCATGGATTCGGGAGTTTTCGAGCTAGACATTCTTGAGCCCCACCTGTCTCGATTGTGGTCGCGATCATACACCCCGGTCGCGGAAGCGGCGAATACCGTTCTCGCGGATTGACAGCAAGCGGTTTGCCTTGCGATGTTGTAACAAATGGAAGACGACGCTCCCCGCCTCCAAGGTGATGCCGCCGGCCGGTTGGCTGGTGAAGACCTAGCACCCTACTCGCAGGATGAACTGGGAGAGCGGATTGCTCTGCTCGAAGCGGAGATTGCGCGGGTGAAGGCGCATCGCGAGAAAGCGGCGGCGCATCGCTCAGCGGCCGATGCTTTGTTCGGCGGTGGCTCCAGTTGATGGCGATTTGGTCTCTTGCCAATTCGGATTCGCAATTGCGCGGAGGCCTCCCATATGATTTTGTACTGTCCCCAATGGCTCCCTCTCCCGGTGCCAGTTTTGTCCCGCCTGGCTCCAGCTTTGACTGAAGCCTCGCCTAGATAGAGAAAACGATGCCCAGCTTCGCCCAGAATCTCGAACGGACCCTGCACAATGCGCTCGCCCATGCGTCGGAGCGGCGTCATGAATATGCCACCTTGGAGCATCTGCTGCTCGCCCTGATCGACGATGAAGATGGCGCAGCGGTTATGGGAGCATGCGGAGTGGACCTTGCCGAGTTGGGCGAGGTGGTGAAGCAATATCTCGATCAGGAATACCAGTCGCTCAAGACCGACGAAGATGCTGATCCACAGCCGACCGCCGGCTTTCAACGGGTGATCCAGCGCGCGATCCTGCATGTGCAATCCTCGGGCAAGGACACCGTCACCGGCGCGAATGTGTTGGTCGCGCTGTTTTCCGAGCGGGACAGCTACGCGGTCTATTTCCTGCAACAGCAGGATATGAGCCGTCTCGACGCGGTGAGCTACATCAGCCACGGCATCGGCAAAGGCGGTCGCCAGCTTGAATCGAAAGCGCCGCAGGGTGCCGAGGATAACAGCGCTGCGGCCGAGGGCGATCAGGCCAAGGAAGGCGGCAACAAGAAAGAGACGGCGCTCGACCAGTTCACCGTCAATCTAAACGCGAAAGCCGAAGCGGGCAAAGTCGATCCGTTGATCGGACGCGGACCGGAAGTGGACCGCACGATCCAGATCCTCTGCCGCCGCTCCAAGAACAACCCGCTCTATGTCGGCGACCCCGGCGTTGGTAAAACCGCGATTGCCGAAGGCCTCGCGCGCAAGATCGTCGAAGGCGATGTGCCCGAAGTGCTGAATGAAGCGGTGATCTACTCGCTCGATATGGGCGCATTGCTGGCAGGCACGCGCTATCGCGGCGATTTTGAAGAGCGGCTGAAACAGGTTGTCTCCGAACTCGAAGGGATGCCGCACGCGATTCTGTTTATCGACGAGATTCACACCGTGATTGGTGCGGGCGCGACCAGTGGCGGGGCGATGGACGCCTCTAACCTGCTCAAGCCTGCCTTGAGCGGCGGGACGATCCGCTGCGTCGGCTCGACCACCTACAAGGAATTCCGCAACCACTTCGAAAAGGATCGCGCGCTGCTGCGCCGGTTCCAGAAGATCGACGTGAACGAGCCGACCATCGAGGACACGGTGAAAATCCTCAAAGGCCTGCGGACCGCTTTTGAAGAGCATCACAATGTCAAATACACACCCGACGCGCTTAAAACCGCGGTCGAGCTGTCGGCGCGCTACATCAATGATCGCAAGCTGCCCGACAAAGCCATTGACGTGATCGACGAAGTGGGCGCGATGCAGATGCTGGTTCCGCCCAGCCGCCGCAAGAAAAAGATCACCGCGCGCGAGATCGAAGCCGTCATTGCGACCATGGCGCGCATCCCGCCCAAATCTGTCAGCAAGGACGACAAGAAAGCGCTCGAAAATCTCGACCGCGACCTCAAGCATGTTGTGTTTGGTCAGGACGAAGCGATTACCCGCCTCGCCACCGCGATGAAGCTGAGCCGCGCGGGCCTGCGCGATCCCGACAAGCCGATTGGTTCGTTCCTTTTCAGCGGCCCGACCGGAGTCGGCAAAACCGAAGTCGCGCGCCAGCTCGCCTCGATCATGGGGATCGAACTGAAGCGCTTCGACATGTCCGAATATATGGAGCGTCACTCGGTCAGCCGCCTGATCGGCGCGCCTCCAGGCTATGTTGGCTATGATCAGGGCGGCTTGCTCACCGATGCTGTCGATCAGAACCCGCATTCGGTGCTGTTGCTCGATGAAATCGAGAAGGCGCACCCCGACCTTTTCAACATCCTGTTGCAGGTGATGGATAATGGCCGACTGACCGATCACCACGGCAAGACGGTCGATTTCCGCAACGTCGTGCTGATTATGACGACCAATGCCGGCGCTTCCGATATGGCGCGTCAGGGTATCGGGTTTGGCGATGTGTCGAAGGAGGATGCAGGCTCCGAAGCGGTGAAGAAGATGTTCACCCCGGAATTCCGCAACCGTCTGGATGCGATTGTGCCCTTCGCCTATCTCGGCAAGAGCACCGTGGCGCGGGTGGTCGATAAGTTCATTCTCGAGCTCGAATTGCAGCTTGCCGAGCAGAATGTGCACATTCAGTTCGACAGCGCAGCCCGAGATTGGCTCGCCGAGAAGGGCTATGACAAACTCTATGGCGCACGTCCGATGGGTCGCCTGATCCAGGACAAGATCAAACAGCCGCTCGCCGAAGAACTGCTGTTCGGCAAACTCGCCGATGGCGGCGAAGTCCATGTCAGCATCAAGGACGGCAAGCCGACCTTTGAACTGACGCCTGCTCCTCCGAAGACCAAGTCGAAACGCAAGCCACCGGCGAGGAAAAAGCCCGCCGCGAAAAAAACGCCCCCAGCAAAAGATGATGCGGGGTCAAAGCCTGAGGCATCTGGTAGCGACAAAGAGGGCTAAGTCCGATCTGCTCAAGCGCGCCTCTTAGGGGCGAAAAGCTATGACTCTTAGTGCCCATCAACGCGATCGAGCGATTGGTGCCTTTATCGGCCTAGCCGTGGGCGATGCACTGGGCACTACGCTCGAATTCTCGCGGCGAGACAGCTACCCACATCTAACCGACATGGTGGGCGGCGGACCTTTCGAGCTGGAGCCGGGCGTTTGGACTGACGATACCTCGATGGCGATGGCGCTTGCTGAAAGCCTCGTAGCCAAACCGAATTTCGACCCGCGCGACTTGATGTCTCGCTTCGTAAATTGGTGGAAACGGGGACAATACAGCCCAACCGGCGAATGCTTCGACATCGGGCTCACAACCCGCCACGCCCTTGCGAGCTTTGAAACATCGGGGGAGCCCTATGCCGGATCGACTGACCCCCGATCAGCCGGAAACGGATCGTTGATGCGGCTCTCGCCAGTCGCACTCTGGGGATTGGGCAAACCAGCTTCGCAGGTCGAGCAAGTAGCCAGAGATCAAAGCCGGACCACGCATGGTGCCCCGCAATCCCTTGATGCTTGCGTGGCCTACTCGGCCATGCTGATCACCGCGATTGAAACAGGCGACCTAGGCAAAGCCCTCTCAGCGGGCCGGATCGATGGGCTGGGCGACACCATCAGAGAAATCGTCAATGGCAGCTGGGTCGACAAGGCCCGCGGTGAAATCCGCAGTTCCGGCTATGTCGCGCACAGTTTGGAGGCGGCGCTTTGGTGCGTGGATGACAGCGATGATTTCGCATCGGCCGTTCTGCTCGCCGCTAATCTCGGCGATGATGCGGACACTACCGCAGCCATCACCGGGCAATTGGCAGGGGCGCTCTACGGGCTAAGCAATATGCCGGCGCACTGGCTGGAGAAACTTGCCTGGCGTGAGGAACTGGAAGGTCTTGCCGAGCGTCTGATTGAGGCATGACAACTGCCCCGG
>JBCCOF010000077.1:0-13783 GCA_039025455.1 Pseudomonadota bacterium | reverse complement strand
TGCGATCGAGCTTGGCTTACCGCGTGTGGAGGCCGGTGCGCAGGGCGGCCATAAGCTCGCGCGCGGCTATGAGCCGGTTAAGACATGGTCAGCGCATTGGTTGGCCGATCCTGGTTTTCGCGCCGCTGTTGCCGATTTCCTAGAGCGCGAGCGCGAGGGTGTGGCAACCGATCAGCTGTTTCTTGACGAAAGAACGCCGTTCAAGAGGGGCATTTAGGACCGTCGTTTAAGCAGCGCGGCGGCTATTCTCGGAAAGCCATTGGCGCGCTTGCCGTTGTGCCTCGGCGATTTCGCGGGCGGTCATTTCTTCCGAAATATCCGCGCGGCAATGACCGGCTTCGTCGTGACCCCGCGCTGCGGCGAGATTGAACCACTTGTGCGCTTCGATCAGGTCACAGGTCACCCCGTTGCTGCCGGTTGAATAGGCCACGCCCAGATCGAACAGAGCCGAGACATCGCCTTGTGCCGCAGCGGCGAGGCATTGCGCTACAACCAGATCATGCTGCTTGGTATCGGCGACTTCGGCGCTCTCTATTGAAATTCCCTTGAGTTCCATTTTTCAGTCCTCATCCGATGCGCTTTCGATCCCCCGCCGATAGCGCTGAGCCATTCCTCTCCAATCGTGGTCAACAAATGGTTAACGCGGCCCTCAGTTTTACATTTGAGCCGTAACCCACAGCATCCGCCTATCGAATATCAAAGCGACTTGTGCCCTCCGAAAGCCGCGACTATAGGCGCGTGACGAAGCAGTTGCTTGCTGGGGGGCAAGTGGACCGACCGATACAATCAGACGCTGTGACAGGACGGTCTCGCGCGAGGTGAATGGATTAAGAGGACCACATGGCGACTGCGGCGTCTGACGAAATCGACATCCTTGAAAAAGCAAAGCGCGAACTCGCCGCGGACTATGTTCCAAGCGATGACGAAGAATATATGGGTGAGAAGCACCAGCAATATTTTCGCGTGCTTCTGATTGAATGGAAACGGTCGATCCACACCGCAGCTGACCAAACACTCCAATCGCTGCAAGACGGGCCTATCCGCGAGGCAGACCTCAACGATCGCGCGTCGAGCGAAACCGATTGGGGGATAGAACTGCGCACGCGTGACCGTCAGCGTAAGCTGATTTCCAAGATTGACGCCGCTCTGCGCCGCATCGACGCTGGCGAATATGGCTATTGCGAAAAGACCGGCGATCCCATCGGCCTCAAACGACTGATTGCGCGCCCGGTGGCAACAATGACCGTCGAAGCGCAAGAAGCGCATGAGCGACGGGAAAAGATCTCGCGCGACGACTGACCTGTTTCCCGTACCGTTTACGGCGATGTTACATTCTGTTTCACTATGAGACGCCCATACTTAGCGTAGGCTCGAGCGTACGCATATTAACATTGCGTTAGCCTTCGCCTCCTAGCTCCGATTGCAGTGATAACACGCGGTTCAGACAGTCTGGGCGTGTGCTTTTGATACGACGTGACGAGAGAAAGTTTGCGACTATGACGGGTGTTGAAACACGAGGTGTATCGCGCGACAGCCTGTTTCTGCTCGCCAGCATTCGTGTTGAGCAAGGCGAAGAAACGCATCGGGTCCGCGTCCGCAATCTCTCCGATGGCGGCATGATGGCAGAATCCAACCTGCGAGTTAAACGCGGGAACCGGCTGCACATCGAGATGCGCAATGTCGGCAAGGTGGATGGAACAGTCGCCTGGGTTCAGGATAACCGCTTTGGCATTGCCTTCGATGAAGAAATCGACTCGCAAGCGGCGCGGAAACCTTCCGCCGACGGTTCCGAGAATGACGCTTCTGTTGTGAAGGCATCCTGGGCTCACCGCGCGCCTCTGCCGCCGTCTGACGAGACGTTACGCAAAGTTTGAAACAATCGCGCTTCCCCGCTGACCTGCGTGGATCAAGCTGCTAACCAGCTGTGCGTGAGACGACTCTTTGCCTTTTTTACACTTTTATTTGCTGCATCGTGCGGTCCAGTTAGTGATGACGGACCCGTTGCTGTTGCCGTGATTGGTGAAGCATCCAGCACTTTTGAAGAGGGTCTGGAGCTGGCGCCGGCCGCGCAATATGTTCGAGCAGCTACTTTGGAAGGTCTGGTGGCGCTCGATCCGGCTGGGCAGGTTGTTCCCGCCATCGCCGAGCGCTGGATCGTGACAGACGATGGCCTTAGCTACATTTTTCGGCTGCGCGACTCCAACTGGCCTGACGGTGATCCGATCACCGGTGAGGCGGTTCGAACGCTTTTGGCCGAGGCGATCTCCGCGCAAAAAGACACAGCGCTCGGGTTCGATCTCGCCAAGATCAGGGACGTTAGGGCGATGACCGGGCGGGTTATCGAAATCCGTTTGACGAGCCCAATGCCCGAATTCCTGCGACTGATGGCTCAGCCCGAGCTGGGTTTTATCAAGAGTGGCAGCGGTGCAGGACCGATGGTCCTTTCGCGCGATGAAGACGCACCTTTGGCGCGATTGAGCGCGCTTCCGCCCGAAAGTCGCGGGCTTCCGGCACGCGAGGACTGGGAGGAGAACGCCAACAATCTCACCGTCCAGGCGATGCCAGCGACGCCTGCGCTGGAAGGGTTTTCGGGTGGCGAGATTGATCTGGTCCTCAACGGACGCCTGTGGAGCTTTCCGCAAGTCGAGCTTGGCCCACTCTCGCGTGGGACAATTCAGCTTGATCCGGCGCGCGGTCTGTTCGGCTTTGCCTTTACCAATGATGACGGTTTGCTGGCCGATCCCGAGCGTCGCGAGGCTCTGTCCATGGCAATCGAACGCAGCCAGCTGGTTGCTGCTTTCGGGATCAGCGGCTGGCAAAGTTCAAGCTGGATCATACCGCCCGAGCTGTTTCCGCAATTGGCGCCTGCGCAAGACCGATGGCCCGAACTCACGCTGGAGCAGCGACAGTCGATTGCCGCTCGGCGGATCGCTCAATGGGAAAACGATTCCGATGAACCCGTGGAGCTTTTGGTGGCATTGCCCGCGGGGCCCGGCGCTGTGCTGCTCTATCGCCAATTGGCGCGCGATTGGCGGGCTATCGGTGTGACAGCGACGCGGGTTGAGCCCGGTGAGCCTGCCGACCTTGTCGTGATTGACCGTGTGGCGCGTTATTCCTCGCCGCGCTGGTTTTTGAATCAATTCCACTGCGTGCTTGAAAACGCGCTTTGTTCCGCCGAAGCCGACAAATTGGTGGCAGATTCGCTTGCGGTTAGCGACCCGCTTGCGAAAGAGCGGATTTTGGCTGAAGCGCAGTCGATTCTCCTTGAAGAAGAGGTGTTTATCCCGCTCGGCGCACCGGTACGATGGTCACTGGTTCGTGGCGCAATTGACGCTTACGAACCCAACATCTGGGGCCTGCACCCCTTGTTCCCGCTGTCCCAACCGCCCATTTAGGTTGAAAAGGAGCACACAATTGGAACGCCCGGACCGTATGGAATTGACGCAATTGACGCTGCCGACCGGCACTGATCCGGTATCGATCAGAGCGCGTGTCGAAGCCTTGGAAATGCTGCTTGAGCGCAGTTTTGTTGTGCCCGGTCTTAACATGCCAATCGGGCTTGACGCCTTGGTCGGGCTGGTGCCGGTCATCGGCGATATCGTGACGACTGCGTTGGGCGCTTACATTGTGTGGGAAGCGCGCAATCTGAATATGTCGAAATGGCAGCTGACCCGCATGGGCGGCAATGTTGCGCTCGACACCGTGCTGGGGCTGGTCCCTGTTGTGGGCGATGCGGCGGATTTCCTCTACCGCTCCAACTCCAAGAACCTGCGGATTATCAAGAAGCATCTCGACAAGCACCACCCCGAGACCCGCGTGATCGAGGGGTAGTTTCCTCGCGCCGCAGGAGCGGCTAGTGCAGGCCAATGGCCAGTTCAAACCCCCGCAACGTCACCTATTCGAGCTATCTCGATCTCGACCGTATTCTCGCCGCCCAGCACCCTGCATCCGGCGCGCATGACGAGCTGCTCTTTATCGTGGTGCATCAGGCGAGCGAGCTGTGGCTCAAGCTGTGCCTGCACGAGCTGACTCAGGCGCGGGTCAGCATCGAAGCGGACCATTTGCGCCCGGCCTTTAAGATGCTCTCACGGGTTGCGCGCGCTCAGCAACAATTGATCCAGAGCTGGGATGTGCTGAGCACTATGACCCCGCATGATTACTCCCAAATTCGCCCGTTTCTGGGCGGGTCATCGGGTTTTCAGTCCCCGCAATACAGGATGATGGAATTCATGTTGGGCGGGCGCGATGCCAAGCATGCGCGGCTGCACGACAAGACCGCGGATTGGGGTGATCGCTTGCGCATAGAAACGGCGCGTGCGAGCCTCTATGACGCAGCGATTGCGCTGCTTTCGCGGCGCGGATTTGTGATTGACCCGAGCGTGACAGAAACGGACCTAAGCGCACCATACCTGCATAATGCGAGCGTCGAAGAGGCTTGGGCTGCGATTTACCGCGACCCGCAAGCGCATTGGGACCTCTATGAGCTGGCCGAAAAGCTGGTCGACCTCGAATACCATTTCCAACGCTGGCGTTTTGGCCATTTGAAAACCGTGGAGCGGATTATCGGCTTCAAGCGCGGGACGGGCGGCACGCCCGGCGTGCCCTATCTCGAAGGAGTGCTGAAACAGGCGTTCTTTCCCGAATTATTGAGCGTGAGGACAGCGATATGAGCGCGCCAAGGATTTGGGATATCTCCCAGAAACTTCGCCCGGGCCTGCCGGTCTGGCCCGGCGACACCGCATTTCAGCAATCGCGCACATGGCAGATGGAGGAGGGCTCTCCGGTCAATGTCTCCGCGCTGGCCCTATCAACCCACACCGGCGCGCATGCCGACGCTCCGCTGCATTATGACCCGGACGCGCCCGATATGGCGAGCGTGGGGCTGGTCCCGTATCTCGGCGAGTGCCTTGTGGTGGATGCGCGCGGCGTCGGGCCGCTGATCGAAGTTGCCGACCTGCCGCATCTGCACAGCGCCGACCGCGTGTTGTTCCGCACCTTCGAGACTTTCCCTCACGAGGCTTGGGACCCCGACACCACCGCGATTGCCCCGGCGACGATTGAGTGGCTGGCGGTGCAGGGTGTCAAGCTGGTCGGCATCGACGGCCCTTCGATTGATCCGCAGACCTCCAAAACGATGGACGCGCACAAGGCCGTGCTCAAGCATGACATGCGCGTGCTCGAAGGGCTGGTGCTCGATGATGTGCCTGAGGGACGGTATGAGTTGATCGCGCTGCCGTTGCCGATTGTGGGCGGCGATGCCTCGCCGGTGCGCGCTATTCTGCGGGAGCTGCCCGATGGCTGACCATGTGACTGAACGCGCGCGGGAACTCGACGCCGCAGACCCGCTGGCAGAATTTCGCGAGCGGTTTATCGTCCCCGAGGGTTTGATCTATCTCGACGGCAATTCGCTTGGCTGTCTGCCGAAGGCGACCCCCGCCGCGATGCAACGCGTGGTCGAGCAGGAATGGGGCCAAGGCCTGATCCGTAGCTGGAACGACGCGGATTGGTTCGACATGGCCGCGCGCATCGGCGGCAAGATTGCCCCTTTGATCGGCGCGCAGCCGCACGAAGTGATCGCCACCGACACCGTCAGTGTGAACCTGTTCAAACTGATCTCCGCCGCGCTTGCCATGAAGCCGGGCCGCACAGTGATCCTGTCCGAACCAGGGAATTTCCCGACCGACATCTATATGATTCAGGGGCTGAAGCAGCAGGGTCTGGCCACCCGCCGCCTTGCCGCGCGCGAGGAGATGATCGCTGCGCTCGATGATGATGTCGCGCTGCTGCTGCTCACCCATGCGCATTACAAGACCGGTGATATGTTCGACATGGCCGCGCTAACCAAAGCGGCGCATGATGCGGGCGCTTTGGTCTTGTGGGACCTGTCGCACAGCACCGGCGCGCTGCCCGTTGATCTCAATGGCGTGGGCGCCGATTTCGCCACCGGCTGCGGCTACAAATATCTGTGCGGAGGGCCGGGCGCGCCCGCCTTCGCCTATGTCGCCGAGCGCCACCATGCCGAGCTTGCGCAACCGCTCACCGGCTGGTTCGGCCATGCGCGGCCCTTCGCCTTCTCCGATGATTACGAAGCGGCTCCCGGTATCGAGCAATTGTTGTGTGGCACTTCGCCAATTCTGGGCCTAGTGGCGCTCGAAGTGGGGGTCGATTTGATCGCGGAGATCGGCGTCGAGCGGCTGTGGGCCAAGTCCCGCGCGCTCTCCGAATTCTTCCTCGAATGCGTCGCCAAGCACGGCTTCGACCTCGGCATGGTCAGCCCGCAAGACAGCGCTGCACGCGGCAGCCATGTGAGCTTCCGGCACGATCACGCTTATGCCATCTGCCAAGCGCTCATTGCACGGGGCGTTATCGGAGACTTCCGCGACCCTGACGTGCTGCGGCTTGGCTTCGCGCCCGCTTATCTGCGGTTTGAGGATATGGCCGGGGCGGCGCGGCACCTTGCTGAAGTCTTGGCGAGCGGCGAATGGGAGCAGCCGGAGTTCCAACAGCGGGCGGCGGTCACCTGACGCGCCGGGCGCGCCCCAAACTCACTTCAAAAGCCCGCGCAGGCGGAGCCTGAAGCTGGGCGATCCGCTGGCTGTGTTGGCTGCCATAAATCCGCTCGGTACGATGCGCACATGGGTGATGTCGGGGTCGGTGCCATCGCCGCTATCGACCGGTGTGTGGGTAAAATCGCTGCCGTCGGTGGAGAAGGCAAAGCAATCGCTTGGGCTCGCCAAGGAGACGAAGTTGCAATTCAGCCCCGTCGGCGTTGAGCCTTCGGAAAACTGAACCGGGCCGCTTCCCGCCACTCCAAAGTCGGTCACGACCAGAGCCAGATCGCCGGGCAGCGCTTCGGTCACCACCACGCTGTCGTAATTCGGCGGCGCGTTGCCATTGTTGGTGACGGTGATGAGATATTCGACCGTTGAACCGGACAGCTTGAACTCGCTGGCTGAACTTGCGGCTGTAAAGCTTAGTTTGGTGACATCGAGATCGGCGCGCAGATTGGCGTGGAAATCGCGCGAGAACGCGATAATCCCCGCGCGTTCTGCGTCGGCAGTCGCCACGCTGCGTTCATTGTCCTGATCGCGGTCCTCATCGACGCGCAAGGTGATGGTCGAATTGTTGACCGCGCAATAACGCAGCCACCCGCCATCAGCGTTGTTGCGCGAGAGCTTTTTGGCGACGACCACCGCAGTGCTGCTGGTCTGTCCAAAGCCATTCGAGAAACAGCCATTGTCCCACCCGCGAATGTTGAACCCCGTTGTGACAGCGCTCCAAGTGACCGAATTCCCGCCCATGTCAGGGAAAGTGCCGGACTGGCCAGCTGGAAACGCGATCCATCCGATGGTCTCAGCGCTGGGGAAAGGGCCGCTGTTGGCCTGACTGCGATCAATCGCCAATTGGAAGCCTGAGAGCGAGGGGTTCTGCGCAATCGAAGAGATGTGTGGGCGCGATGATTGCTGCGCGACATTGCGGGTTTCGCTGTTGGCGGTTTGCAGGTGGTGCAGAACTGTCGGCGTAAAGGGCAAGGGCGCGCTGAAACTCACCGGGACCCACCCTGCCGTGCCTCCTGTAAAGCCGGATCCGAATTGGGTCACTGAGGTTGTTGTCCTACCGGCTTCTATGATGGTGCCATCGGGCAAGACATGGCGTCCGGGTTCGACTGCGATGTAATGCACCACCATTTCAATATGGCGGCCATCCCAATTGTCCGGTTCAAGAGCCAGTTCGTCAAAACCGGTTGTGGTTACATTGGTGATGCGGATCGTGGCCGAGTTGTTGCCCGCTTGTGAGGGCAGGGCGATGACGATTGGCGGGACATCGAAGCTCTGCTGGAAATCAACCCGTTCAGGAGTGCGACTGCCATTGATCGTGTCGTGTGACACGAAAGTCCCCGCTTCGAGCCGCCCGGCGCTGGCTGGCGCAGCGGCGAGCAGCGCGCACAACACCACGCACAGGGCGAGCGCTGCAAACAGCCATAGCGCCCGCATGGCGCTGTAAGATGCGCGTGCCAATTCCATAGGTATCACCAACCATATCTTGGTTAATGAAATGTGATTTTGCGGGTGTGAGAGGCAGAAATCCGCCGATTTTTCACCTTTTTACATCACACATTCTGGCACAGCATTTCCCATTGGACACCGCCCAGATGGCGTGTCGCGCCATATCGTCCACCGCCCAGATGCTGCTGCTCGAACAGCTCCATGGCGAGGTAGCATTTGCCGTCCGGTGTCTTGATCGCGAAGTCGACCTGGCGCTTGCGGTGGATTGGCCGTCCGGTAAGCTCGTTGCGCTCAACGTCCCAGCCGCTTGATGCAAGATGCACCTTCAGGATCTGATAGCCGGGATGTTCCGAGCGCAATCTTCCGCTTTCGCCGAGCGCCCGCGTCGCATCGCGTTCAAGCGCCGCATTTCGGACCACTGGCGGTGCCAATCTGGTATCGGCGATCCTCGCCGCGCGTTCGGCCTTTACGTTTTGGGCTAGGTTTTCGAAGTTGCCTGCTCTGGCGATCAAAGCGGCTGACTGCTGCTTGGTTTGGCGCAAACTATCATTATCTGCGAAGAGTTCGGCCATGTATTTCAGCTGCTCGTCCAAATGGAGCACCTGAATTTGAGCTAGGATTTTCTGGCGCGCACTTTTGTCCGGACCGTCGAGTATCTGTTCACGGCGGCTTATCTCCGCGGAGATGTTGGCGGCCCAATCGGTCACATTATTGACGATGCGTTCCATGCTGCGGTTGGTTGGATCCTTGGTCGCAGCGATCATTTCAGGTGTGACCCTGCCGTCCATTTTGGCTCGGAATTTTGCCAGTTGCTCCTGCGACGCTTCGATCAGCTTGGCAGGATCTTCCTCGCCATATGGGATTTGAAACCGGTGGTAACGGCTGTCTCGAAACACTTCGGAAACAAGTTTCGACAAGCGTCGATGCTCATCCAATTGCTCGCGGCTGATTGACGGGCGCCGTGTGCGTGTTTGAGTGTTTTCGAGCAGAGCCAATCGGCTGACCTTGGATGTGTCCACCCCATCCCATGCCGATACAACCGACATGTTTGCCGCGCTGCCAAGCGCCAACGCTACGAATGTCTGCGTGAACATCTGAAATCCCCTCCAACGCGATTTGAGCACAGAGAGGCTAGACCTCAGCAGAGGGTCTCAAAAACCAGAATTGTGGGGAGCATAGGCCTGTTTAGGCCTCCAACTCGATGTCCCAATAGAGCCAATCCCGCCATGTTTCGTGCAGGTAATTCGGCGGGAAGGACTTTCCATATTGCTGCAATTGCCAGCTGGTCGGGCGGATCGGCTTCATCTGCGCGGGCATATTCGCCTGTTTGGGCGTGCGGCCACCCTTTTTCATATTGCAGGGCGCGCAGGCGGTGATGATGTTTTCCCACGTGGTCTTCCCGCCCAGACGGCGAGGGATCACGTGGTCAAAGGTCAGGTTCTCGCCACTGCCACAATATTGGCACTGAAAACGGTCGCGCAGGAACACGTTGAAGCGCGTGAAGGCCGGAAACTCGCTTTGCTTCACATATTGGCGCAGCGCGATCACACTCGGGATCTTCATGTCGAGCGAAGGCGAGTGGACCTCTCGATCATAGCTTTCAACGATATCGACCCGATCAAGGAACACCGCCTTGATCGCCGTCTGCCATGGCCACAGGCTGAGCGGGTAATAGGAAAGCGGCGTGTAATCCGCATTGAGAACCAGCGCGGGGCAACTTGAAAGGTTGCGCGTTGCGTCGTCCGCGGCGCTGCGGAACTGCGCATTTTCTTCGATCAGTTCGGCTTTGAACACGCTTTGCATTCCTCCCTGATTGACCGAAACATGCCTTGGCAGAGAAAAGAGTCAACGGTGCGACACTGGGGCTATCCACGGATATGTGAGCATCATGTCGGCTTGAGAGTCAGGGGATTGTTCACTCGAGCGGGTGGTTGGGACGTTTGCGGGTTGGCGAGCTGCGCCGCCCTGTGCCATGCGCTGATGCTGTGGAAACGGTCACTCGCTTTGCTCCAAGCCCCAATGGCTCGCTGCATCTGGGCCACGCATATTCGGCGATTGTGGCGCACGATCTTGCCAAGGCAGCGGGCGGGGCATTTCTACTGCGCATCGAAGATATTGACGGACCACGCTCGCGGCCCGAACTGGCGGACGAATTTCGCCGCGATCTCGAATGGTTGGGGTTGGAGTGGCATGAAGTTCCCGCGCAATCGACGCGGCTGGCGAGTTATCGTGCGGCAGCAAAGGCGCTGGTCGAACAGGGGCTGGCCTATCGCTGCACCTGCACACGGGCCGAGATCAAAGCACTGCCGCCGCGTCGAGGGCCTGACGGGTTCGAATATCCGGGATCTCCCAGAGGCCTCACGCCCGAGCAGCCGCGCTATCCCGACGAGCCGGCCGCCTTGCGGCTCGACATTGACCGCGCGATGAAAAGCGTGGGCGAACTGGTCTGGACCGATGATGTTGCCGGCGCATCGATTATGGACCCGCGCGAGTTCGGCGATGTCGTGATTGTGCGCAAGGACCTGCCCGCCAGCTATCACCTTGCCGCGACTCTGGACGATGCCGCTGACGGCGTAACCTTGGTGACGCGCGGGATGGATCTGTTCACCTCGACCCATGTGCACCGGTTGCTGCAGGAGCTTTTCAGACTGCCGGTTCCGCACTGGCATCACCACAAGTTGCTGCTTGATGAGAACGGCGAAAAGCTTGCCAAACGGCGCGGCTCGCCTCCTTTGTCAGAGCGGCGCGAAAACGGCGAGGATGGGTCAAAGCTTGCCGATGAATTGCGCGAAACCAAAATCAGCACTGGAACTTAGCGCACGGCGCACCATTTGGGTCTTATGATTTATGTCCTTGTCCCCGTTCTCGTTGTCCTGTGCATCCTTGTCTTGGTCTCTTTGATCAAGGGGATCATCGCGTTTCTGCAAACGACCAAGATCGATCTTGAATCGGGCGAAGGCGAGACGGTCACTGAAATGCAGATGGCTCAGAACAAGGCGATGTTTGCGCGTATCAAGTATCAGGGGTTGGCCATTGCGGCCGTCGTCGTTTTGATGCTGGTCGCGCGATAGACCTGCGCGGGCGGCGGCATAGGCCACAATCATGGTCAAACTGAACAAGATTTACACCCGCACAGGCGACGATGGCACAACCGGCCTGGTTGACGGATCACGTTGCCCCAAACACTCGGCCCGGATCGATGCGATCGGCGCCGTGGATGAAGCCAACAGTGCGATAGGTCTCGCGATTTGCGGCATCACTGATGAAGCGCATCGCGCCATGTTGACGCGGGTGCAAAACGATCTGTTCGACTTGGGCGCAGACCTTGCGACGCCGAGCGAGGATGGCGATTTCACGCCGTCCGAAATGGTCTTGCGGATCGTTGCAGGGCAAGCCGAATGGCTGGAAACGCAAATCGATACTCTGAACGAGAATCTTGAACCGCTTACCAGCTTTGTCCTTCCCGGCGGAACCGAAGGCGCAGCGCGTGTCCATATAGCGCGTGCGAGCACTCGCGCTGCCGAACGTGCGATGACGGCCTTGGCCGGAGAGACTGCGATCAACCCCGCCGCTCTGGCCTATATCAATCGTCTGTCCGACCTCCTGTTCGTAATGGCCCGGGTGGTGAACGATAGTGGTCGCGCCGACGTGAAGTGGGTGCCGGGCGCTAACCGCTGAGCCCACACGGCCTAGCCAGACGCATTGATCGCCGCTAACAGGCGCCCTCTTGTTGCACTTGCGAAGAGGGAATGCTGCTGTGCGGAATATCGCTGTCATCGGAGCCGGTCAGATGGGCACCGGCATCGCGCAAGCTGTCGCGCAAAAGGGCATGAAGGTAATTCTCTCCGACATCGACCTTGCGACGGCAGAAGGCGGCAAGGCGCGGGTTGAAAAGGCGGTGACCAAGCTGGTTGGACGCGGAAAGATCGAAGCCGATGAGGCTGAAAAGCTGCTGTCCCGGATTACTCCCGTTGGCGATTATACGCCGATGCAGGATGCCGATCTGATCATCGAAGCCGCGACCGAGAAAGAGCCTATCAAAAAGGCGATTTTCGAGGCAGCCGGCAAGGTCTTGGCCGACACCGCGATCATGGCGTCAAACACCAGCTCGATCCCGATCACACGCATGGCCAACCACTCGCCCGATCCAGAGCGCTTTATCGGGCTGCACTTCTTCAACCCTGTCCCCGTCATGGGGCTGATCGAGGTCATTCCGGGGCTTGCAACCGCGCAAGTTACCACAGACCGCGTGACCATGTTCGCCGAGGGGCTGGGCAAGCAGGTTGTGCTTAGTCAGGACGAGCCGGGCTTTGTGGTCAACCGTATCCTGCTTCCGATGATCAACGAATCGGTGTTTGTGCTGGGCCAATCGACGGCTGGTATCGAGGATATCGACAAGGGCTGTCGCCTCGGCCTCAATCACCCGATGGGGCCGTTGCAACTGGCGGATTTTGTGGGACTCGACACCTGTCTCGACATTATCAACGTGCTGTATCGCACGACGCGCGACAGCAAGTATCGGCCCGCACCGCTGCTGGTGAAATATGTCGAAGCGGGTTGGCTGGGCCAGAAGACCGGTCGCGGTTTTTACGATTATTCAGGCGACGAGCCGGTGCCGACACGCTGAGCGTGTTGGCCACGTTCCGCGCAGAAATACACGTAGCTCGCGCCTTAGATTAAGGCCCGTTGCCTCGGGAACGGCTTGGCGTTTCTGCTGTCTTCAAGCCTTGAGGACGTGGCGCTGTAGGCAGCCGTCGCACGGGTGCTGCATTCGCCCGTGCGCCATTGTTTCTGGCGGATGATGACCGTGGGGCTGTGCTCTCGAAACCTTCGGGCGGAGGGCCCGGATCTCCGGGCTCGGCATTCGGTTGAATGATCTCCACCGTTTCTCCCGGTGTTGGATCAAAACCGTTTGTGTTGTCGATCAGTTCTTCATCGGGCGCGAAGTCCGCGATTTCGGGCTGAGGCGTGGTGACCGCGGGCTTCTCGGCAACGACAGGCGCATCGTCGGCGGGCGCTTCCTGCTCGCCGCGTTCGCTCAGCGCGGTATCGAGCGATCCGGAAAAGAGCGCGAAAACCGCCGCGCCACCTACAATGACGCCCGCGAAGCCAAGCGCCATGTTGCTGTTTTCGAATAGAAGCCTCGACATGAGGCATGCAATAGCGCGGTTAGGGTTAAGGATTGGTGGAAATCAGGCCGCTTCGCAGGTCATAAAGCAGGTCAAGCGCCTCGCGCGGAGACAGCGCATCCAGATCGGCGTCGCGCAGTCGCTCAGCCAGCACCTGTTCGGGGCTGGCTTCGCTTGCTTCGGGTTCGGGCGCGGCGGCGGCAAAGAGCGGAAGATCGCCAAGCCCCGCCGCAATGCCGCCCGTATCCTCGCGCGCTTTTTCGAGTTTTGCGAGAACCTGCCGCGCGCGTTCAACCACTGGATCCGGCACACCGGCGAGCCTTGCCACGGCCAGTCCGTATGAGCGGTCGGCTGGTCCCTCGGCGAGCTCGTGAAGCAGCACCAGATCGCCTTTCCATTCGCGCGCGCGGACATGGTGAAGCGAAAGCGCCTCGCAGCTGTCGGCAAGCCGCGCGAGCTCGTGGTAATGCGTCGCGAACAGGCACCGGCAGGCAATGCGCGAATGCACCGCCTCGACCACCGCCCAAGCGAGCGCCAGCCCATCATAGGTCGAAGTGCCGCGCCCGACCTCATCGAGTATCACGAAACTGTTCGGGGTCGCCTGCGCAAGGATTGCGGCGGTTTCGACCATCTCGACCATAAAGGTGG
>JBCCOF010000076.1:0-13835 GCA_039025455.1 Pseudomonadota bacterium | reverse complement strand
TTGACGCCCGCGACCAGATCCATCGCTCCGCCCATGCCCTTGATCATCTTGCCCGGGATCATCCAGTTGGCGATGTCGCCGTTGGAAGCGACTTCCATCGCGCCCAGCACGGTCAGATCGATATGCCCGCCGCGGATCATCGCAAAGCTGGTCGCGCTGTCGAAATAGGCGCTGTGAGGCAACTCGCTGATGGTCTGTTTGCCCGCATTGATGAGGTCTGGGTCCACTTCGTCCTCATAGGGAAACGGCCCGATCCCCAGCATCCCGTTCTCGCTCTGAAGCGTCACCTGCATCCCCTCGGGGATATGGTTCGCCACCAGCGTGGGGATGCCAATGCCGAGATTGACGTAATAGCCATCTTCCAGCTCTTGCGCCGCGCGCGCAGCCATTTGATCGCGGGTCCAGCCGGTCGGGGTGACGGGGTCAGCCATGGTGTGAATTCCTTGAGAGTGGAGCCGATTGCATTGAGGGATTAGCGAAAGTTCAAAACCAGATATTCGTATTCGCCATAGTTGATCTCTTGATCATCGTTCTCGTCAAACCAAGCCACGAGATAGATCGGACCGTCCACCTTCTGGATGGGGCGATCGCGCCTTTCACCGTCCAGATCTGTGTCCAGCACGGACGAGACATGGAACGTGTGGCGATCAAGGTCGGGGCCAAGGCGAATGCCGTTGAGAAAGTGGTGTCCTTGCTCGCTCAGCATCAATCGCCCCGATCCGGCGCGGGAATCTGCCATGCTGGTACCCGGTTGAAAGAACAAAGGCATGTCGAGCACGGGTTGAGGCTTGTTGATGATCTTTTCAAAGATCGAGGCCTCGCTCCATGCAGTGATCCAATAGGTGTCATCCTCCCCGCGCACCGGCAGCACAATCGTGAAGGGACGCTTCTTAAGTTGTACCGAGGATTTCAGGGCCTCACCCCGGCGCAGCAAAACCTCCTTGCCATCCTGCTCAAACCGAAGAGCCAGCCATGGGGAGTGCCTCAATGAAACAACCGGGCTGTCGTCGTCCATCGCCATTGCTGCGCTCGGCATGAGCAGCAGGGCTGCGGGCAAGGCAAGCGAAAAGAGAAGAGCGCGCAGCGAACCAAGCATCATTCGGCCTCCCCCAGTACGGATGGTACCAGAAACCATCCGTCGCCGATCAATTCTTCGAGCGCGAGGGCGGCGTCAGGATTGACCAGATATTCGTAAAGCTCGTCGAAGTCCTCGCGGCTGTCGCCCGCTATGGCGATGATACAGGCTGATTTCGCCAATTCTTCGCGCCGCGTCTGTTTGCGATCTCCGGGATAGCGCATCATCAATAGTGTATCGCGCGCCTGCGGGTCGATACCGCTCTGCTTGAGAGCCAGGCGAATGTCGCCCGCTTGCCCCGCTGAACGCTCAGAAATCCAGGCTATCTCAACACCTTTGTCGCGCAATGATTGAAGACCCTGACCTAATGCAGGATTGGGTGGGGCGGTGATCGGTCCGGTCCCGTCGGTTTCGGTATCAAGATCGATCAGAATGGTGGGCTTATAAATAGTGCATTCTTCGCGCACCGGAGTGAGCGATGCAGGGTCTTTCAAAATGGCCGATTCCAGTGTTCCCGATGGAGCATTGGCCGAAACATAATCGCCCGCAAAGGTAATCAGCTGAAGGAAAGCGCCGCTGAGTGGTTTGGTCGGCGAGGTCGCAGCGGTTGGCTCGCCTGAAGGTGGCGGGGCAGCACCGATAATGACAGCCTTTATGCGATCCGAATTGCCCGCCGAAAGCGAAGCGGGCGGCGCGACCAATTCGGGCTCAGGTGTCGGTGCGGAAGCGGGTGCAATTGTCGCCTCCGCGGCATCTTGGGTCGGCATTGGGATCGCGACAGTGTCAGCCGCAGCTCCGTTGCCCTGCGCATCATCACCGCTCACATCCTCGCCGTCGGTCTGTGTGCGGACCAGAGCTGCACCTGCCAAGGCCGGGATAGCGGCAGCCACGCAGCCCTGCAGCGTCATCGCAGCGAGGACAACCAAAGCTATTCGACTGGTGCCCTTGAAATTCACGCGTCCTCTCGCTCGCGTGTGGTGCGGAACTCGATTTGCTTGTCATAGGGCGCGCCCAAGATCATTCGTTGCACATAAACACCCGGCAAGTGGATTGCATCGGGCTCCAAAGAACCAGCCGGGACGATCTCTTCAACCTCGACGACACAGACTTTGCCGCATGTCGCGGCGGGTTGATTGAAATTTCGTGCGGTCTTTCGAAAAACAAGATTGCCGGTCTCGTCCGCTTTCCATGCCTTTACAATCGAAAGGTCAGCCATAATGCCGCGTTCGAGAATGTAGTCCTCTCCATCGAACTGTTTGACTTCCTTGCCTTCGGCAATCTGCGTGCCGACACCGGTCTTGGTGTAGAAGCCCGGAATACCCGCGCCGCCTGCGCGCATCCGCTCGGCCAAAGTGCCTTGGGGGCAGAATTCCACCTCGAGCTCGCCCGAAAGAAACTGCCGCTCGAACTCCTTGTTCTCGCCGACATAGGAACTGATCATCTTGGCGACCTGTTTGGTGCGAAGCAGCTTGCCGATGCCCTGATTGTCGATCCCGGCATTGTTACTGGCAAAGGTCAGGCCGGTGACGCCGCTGTCGCGGACGGCATCAAGCAACCGCTCCGGAATGCCGCAAAGCCCAAACCCGCCTGAGGCGATGAGCATATTATCGGTCAGCACGCCTTCGAGCGCGGAGACGGCGTCGGGATAGAGCTTTTTCATGTCGGTAACCCTAAGGCTGTGAAGGTAATTGACGGCCAATCTTGGCCCGTGGTGCACCGATAATAGGTCGCAATGCACGAGTCACGCTAAGCGTGGAAACAGGTGTGGTCTGGACAAGCGGTTTTTTCTGTGAGTCGTCCTGACAAGCCAGTCACTGTGTTGCAATGCATCAGAACAAGCGCGAAATCTTGCGTATTTCTCAGGCTAATGTCTATATTTTAGGCATAAAATATGCAAAAAATCGCATTTTCGATCAAATACGCACTTATTGATTGATAAATATGCAACTTAATATGCGGCTTTCGCACTTGCACAAAATCACCGACATCCCGATATCTGATCCCGCCTTTCAGGCATCCTCTCCCAAACTTTTAAGCCCGGCCCCGCGCCGGGCTTTTTTTGTCTGCGTTCGATAAAGGGGCATCAGGCAGCGGCTGGCCGTATTCTACCGAACTATCAAATTTCTGACCCGCCACGGGATACGTCAGTCAATTTGCATTCAGCTTTCCGGCTCCTTAGCTAGCTGAGCCCATCGCGCTTTGCGACTCGCTTTGCTTCTTAAGGACTTCTGCATGGCTGATGCCGACGCCAATCCCCCCAGCCGCACCGCGCGATTGCAAGTAGCGCCTGCGCGCCAGGAGGAATCGGGACAGGGCATCGCCCGCATGCCGCGCTCTGCTTTTCAGGAACTCGGGATTACCGAAGGCGATGTCGTCCAGATCACCGGCAAGCGCTCGACGGCTGCGATTGCGATGGCGGCGTATTCGGAGGACGATTCGCTCGATGTCGTGCGCCTCGACGGGTTGCAGCGCGGCAATGCCGAGGCTGCGTCGGGCGAGCATGTCGAGATTACAGTGGCCGAATCGCGTCCGGCAACGCGCGTGGTGTTCGCTCCGGCGCAGCGCGAAATGCGGCTGCAAGGTCCAACCCAAGCGCTCAAACGCAATTTCTTCCGCAAGCCCCTGCTCGCTGGCGATACCGTCGCGACCACCGGGCAACAGCCGGTCCAGAACATGCCGCCGGATGTGCGCCAATTGCTGCGCGCGCCGGCCTATGCGCTGACACAGATCAGACTTTCGGTCGCGGCGACTTCGCCTAAGGGCATTGTCCATATCGACGAGAACACCGAGGTCGAGCTTCGCACCGAATTCGAAGAGCCGCGCGATGCGCGTGCGGTGGTCAATTATGATGATGTCGGCGGGATGGAGGACACCATTCAGGCGCTGCGCGAGATGGTCGAACTGCCGCTGCGCTACCCCGAATTGTTCACCCGCCTCGGCGTCGATCCGCCCAAGGGGGTGCTGCTGCACGGTCCGCCCGGAACCGGCAAGACCCGGCTGGCGCAAGCGGTGGCGAATGAGAGCGATGCGGAGTTCTTCACCATCAACGGGCCAGAGATTATGGGCTCCGGCTATGGCGAGAGCGAGAAGCGGCTGCGCGAGGTGTTCGAAGCCGCCACCCGCGCCGCGCCCGCCATCGTCTTTATCGACGAGATCGACTCAATCGCGCCCAAGCGCACGCAAGTGCCCGGCGAAGCGGAGAAGCGGTTGGTCGCCCAGTTGCTGACGCTGATGGACGGCCTCGAAGCGCGCACCAACCTTGTGGTGATCGCGGCCACCAATCGCCCCGATGCCATCGACGAAGCGCTCCGGCGTCCGGGGCGTTTTGACCGCGAGATCGTGATCGGCGTGCCTGACCAAAGCGGGCGACGCGAAATCCTTGCCATCCACACGCGCGGCATGCCGCTCGAAGAGGAAGTCAAACTCGATGAGCTGGCGCGCGTCACGCATGGCTTTGTCGGCGCCGATATCGCGGCGCTTGCGCGCGAGGCGGCAATTGATGCGGTGCGCCGGATCATGCCGCGGCTCGATCTTGATGCGCGGACCATTCCACCAGACGTGCTTGAGGACCTGTGCGTCACCCGTGCCGATTTCATGTCGGCGCTCAAGCGTATTCAACCCTCTGCCATGCGCGAAGTCATGGTCCAGATGCCGACAGTTGGCTGGGACGACATTGGCGGTGTTGGCGATGCCATCGACAAGCTCAAAGAGGGGATCGAACTCCCGCTCAAAAATGGCGATGCGTTTCGTCGGCTTGGCATCCGGCCCGCGAAAGGCTTCCTGCTCTATGGCCCTCCTGGCACTGGCAAAACGCTGCTCGCCAAGGCGGTGGCGAAAGAGGCCGAGGCCAACTTCATCTCGATGAAAAGCTCCGACCTGCTGTCCAAATGGTATGGCGAGAGCGAGCAGCAGATCGCCCGCCTGTTTCAGCGCGCGCGCGCCGTTGCGCCTTGCGTGCTGTTCATTGACGAGATCGACAGCCTCGTCCCCGCGCGCGGTTCGGGTCAGGGCGAGCCGCAGGTCACGGGCCGCGTGGTCAACACCATTCTGGCGGAGATGGACGGATTAGAAGAGCTGCAATCGGTGATCGTGATCGGCGCGACCAACCGCCCGACGCTGGTGGATCCGGCGCTGCTGCGTCCGGGACGGTTTGACGAGCTGGTCTATGTCGGCACGCCCGACACGGCGGGCCGCAAGCATATCCTGAGCATCCACACCAAGGATATGCCGCTCGCCGATGATGTTGATCTGGAGCACGTCGCGAGCAAGACCGAGCGCTTCACCGGCGCGGACTTGGAAGATGTGGTGCGCCGCGCGGGACTGGGTGCTTTGCGGCGGTTGGGCGGCGAGGTCACCGAAGTGGCGGCCGAGGATTTCGACGCTGCGCTGAAAGACAGTCGCGCAACCGTGACCTCCAAGATGGAAGCCGAATATCGCAAGATGCGCGGCGAGCTGAAGAAGCGCGCTGCCGAAGCGACCCCGATTGGGTTTTTCGCGCCCGAGACGCTCGAGCCGACCAACGCAAAAAAGCATGACTAAGCTGGCGGATCAGGTGTTTCGGTAGCTGCATGGGTCGCAGTATGGCGAGCCTCCAACATCCGGTAAGATTTCACGATTTGCAAGATAGTCTTTGCTGTGATTGCGGGCCATGAAAATGCGAAACTTCTCTGCTGCTTCCGCTCGTTCCGCCGGTTTGAATATGCCTGTGTCGTCGGCAGCCAAGCCCTCTAGGCGGGCAATCGCCTTCTCATCGGCCCAGACACCAAGGGCAGAAAAGTAAGCTCCCCATTGATCGGAAACATAGAATTTGTATCGCAATCCGACTGACTCAATACGAGCCAGTGCCGCAGCGACGAGATTGTTTTCACAGAGCCATTCATTGCAACGGGCGCTGTAATCCTTGAATTCTGACTTCACGCTGTCGGATGAGCCACGCTCGATCCCGGCTAGAACAAATTCACAAGAAACCTCGTTCTCAAATAAGTGTGGGTACTGGGTGTGATTGTACACAAGACCCAAGAGTAGTGAAACTGGACGCAAATCGCGCAAGAGAATTTCAAGTTGTTGTTCGCGCGGCCTAAACAACGGCATATCGTCAGTCTCTCTCAATGCGCCGCGTCCCAGCTCGCGCCAGTCCCAATGTCGATGGCGAGTGGCACGTCAAGCGTGACCGCGGGCAAAGCCGCCTCTGCCATAACGCGCTCGATAATCGGAGACGCGGCGGCGATGTCGCCCTCGGGCAGTTCGAACACCAATTCATCGTGAACCTGCAACAGCATCCGCACATCGGGCAGTCCGGCATCGCGCAAGGCGGGCAGCATCCGCACCATGGCGCGCTTGATGATGTCAGCGCTGGTGCCTTGGATCGGAGCGTTGATCGCCGCGCGTTCCGACCCCTGCCGCTCGGCCTGGTTCTTCGAAGCGATGCGGGGAAACCACGTTTTGCGCCCGAACAAAGTCTCGGAATATCCCTGTTCGCGCACCGTCTCCAGCGTTTCCATGATGTAGCGCTGGATGCCGGGAAAGCGCATGAAATAGGTGTCGATCATGTCCTGCGCTTCGTCCGGCTCCACCTCCAGCCGACCCGCCAAGCCCCAGCGCGAAATGCCATAGAGGATCGCGAAGTTGATCGTCTTGGCGCGCGCGCGGGTGTCGCGGGTGACCTCGCCGAACATCTCCGTCGCGGTGCGCGCGTGGATGTCCTCGCCATTGGCAAAGGCTTCTTTTAAGGTGTCCACGCCAGCCATATGCGCCGCCAGTCGCAGCTCGATTTGCGAATAGTCCGCCGCCAGCAGCGTGTTCCCCTCCTCGGGCACAAAGGCCTCTCGAATTTGCCGCCCGATGGCGGTGCGGATCGGGATGTTTTGCAGGTTCGGATCGGTCGACGACAATCGCCCGGTCTGCGCCCCGACCAATGAGTAGCTGGTGTGCACGCGCTGCGTGTCCGGATTGATCGCCGCTTGCAGCGCATCGGTGTAGGTCGATTTCAGCTTCGAAAGCTGACGCCATTCGAGCACTTTGTTGGCAATCGGAGCGCCATCACCAGCGAGCCGTTCGAGCACCGATTGATCGGTCGAATATTGTCCGCTTTTGCCTTTTTTGCCGCCTTTGTGGCCAAGTTTGTCGAACAGGATCTCGCCAAGTTGCTTGGGGCTGCCGACAGCGAATTCCTGACCCGCCAGCTCGTGAATCTCGCCTTCGAGCCGCCCGATCTCCTTGGCGAACTCCTCCGACAGCTTGGCCAGCCGCGTGCGGTCAACCTTGATACCTTCGCGCTCCATTCCTGCCACAACGGGGATTAGCGGGCGGTCGACGCGCTCATAGATACTGGTGCCGCCTTCTTCGGAAAGGCGCGGCTTGAGGTGTTGGTACAGCCGCCATGTGACATCGGCGTCCTCTGCGGCGTATTCCGTGGCGCGGTCGAGCGGCACTTCGCCGAAGGGGATCTGTTTCTTGCCGGTCCCGCACACATCCTTGAACGCCAGCGGCGTGTGGCCGAGATGGCGCTGCGACAGCTCGTCCATGCCGTGCCCGCCGCCAATCCCTGCCTCTCCGCGTCCGGCATCGAGGTCAAAGCTCATCACCATCGTGTCTTCGATCGGGGTGACGGTGACATCGTAGCGGGCGAGCACGTTGAGATCATATTTGCCGTTCTGGAACAGCTTGCGCACCGAAAGGTCGGACAGCATCGGACGAAGCGCGGCGAGGGCATCCGTCCGCTCGATCTGCTCCGGCTTGTCCGCAAACATATCGCTGCCGCCATGGGCGAGCGGAATATAGCACGCATCGTTCGGCCCCAGCGCGAGGCTGATCCCGACCAGTTCAGCCTGCATCGCATCGAGCGAAGACGTCTCGGTATCGACCGCCACCACCCGCGCAGCCACCGCGCGCTCGACCCATTCTTCCAGCCGCTCCAGCGTCTGCACCGTTTCATAGGCCGAGCGATCCACCGGGGGCATTTCGGGGAGCGGCTGGCGATTGCCTTGCGCGTCGCCGGCATCGCCCGCTTTGTCGGCCTTGGCCGGATGAAGGTCGGTCGCGCGATCGGGGCTGCCGGAACCGGCACCCAAGCGCTTTAGCAGCGAAGTGAAGCCGTGCTTCTTAAGAAAATCGGCGAGCGGATCGGGGGGAATCCCCTCGATCCGCATATCCTCAAGCGCGATGGGAAGGTCGCAATCTTCCTTGAGCGTGACCAGCACCCGGCTCAACTCGGCATCTTCGCGCCCTTCGAGTAGCCGCTCCTTGAGCTTCGATTTCTTCATGTCGGGCGCTTGATCGAGCGCGGCGGTCAGTGAGCCGTGTTCGGCGATCAGCTTGCTCGCTGTCTTTGGCCCGACGCCATAAATGCCCGGAATATTATCGACCGCATCGCCCATTAGAGCCAGCACATCGCCGACCAGATCGGGGGTGACTCCAAACTTCTCCTCGACTTCGGGGATATAGATGCGCGCGCTCTTCATCGTGTCGAGCATATCAATTCTCGCACCACCCTCCTCGCCGATAAGCTGCATCAGGTCTTTGTCAGAAGACACGATGGTGACGTTCCATCCTTTGCGCTGAGCTTCGCGGGCGTAGGAAGCGATCAGGTCGTCCGCTTCCAAGCCTTGTTCTTCGATGCAAGGCAGGCTGAACGCGCGGGTCGCATCGCGGATCAGGGGGAACTGCGGGCGCAGATCTTCGGGCGGGGGAGGGCGATTGGCCTTGTACTCAGGATAAATATCGTTGCGAAAGCTCTTCGAATCCTTGTCGAGAATAACCGCGAGGTGGGTTGGCCCCTCGGCGGCATCGAGATCATCGGCGAGCTTCCACAGCATCGTCGTATAGCCATAGACCGCGCCCACCGGAGTGCCCTCGGGATCGGTGAGCGGTGGCAGGCGATGATACGCGCGGAATATGTATGAGGACCCGTCGACGAGGTAGAGATGCTGTTGCTGTTCTGCCATAAAGCGCTGCTAGCACGCGGCTTGGCAGGTGTAAGCCCGCAATTGGCGCAGTTTGGCCTGCTTTCCTCAGGGGTGCGCGCGGCGCAACTTGTAAAATCGGGCAAAATGAGGCGAAAAAAAGGCATAAATGGGGCGAAAATGCCTTATTTGGCTTGCAATGCCATATTTCAGCCACTATTACATTAATCAGAGTCGGGGGTCAGAAACTCGGCTTGCCGCGTTCCCCGGGATGGGATGCGCGGATTTCACTCGCTGAATAAGGAATTGATATTATGCGTAAGTTTGTTTTTGCTGCCGCAATCGCAACCTCGGCTCTGGGTCTCGCTGCATGTGAGCAAGCTGCTGAAGAAGCTGGTGATGCCGCTGAAGCAGCTGGTGCAATGGCTGACGAAGCTGCCAACGCAACTGCTGAAGCTGCTGGCGACGCTGCTGACGCAACCGCAGAAGCTGCTGGCGACGCTGCTGAAGCAACCGGCGAAGCTGCTGGCGACGCTGTTGATGCCGTCACCGAAACCGCTGAAGACGCTGCTGACGCAGTGACCGGCGAAACTGAAGGCGAGTAATCGCTGCGGCGTCCTTCCAAAGCGGAAGGGCAACCAAAAAGAAGGGCGGTACCGCGAGGTGCCGCCCTTTCTTTATGCGCCTTTTCTTATGCGCTCATCCGTCTACGAGGCTTAGCCGCCGGAACGCGGT
This sequence comes from Pseudomonadota bacterium, assembly GCA_039025455.1. GTDB lineage: Bacteria > Pseudomonadota > Alphaproteobacteria > Sphingomonadales > Sphingomonadaceae > Erythrobacter. The sequence goes on along the minus strand of JBCCOF010000076.1, from coordinate 4,124 downwards.
GCGCCCGTCCAGACCCTGCGGTTCTGGGCCTTGGCGCTGAAGCCATCATAGAGCGCGCGGGCAATCGCTGCGATCTTGCGCTCGCGGGCCAGTTTCGATCCCTGCCCGGTGACGTAAATCGCCACAGCAATCGCGCGGCCATCTGGCGACTCGATAATGCCAATATCGCTGGATGTGTTGTTGAGCGAGCCGGTCTTGTGGCTCACCCGTGCAACCGCCGGCATATTGGCGACGATCCTGCGACGCCCGGTGCGCGTGCGGCTGAGCGCGCCCAGCAGCACACGGCGACTCTGATCGGACAGGAAGTCACCGCGATATAAGCCCTGCAACAGTCGAACCATCGCGCGCGGCGTGGCCGAATCGCGCGGGTCGATCCAGGTCGCAGGATTGTATTCACCATCATCGCGCACGAGGGTCGCAATGTCGCGATCAATGCTGAAATCATTGATGCCCTGACGCCGCATCCACGCATTGACCGCGGGAGGGCCGCCAACCGCGGCCAGCAAAGCATCGGTCGCGGGGTTGCTAGAGCGGGTGATCATGATCTCGATTAGATCAATCGCCGCCATCGACTTACCCTTTCGCACTGGCGCGGCCTTGGTCGAATATTTGGCGGAGCGGATCGGAAGCAAGAGCGGAAATTCGCTCGTAAGCGTGTATTTCCCCTGTTCCACCATTTCCAGATAGGCCGCCGCCACAGCGATCTTGCTCGTCGAAGCCATCGGGAACAGTTGATCACCCAGCACCATGATCTGCTCGCCGGTCGAAATATCGACTGCGGCCACGCCGATCCGGCCCCGACTCGCATCGGCTAGCTCGGCGATGCGCTGTTCAAAACCGGTCGCGTATTGTGCTTCGTAAGTCTGCGGGCTGCGCACCTCTGTGCCGAGCAGATCATCGAAGCTTGCCTGAAGTTCGGTGTCTTGCGCGGCGGCGGGGTTAGCAGCGAGTGCAAGCCCGAGGGTTGCGGCGAACAGGGAAGTCCATCGTTTGAAGATCATTAGGGGACAATACTCCGATGAGAATTGCCTCGGACTTAACGTTGCCCGATTCGTCGCGGCAAGCTCTCGCTTCGGCTGGTGCGGTGAATTGTGCGCGCAAAACGACGGGCCTCACCCGGGATTGCGTCGATAGCCGGCCTCCGTGAACCCTCAAACGCAATGAAACGCCAGAATCACAGGGCTGAGCGATACTAACATGTTACACAGTCACAATGTTCAAAGCCGGCGTTAAGCTTACTCTTGACTGCGCGGCGCGGGACGGCACTTTGTCGCAATCGTTTACTGACAGGATCCCCATGACCACCAAGACTTTTGCATCGCGCGGGTCGCGCGCCATCATCACCGCAATGCTGCTGAGCAGCTCCACCGCAGCCTTCGCACAGGCAATTGTTCAGCCCGGCGCTCCGGGTCAAGCCAGCAAGACGCTGACCGCTGAAGAAGCGACGCAGCTTGCGGTTGCGACCTACACCGAATTCGATGTGGCTTTCATGCAGGGCATGATCGTCCACCATCAGCAAGCGGTCGAGATGGCAAAGCTGATCAAGGATCGCACCAACACCGAAGAGATCGTCACCATTGGCGGCCGTATCGAGTCGAGCCAGGATGACGAGATCACCTTTATGCGCGAATGGCTCAGCGAGCGCGGCGAACCGTTGATGATGAAAATGGACGGCGATCACAGCGGTCATGCAGGCCATTCGGGCCACATGAACATGGCTGGCATGGCGACGCCTGCTCAGATGGAAGCGCTCGCCGCAGCCGAAGGTGTCGAGTTTGATCGTCTCTTCCTGACCCTGATGATTGCGCACCACGAAGGCGCGCTGGATATGGTTTCCGATCTGCTTAGCCAGCCCGGCACTGCAGCCGATCCGATCCTGTTCCGCTTTGTCGGCGATATCCGTAACGATCAGCGTTCTGAAATCGACCGGATGGATGTTCTGCTGGCCGGTCTTTCCGGCGATGCGCGCGCGTCGCTCGCCGCCGGTTTCGACGATGCAGGCGAAGCGATCATGAACCTTCGCAAGGTTGTGAGCCTGAGCAAGCCAGCGGGCTTCTTCGATCCTGAGAACCCCGCTGATTTGCGCGCTGTTGTCCCACCACGCGAGCGGAAAAAGGACGAGAGCGAAGACAGCGAAGCCACCGAGACGAATGCTGTAGAAGCGGCGCTTGCCGAAGTGATCGCTGCAGCCAATGAAGCGCTCGCTGCGGCGAAAACCGAAGCCGAAGAGGGTGAAGGTGAGCGTGGTGGTGGCGAAAGCCTGACCCAGTTTGCCGAGCGTTCACCGTTGCTCGACTTTGCCAACACCGACATGGCTTTCTTCGACGATATCATGGTCGCAGGCAGCTATCACGGTTTCAACATTTACAAGCTTGGCGATGACGGCGCACCGAACTTGATGAGCTCGGTTGTATGCCCGGGCGGTCAGGGCGATGTTTCGGTCGTCGGTAATTTGCTCATCATGAGCGTCGAACAAACCCGCGGACGCGTGGATTGCGGCCTGCAAGGCGTCGAAGGCGATGTCAGCGAAGAGCGCTTCCGCGGTGTTCGCATCTTCGACATCTCCGATCTCACCGCGGTGCGCCAGGTCGGGCAGGTTCAGACCTGCCGCGGCAGCCACACGCACTCGGTTGTCAGCGCCGATGACGAGACAATCATTGTCTACAACTCGGGCACGTCGCGCGTTCGTCCGCAGGAAGAGCTGGCAAGTTGCTTCGATTCACCCTCGGACAGCCGCACGGCGCTGTTCAGCATCGATGTGATCGCGATTCCGGTAGCCGACCCGTCGCAGTCCAGGATCATCAGCAGCCCACGCGTGTTCGCTGACGCAGAGACTGGCGAGATTGCGGGCCTCTGGAAAGGCGGCGAAAGCGAAGACGGCGCGCAGTTCACGCGCCAGACCAACCAGTGCCACGACATCACCGTGTTCCCAAGCCTGAAGCTTGCGGCAGGTGCTTGTTCGGGCAACGGCATCCTGATGGATATCTCGAACCCGATGGCGCCCAAGCGGATCGATGCGGTGTTCGATAAAGGCTTTGCCTATTGGCACTCGGCCACGTTCAACAATGACGGCACGAAGGTCATCTTCACCGACGAGTGGGGCGGCGGTGGCCGTCCGCGCTGCAAGGCATCGGACCCGATGACGTGGGGCGCCAACGCGATCTATGACATCGTCGATGGCAAGCTGGAATTCCGCAGCCATTACAAGATGCCCGGACCACAAAGCGACAAGGAAAACTGCGTCGCGCACAACGGTTCGATCATCCCTGTCCCGGGCCGCGACCTGTTTGTGCAGAGCTGGTACCAGGGCGGGATCAGCGTCATGGACTTCACTGACAGCTCTGCACCCAAGGAAATCGCCTATTTCGATCGCGGTGCGATCAGCGAAGAGCAATTGGTGGTCGGTGGCTTCTGGTCGTCCTACTGGTACAACGGTCGCATTTACGGCACCGAAATCACGCGCGGGATCGACGTTTTCGCGCTTGAGCCGAGCGAGCATCTGACCGCTGAGGAAATCGCCGCAGCCGAAGCAGCTAGCTACGCCAACACCCGCTTCAACCCGCAAACGCAAACGCAGGTTTCGTGGGATGAAGACGTGATTGAAGCCGCTGCAAACAGCCGCAAGGGCGGTTAAAGCAGCGGCTTGGGCCGCCAGTTAGACAAGGCGTAGAACTGGCGGCAAAAGGCGTCACAAGTCGTAGAACAACACGAAAAAGGGCGGCGAGGCACACCACCTCGCCGCCCTTTTTGTGTCGCGCATCTGATCCCTAGGCCTAGCTCGCTTTGACGCTCGCGATCCATTGATCGATCTGCTTCTCCAACAGGCTTAGCGGAACCGATCCGCCGCCCAAGACCGTGTCATGGAAGCCGCGAATGTCGAACTTGTCGCCAAGCTCGGCTTCGGCCTTCGCGCGCAGCTCCTGAATGCGGATCAACCTTGTGGTGATCGCGGCAACCAATCGCCCCGATGCCATCGACGAAGCGCTGCGGCGTCCGGGCCGCTTTGACCGCGAGATTGTGATCGGCGTGCCGGACCAGAGCGGGCGGCGCGAAATCCTCGCCATCCACACGCGCGGGATGCCGCTCGAAGAGGAAGTCAAACTCGATGAGCTGGCGCGCGTCAC
>JBCCOF010000075.1:0-13951 GCA_039025455.1 Pseudomonadota bacterium | reverse complement strand
TCCATCGGCACAAACCATTGCGGGGTGCAGCGGTAGATGACCTTGGCCTTGGAGCGCCAGGAGTGCGGGTAGGAATGCTCGTAATCCGCGCTCGCGCTGAGCAGCGCACCCGCCGCGCGCAGGTCCGAACAGATCGGGCCTTCGGGCGAGTTGAACGGCTTGTTGATGACCGAGCGGCGGCGTTCCTTGCCGTCTTCGTCTGTGTCATCGGCTCCCAGCCAAAGCCAGTCGTCGCGATAGCGCCCGTCGTCCATCACCGCGAAAACGGGGTTGATGCCGTTCGCTTTGCAAAGCTCGAAATCATCCTCGCCGTGATCGGGCGACATGTGGACAAGGCCGGTGCCTGAATCGGTGGTGACGAAATCGCCTTCGAGGAAGGGACGCGGTGCCTCGTAGAACCCACCAAGCTTCCACATAGGGTGGACCGCCTTCGCACCTTTCAGCTCACTGCCTAAGAATGTTTCACGGACCTTGAATCTGAGCAGATTCTGGTCTTCGCTTTCTTTCATTCGGCCATTGAGGGCATCGACCAAATCGCTCGCGACAACGTAGCGACCACTTTCGACCCAAGTGTCCTCTTCAGAGTCGATGCGCTCTTCTTCTTGAACGAGGGCGTATTCGATTTCGGACCCATAAGCCAAAGCTTGGTTGACCGGGATCGTCCAAGGCGTCGTCGTCCAGATAACCGCATGCGCGCCGACCAGTTCGGGCACATTCGGACACTCGGTGATCTCAAACGCCAAATCGATCTGCGGGCTGTCGGTCAGGTCTTCATACTCAACCTCAGCCTCGGCCAGAGCGGTTTTCTCAACCGGCGACCACATCACCGGTTTCGAGCCGCGATACAGATTGCCAGCCTCGGCAAACTTGCAAAGCTCTGCAACAATCGTCGCCTCGGCCTGAAAGTCCATGGTGAGATAGGGATTGTCCCAATCGCCCATGATGCCAAGCCGCTTCAGCTGCTCGCGCTGGGTATCGACCCACTTTTGCGCATAGGCGCGGCATTCGGCGCGGAACTCCCTGGCGGGAACCTCGTCCTTGTTCTTCTTTTTCTTGCGGTATTGCTCCTCGACCTTCCATTCGATCGGAAGGCCGTGGCAATCCCAGCCGGGCACATAGGGCGCGTCCTTGCCCATCAGGTTCTGCGTTCGGCAGACGGTGTCCTTGAGGATATGGTTCAGCGCATGGCCAATATGCATATCGCCATTGGCATAGGGCGGGCCGTCGTGGAGGATGAACTTCTCGCGCCCCGAACGCGCTTCCCGCATCGAGCGATAGAGGTCCATATCCTGCCAGCGCGCGGCAATGCCCGGCTCCTTTTGCGGGAGGCCGGCCTTCATCGGAAACGCGGTCTTCGGCAGGAAGACGGTGTCGCGGTAATCGCGCCCGGAACTCTTGGCGTTTGTGTCGTCGCTCATGGTGCTCAAATCACTTTCGAGGCGCGCTTAGAAGGCGGCGGGCCTCGGCGCAATCCTTGTCCATCTGCACGATCAGATCATCGAGGCTGTCAAACTTCGCTTCGCCGCGCAGGAAGTGGTGAAACGCGACCTCGATCTCTTGCCCGTACAGATCGCCCGAAAAGTCGAAAAAATGCGGTTCGAGCAATTCTTTGGGCGGGGTAAATTGCGGGCGCACGCCGATATTGGCGGCCCCCTGAAGCTGCTCGCCCGTGCTCAGAATGGTGCCGGTCACTGCATAGACCCCGTATTTCGGGCGCAGATAATGGTCGATGGCGAGGTTCGCTGTGGGATAGCCGAGCTTGCGCCCGTTCTTGTCGCCATGCTCGACAATCCCGCGAATGGCAAAGGGGCGGGTGAGCAATTGCGCTGCGAGTTGCGGATCGCCCGCGCGCAGAGCTTCGCGTACGCGGCTGGAGGACACCACATCTCCGCCGCCCTCGACCGCTTCGACAACGCGCGATTGCAGGCCCAATTCTCCGCCCAAGGTCCGCAGCAATTCAACATTGCCCTTCGCGCCTTTGCCGAAGGTGAAATCGCCTCCGGTCACCACGCCATGCGCGCCGAAACGCTCGATCAGGATGGTGCGGATAAAGTCCTCGGCGCTGGTGCCTGCCAGATCGCCATCGAAGTGGAACACCAGCATCGCGGTCGCGCCCGCGGCGAGATAGAGCTCCTGCCGTTGCTCCAGCGTGGTCAGGCGGAACGGCGGAACATCGGGTTTGAAATGGCGCACGGGATGCGGGTCGAATGTCGCGATGATCGAAGGGCGGCCCTCTGCCTTGGCCCATTCAATCGCCTCGCCTGCGACCGCCTGATGCCCTTGATGGAAGCCGTCGAAATTGCCCAGCGCGATCACAGCGCCGCGCAGCGTTTCGGCAACGGGTTCGCGATGATCGAGCCAGCGCATCAGCCGGCGTTCTCTTCATCGGCCCCATCATCCGTCGCGCGGCGATAGGTCACGAAGGAGTAGGCCGGATAGTCGCCCTCGGCCGGATGGTCTTCGCGGTGGGTCATCTCCCACCGCGCATCGAGCGGCTTCATAAAGGTGTCGCCGGTGTATTCCTGATGAATTTCGGTCACTTCGATGCGGTCGGCTTGGCGACGGAAGACGTCGTAGATTGCTGCTCCGCCGATTATCATCACTTCGTCAGAGCCGCCCTCATTTGCCATTGCAAGGGCTTCATCAGCCGAGCGCGCGACCTCCGCGCCGGTTGAATCCCAAGTCTCCCGACGGGTCAGCACAATGTGACGGCGCCCGGAGAGCAATCCTGGCAGGCTCTCGAATGTTTTGCGGCCCATGATCATCGGCTTGTTCATTGTCAGCGCCTTGAAGCGCTTCAGATCGGCGGGCAATCGCCATGGCAGCGTGCCGCGATTGCCAATCGCACCATTGGCGGCGCGAGCATAGATCATCACGATTGCGGGGTTCGCCGCGATTTCAGTGTCTGTCGCCATAGTCACGGCTGTTCGTGGCTCACCCGTGTGACATGGCCCATCTTGCGGCCCTCGCGCGCTTCGCTTTTGCCATAGAGATGCAGGTGCGGCTCGCCGTCCTCGGCAAGAATCTCATGCGCGGTGAGCGCTTCTTCACCAACGATATTGCGCATATCGATGCTGGCAAAGCGGCTCTCGGTGCCGCCCAATGGCAGGCCACAGACCGCGCGGATGTGGTTTTCGAACTGGCTCGTGGCTGCGCCTTCGATGGTCCAATGCCCGGAATTGTGCACCCGCGGGGCCATTTCGTTAAACACGGGGCCGGCCTTGGTGGCGAAGAATTCAAGCGTCAGCACCCCGACATAGGCAAGGGCATCTGCGGTCTGCTTGGCCAATGCGCGGGCGGCTTCAACCTGAGCTTCGACCGCGGGTCCGGCGGGCAAGACCGAATGCGATAACATCCCGCCGTTATGCTCGTTCGCGGTCGAGTCCCATACGCGGGTCTGGCCATCCTGCGCGCGCACCAGAATGACCGAGAACTCGGCTTCGAACTCGACCATTGCCTCATAGATACAGGGGCGCCCGGGAAAGCGCACGCCCATCGCATCGTGAGCATTGGCCACGCGCCATTGGCCTTTTCCGTCATAGCCATCGCGCGCGGTTTTCAGGATGCCCGGAGTGCCGATCAGCTCGACCGCGCGCGTGAAATCATCATCGCTTTCGACCCGCATATAGGGCGCACAGGTTCCGCCGAGTTGCTCGACGAACTGCTTCTCGTTCAGCCGGTCTTGCGCCACTTCGAGCGCTTTGGGACCGGGGGCGAGCATCGCAGCAGGGATCGCGCTGACAGCGCTGATCGGGACATTCTCGAATTCCCAAGTTACTACGTCGCATTGGGCGGCAAAGGCGGCGAGCGCGTCTTTCTCGCCCCAGCCATTCTCGAAAAAGTCAACGCATACAGGTTTGGCGACAATGTCGCCCGGCGGCGCGTAGCCGATGCAGCGATAGCCGAGCTGGGTTGCCGCAACGGCAAGCATTCGACCGAGCTGGCCGCCGCCCAGAATGCCGATTGTGGAGCCCGGAGCCAACATCAGTCGACCGGCACTTCGGTAACCGCCGCGCTTCGGGCTGCGCGCCAGTCCTGCAGGCGTTGCGAGAGGCCCTCATCGCCGAGCGCCACAATCGAAGCTGCCATCAAGGCCGCGTTCTTCGCGCCCGCCTCGCCAATCGCCAACGTGCCGACGGGCACTCCGGCGGGCATTTGCACAATCGACAGCAGGCTATCCATGCCCGAGAGCGCTTTTGACTGAACCGGCACGCCGAGCACCGGCAGATGCGTCATCGCCGCAATCATTCCGGGCAGATGCGCCGCGCCGCCCGCGCCTGCAATAATCACGTCGAACCCTTCCCCTTGCGCGCCCTTGGCAAAGGCATTCATCCGGTCGGGGGTGCGGTGGGCGGAGACGATCCGCGCCTCGTGCTCGACTTCCAACTCGCTCAGGATATCGGCGGCGCATTTCATGCAGGACCAGTCGGACTGGCTGCCCATCACAATCGCTACTTTGCCGCCCATTCTCAGCTATCCTTCAGATAATAGCGCTCACCCGGCACCATATCGGTATCAAAGTCATAGATGATCGGCTGGCCGGTGGGAATCTCCAAGCCAGTGATGTCCTCATCCGAGATTTGCGAAAGATGTTTGACGAGCGCGCGCAAGGAATTGCCGTGGGCGGAGATGATCACAGTCTCGCCACTGGTCAGGACCGGCAGGATATCGCTTTGCCAATAGGGCAGCACCCGCTCGATCGTCAGTTTGAGGCTCTCGGTGTAGGGCACATCAATCCCGTCATAGCGCGGATCCGCGCCCGGATCATACTCACTGCCCGGTTCCATCGGCGGGGGCGGGGTGTCGAAGCTGCGACGCCAAATGTGGACCTGTTCATCGCCGTGCTTGTCGCGGGTTTCTTGCTTGTTGAGACCGGTCAGCCCGCCATAATGCCGCTCGTTCAGGCGCCAATCCTTGGTCACGGGCAGCCATAGTCGACCCGCTTCTTCGAGAGCGAGATTGAGCGTCTTGATCGCGCGGGTCTGAAACGAGGTGAAGCAGGTGGTGGGCAGCACGCCCTTGTCCTTCATCAGCGCGCCGGCCGCCTTCGCCTCGGCAACGCCCTTGTCAGTCAGATCGACATCCCACCAGCCGGTGAAGCGGTTTTCGAGGTTCCACTGGCTCTGGCCATGGCGAACGAGAATGAGCTTGGGCATTTTTACTCCGATTTACCGGGTGATCCGGCGCTCAAGAAGAAGCGGTGCACTAGCTTTCGGAGTCCGGCTTGGGAACCCCATCCGCGCCCGAATCACTCGCCTGCTCGCGCGATTGCGCCTTCCTGCGCCGAAGGTTTTCGCGCAGTTTTGCTGCCAGCCGCTCTTCACGCGACAGATTCTTGCCCGTTTCTTCATTCATGCGAAATGCCTTGGCCTTACATCCTCAACCCTTCAAGCCTTGCTTGACAATGCGCGCGCACCCGACAATAGGGCGCGCCTTGAACAAAGCGCCGCGGTAGCTCAGTGGTAGAGCGCGTCATTGGTAATGACGAGGCCGAGAGTTCAATTCTCTCTCGTGGCACCATTCTTTCTTTTCCTCGATGCTATTTCATCGCTTTGCGATGAAGCATCTGCGGTCGCGCGGTCGCGCTTGCGAACTCTATCGAGTTCGAGGTGTCTCACCTGCGGGGCACCATTCTTCTCAAATCCTGTTTGATAGTTGTCGCATGATGCGTCACTCTCCCTGTAAAGGAGAGTGAGACATGTCCTTTCGCCACTCAGCGCTTCGCGCGATTGCTCTGACCCCGGTTGTTTTGGCAATATGCGTGCCGTCGATCGCACAAGCAGGCAATCCGTATCCCAAACCCAACCAAGCTGTTACCGGCGAACCCGTGAAGCCGCGTGAAACAGTCGCGGCCATCGGGGGTGTTTTCTTCCTCGCCGATGATCCCGCCGCGCTCTCGGCGTGGTATCAAAGGCACTTCGGGATCAACCCCGTGCCAACCAGCTATGATGACCAGCCATGGACGCAGGAGTCTGGACCAACGATCTTCGCGCCTTTTCCAAAAGAGGGTCAGACCATGATCCCCGAAGGCAAAACATGGATGATCAACTTCCGCGTCTCCGATCTCGATGCCATGGCGGCCCAGCTAACCGCAGATGGAGTTGAGGTGTCCGTCGATCCAACGGCATACCCCAATGGCCGTTTTGCGACATTACTCGACCCAGAAGGCAATCCGATTCAGCTGTGGGAGCCTGCGCCTCCCGAATGAACTGCTTTCCAATCCCAGCGCTTCGGTTTCCTGCCGAGAGGCGGCTCAGGCGGTGCTGCTTTTGTTGAAGATCAGCCCATCCAGACTGTATGACCCAGCACCCCGGCAGGCGATAAACAGGAAGGTGAAGCAATAGAGCGCTATGAGCTCTCCGCCGTTGTTGATAGGGAAGAAATCCCCGTCATTGGCCACGCCAAAGCCGCCATGCACCATCCAGTATCCGACCGCGGACATGCCGCTGGAAAGAAAGGCCGATATGCGCGTGAAAAGGCCAAACGCGATGGCGAGGCCGAGCACCAGTTCGATCCACCCCGCTGCAGTCGACATAGCGTTGAGTTCATAAGGGAATTCGGCAGGGAAATTCAGCAGTTTCTGCGTTCCATGCTGAACAAAGAACAGGCCGGCAAAGAAGCGCATGAGCGCGTAGCTGGGTTCGGTCAATCCATCTAGAAACTTCATCGCCCATTCTCCTCTTAATGATCGTGACTTCGACATTTACGGGTGTATCAAAGCTGCATGTATTTTCAACTCACAGACGAACAGCGCGAATTGCAGGAAACCGCGCGCAAATTTGCCCGCGCGGAGCTGCCTGACCTTGCCCGCGATATGGAAGAAAAGGACTATCCGGTCCCGGCCGACATGCTGCGGACCTATGGCGAGATGGGCTTTCTCGGCGTCAATCTGCCGCAAGAATATGGCGGGCTGGGCCTTGGCCATATCGAGGCGCTGTTGGTGCTCGAAGAGTTCGCGAAAATCTCCAATGCGGTGGCTTTTCCGGTGTTTGAAGCACTGGTCGGCCCCGTGCGGACCATCGAGCGGTTTGGCAGCGCGGAAATGAAAGCGCGGGTTCTGCCTGAAGTGATCAAGGGCGAAAAAGTGGTCGCGGTTTCCATGTCGGAGCCCGATGCGGGCACCGCCCTGACCGACCTCAAGACCAAAGCGGTGGCTGATGGCAATGGCTACCGCGTGAACGGCTACAAACGCTGGACCAGCGGGGGCGGGCATTCGGATTACTATGTCACCTATTGCCGCTTCACCGACGATGCGCCACCCTTCTCTGGCGCCAAGGGCATCGGCGCAATCCTGCTCGAAAAAGAGATGGAGGGCATGCAGTTCGGCAAGCGCGAGGAGCTGATGGGCTTTCGCGGTATTCCGACCGCCGATTATGCCATCGAGGACGTCAAAGTGCCCGGCGAAAATGTCATCATCGGTGCGGGCGGATTTGGTAAGCTGATGAGCGCCTTCGGGCTGGAGCGCTGCGGCAATGCGACCCAGAGCCTCGGCGTCGCGGCGGCGGCACTGGAACAGGCGCTGGCCTACACGAAGGAGCGCGAGGCGTTCGGCAAACCGATTGTCGATTTTCAAGCCGTTCAAATGAAGCTCGCTGAAATGGCGATGAAGGTCGATGCGGCGCGATTGTTGATCCACCGGGCGGCGGTGAACGCGACAGAGCAACCGGACGGTCTGCCGACGGTCTACGAAAGCTCGCTCGCCAAATGCTACGCCAATGAAATCGTGCGCGAAGTGACCGCGCTCGGGATGCAGGTGATGGGCGGCTATGGCTATCACAAGGATTACGGGATGGAGCAGCGGCTGCGCGATGCCTATGCTTGGGGGATCGCAGGCGGCGCGATTGATGTACAAAAAACCAATATCGCAGCGGCAATGGTGGGACGCCGGTTTAACCAGCGCGGATAGGCGCGCCGACGTGCCCGATCTAATACAGCTAGGCGCGGTTCATCGCTTCGGCATGTCGCCTGCCAATTTACGCTTGCGTAGGCTCAAAAGGCGACACATTTATGGAGCATGGAACCCACCGTCCCGAACGAGACTGCGCCCGCTCAGGTCGATGACCTTGATGGCGAGCTGACCCAGCTCCACCCCAACTACAAATCGGCGCTGCGGCTTACCACCACTCTGATCGCGATCCCTTTCCTTATCGGCGCGCTGATTCTTGAGGAGGTGTCCTCCTCCGAAGCGCTGCTCCCGCCTGGCGTCATTATTGGGCCTGTCTTGCTGATCGCGCTGATCCTGATCATCCGCCTGCCTTCGCGGCGCTGGCATGCGCGCGGCTATAATATGAGTGCGGACCGGCTGCGCGTGGTGCGCGGCATTTTGTGGCATTCGGACACGGTGGTGCCCTTTGGCCGCGTACAGCATATCGATGTTGATCAAGGGCCGCTGGAGCGGTTCTTCAAGATATCCACCATGACTTTGCACACGGCAGGCAGCCACAACGCTTCGGTCCATTTACCCGGGCTCGAACAAGAGCTGGCCAAGGACATGCGCGAAGAGATTCGCGCGCATATCAAGCGCGAGAGCCCGTGAGCGAGGACGGCCCAACCGATACGCCGGAAACCGGCGTGAGTTATCCCGCGCGGGTTTCGGTCCCAACGACGGCCGCGCCTGAAACGCAACCGGGCCAGAACGGCGAAGAGCCGCTACACACCGCCCCCTTAAGCGTCGTGATCGGGGCGGTGAGCGGGGTTTCGAGCAGCGTTCTGCCCGCACTGTTTGTTGGCTTCAGCGTCGGCGAAGCGGCTTCGTTCATTTTCGTGGTACTGGGTATGGTCGCGGCCATCGCGGCGGTTTCGGGCGCGCTTGGCTATATTTCGTGGAAGCGCTTCACCTATACGGTCGGGCGGCAGGATATTCGCGTCGAAAGCGGCGTGCTCAGCCGTTCTGCCCGCTCGGTCCCCTATGAGCGCATTCAGGATGTCAGCCTTGAGCAAAAGCTCATCCCGCGCCTGTTTGGGCTCGTCTCGGTCAAATTTGAAACCGGCGCTGGCGGGGGCGAGGACCTTAGCCTCTCTTATCTAACCGTCGAAGAGGGCGAGCGCCTGCGCCAATTGGTGCGCGAGCGGCGCGATAGCGAGGCCGCCGCCGCCGTGGCCGAGGGCGAAACGCCCGCGCCCACCGCACAGGAAGAACCCGAGCATGCGCTGTTCTCCATGGACCCGCGCCGCCTGTTTATCTTCGGCACTTTCGAGTTCTCGCTCGCGGTTTTCGCGGTGCTCGCGGGTCTGTTGCAATATGCCGATGGCTTTGCCGGGGTTTCGATCTGGAATTCGGGCCTGATCGAAGACTGGGTCGAGGGGCAGGGCTCCGAGATCGTGCAAATGGGCATCGCCGCGCAGGTGGTCAGCGCGATTCTCGGGCTGATCGCGGTCTTTGTCGTCGGCTCGGTGACAGGTCTGTTGCGGACCTTTGTGCGCGAATGGGACTTTCTGCTCGAACGCACTGCGCGAGGGTTTAGGCGGCGGCGAGGGCTTTTCACCAAGACCGATGTGGTGATGCCGATCCACCGTGTTCAGGGGCTGCGCATCGGGACCGGCATGGTCCGCTATCGCTTTGGCTGGCACAATCTACGCTTTGTCAGCCTCGCTCAGGATGCGGGCGCGTCCAGCCATGTCGTCGCGCCCTTTGCCAAGATGGACGAGATTGCGCCCATCGTCGAAGCGGCGGGGTTTCACCTGCCGGATGAGGACGCCGACTGGCACAAAGCGAGCAAGCAATATCGCAATGACAGCGCGTTGTTCGGGTCACTCTTCTTCTTCCTCGCCGCGATCCCGGTCGCGATTTTCGCGCCCTTTGGCCTGTTCCTGATCCCAATAGGCATGGGCGTGATTGCGATTGCGGCGAACTTTTACGCGTGGGAGTTTCATCGCCATGCCATCGATGCCGATCAGATCATGGCGACGCGCGGATTGCTCTCTCCGAGCAGCCAGATTTCCACGCGGCTAAAGCTGCATTCGGTCGAGATTGCGCAAGATCCGGTGTCGCGCTGGCGCGGCTATGCGACGCTTCATCTGGGGCTGGCCGGAGGGCAGTTTTCGATCCCCGGCGTTCCGCTGGGGCGCGCGCGGGAAGTTCGCCGCGAAGTGATGAAGACCATCGCGGCGACCGACTTCTCGCAGCTCGAGCGCGCCTGAGCATCTTGTGAAAAAACCCGCGCGCGTTAGAGGCGTTGGGCGATGAGCCAACCGAAACCCTTCCTCTCCGACAATGCCGCGCCGGTTCACCCGAAGGTCTGGGCCGCGATGCAGGCTGCCGACAGCGCCGATAACCCTTATGACGGCGACGCTTTGTCTGCCGAGTTGGATGCGCGCTTTACCGATCTGTTCGGGCGCGAATGCGCGGGGCTTTGGGTGGCGACGGGGACGGCGGCAAACTGTCTGGCGCTGGCGACGATGGTGCAGCCGCATGGCGGCGTGGTCTGCCACGAGGAAGCGCATATCGAGGTTGATGAAGGCGGCGCGCCCGGTTTCTACCTGCATGGCGCGAAGCTGATGCTGACCGGCGGCGAGGGCGCGAAACTGACGCCCGAAAGCATCGCTGCACTGATCGACCCGATCCGCCCCGACGTGCATCAGGTTCAGCCCCATGCCGTCGCGATCACGCAGGCCACCGAATATGGCCGCAGCTACAGCGCCGAAGAGCTGGCGGCTTTGGGCGAGTTCACGAAAGCGCGAGGGCTGGGTCTGCATATGGACGGCGCGCGCTTCGCCAACTCAGCCGCCTTTCTGGGCGGATCGGCAGCGGTCGCTGCGGGGCCGGTCCACAGCCTCGCTTTCGGCTTTATCAAGAATGGCGCGATGGGGGCGGAGGCGGTGGTCCTCTTCGATCCCGAGCAGGCCGATCTGGTCCGCTATCGCCGCAAGCGCGCCGGTCACCTGCAATGCAAAGGCCGTTATCTCGCCGCGCAGATCTTGGCGATGCTCGACGATGATCTGTGGCTCGACAATGCGCGCCACGCCAACGCCGCGGCTCAGGATATTGCCAGCGGATGCGCAGACCGCCTGATGCATCCGGTTGAGGCCAACGAGCTATTCGTGACGCTCTCTGCCGACGAGCGCGAGGCGCTGCGGGCGCAGGATTTCGCGTTCTACGATTGGGGCGAAGACGCGGCGCGTTTCGTGACCGCGTGGAACACGAGCGCTGACGATGCGAGCGCTTTGGGCAAGGCAATCGCTGCCCTGTGAGCACTTCGCAAAGCACAAGCCTCACCCCGATGTTAAGCTGGCGGGTGATTGTCCCCTTCCTGCTGACCGGCGCGATTTGGGGCTCAACCTGGTATGTGATCACCGGGCAGATTGACGGCGTTCCGGCGGCATGGTCGGTGTTCTATCGCTTTGCGCTGGCGACCCCTGCGCTGTTCCTCGTCGCGTTCGTCATGAAGCGGCGGTTGCGGTTGACCGCAGCAGAACAGCGGCTGGCGGGGCTGGTGGGACTTTTCCAGTTCAGTGGCAATTTCCTGTTCGTCTATCACGCCGAGCTTTATGTCACGTCGGGCATTGTCGCGATGATGTTCGGCTTACTGATGGTGCCCAACGCCCTGTTCGCGCGGATTTTCCTCGGCGACCGGGTGCAGGGCGGCTTTGCCTTTGGCAGCGCGATCGCGATTGTCGGCGTCTCGTTTCTGTTGGCCCATGAATGGCTGTCCAACCCCGATGCGGGCGTCATCGGCGGCAATGTCGCGCTCGGGATTGTGCTCGCGATGCTCGGCATCCTCGCGGCCTCGGTCGCCAATGTGATTCAGGCGAACCCGACCGGGCGCGCGGTGCCGATGGTCAGCCTGCTGGCGTGGGCGATGCTGTATGGCACGGCGTTTGATCTGGTGTTCGCCTGTGTGACCGCAGGGCCGCCGCCTTTGCCAACCGGCGCGAATTACTGGGCGGGGATCGTCTATCTCGCGTTGATCGGGTCGGTCGTGACTTTCCCGCTGCATTACAATCTTGTGCGCGAGATCGGCGCGGGCCGAACGGCGTACAATTCGATTGTGACGATCAGCGTGGCGATGCTGCTTTCGACGCTGCTTGAGGGCTATCAATGGACATGGCTCACCGCGAGCGGGATGGTGCTGGCGGTGATCGGGATGGTGCTGGCCTTAAGGTCAAAGCAGCGCCGATAACCCTTCGAAGTAAGTCGGATAGTCTGGCTCCCAGCCCAACACCCGCTTGGCCTTGCCGTTCGCCACCCGCCGGTTCTCGGCGTAAAATCCGCGCGCCATTTCCGACAGGTTCGCCTGCTCGAGCGTCTCCATCGGCGGCGGCTCCAGTCCCAGCAAAGCGCAGGCATGTTCGGTCACAGCATTGCCGCTCGCGGGCAGATCATCGCCGAGATTGTAGGCGCCCGATGGAGCATATTGGGTGAGCGCCGAAACCACGCCGCTGGTGATGTCATCGACATGGACCCGGCTGAACACCTGCCCCGGCAAATCAATCCGGCGCGCCCGGCCATCTCGCACCCGGTCGAGCGCACTGCGGCCCGGTCCATAAATGCCGGGCAAGCGGAACACCCGCGCGTCCTTCGCCAACCAAGCAGCATCGGCCTCGGCGCGGGCATTGCGGCGGCCTGCGCCTGTCTCGACCACAGTCGGTGTGCTCTCATCGACCCATGCGCCCTGTTGGTCGCCGTAAACGCCGGTGGAGGAGAGGTAGAACAGCGCGCGGCCTCTCAGTGCCTCGCCATAACTCTCCAGCACTGGATCGTTCTGCGCTGTGCGATCCGGCGGGACCGAGGAGAGGATATGCGTCGCTGTGTTGAGCGTGGCCAACACCGCCTCGCGGTCGCCAAAATCGACATTGCCATCGCTGCCCGTCGCATCGACGCTCCAACCCGCCTCGCGCACCGAATTGGCGATGCGTTTTGCGGTGTAGCCCAGGCCAAAGATCAACAAATGCGCCATTGCGGATGTCACTGCCGCTGGACGCGGCGCAAAATCAATTTAAATCGTTGCCCCATGGATATTGCAACCGACCCTATCACCGCCAGCGACACCCCCACTCCCGCAGAGCCGCCAGTAATCCGGCGAGAGGATTACACGCCGTTTCCGTGGCTGGTCCCTTACACAAAGCTCGCTTTCAACCTCGGCATCGAAGACACCCGCGTCTACACCGAATTGACCATTGAGCCGAACCCTGATGCGCAAAGCTCGGGCGAGCTGCGGCTGGGCGGTGACGGACTGACACCGATGGGCGTGATGGTCGATGATGTGGAGACCGACGATTGGGAGATGGACGGCCCCGATCTGGTGCTCAAGCTCTCGCCCGAGCCGCACAAAGTGGGAATCCTCAACGCGATTGATCCCAGCGCCAACACGACGCTGATGGGGCTGTATGCCTCGAACGGGATGCTCTGCACCCAATGCGAGGCCGAGGGATTCCGCCGCATCACCTTCTTCCCTGACCGGCCCGATGTACTTTCGACCTACAGCGTGCGGATGGAGGCCCCCAAGGACCAGTTCCCGATCCTGCTTTGCAATGGCAACAAGACGGATGAAGGCGATCTGGGCGACGGGCGGCACTTTGCCGAGTGGCACGACCCATGGCCCAAGCCGTCCTATCTCTTCGCGCTGGTCGCGGGCGATCTGGTTGCCAAGTCGGGGCCTTTCACCACGGTTTCGGGCCGCGAGGTCGAATGCAATATCTGGGTGCGCGCCGAGGATATCGAACGCACCGACCACGCGCTCGAATCGCTCCACCGCTCGATGAAGTGGGACGAGGAGACCTTTGGCCGCGAATACGATCTTGACCTTTACAACATCGTCGCCGTCTCCGACTTCAATATGGGCGCGATGGAGAACAAGGGGCTCAACGTCTTCAACACCAAATATGTGCTGGCCGACCCAGACACCGCGACCGATGGCGATTTTGACGCGGTCGAAGGCGTGATCGCGCACGAGTATTTTCACAATTGGTCGGGCAACCGGATAACCTGTCAGGACTGGTTTCAGCTGAGCCT
>JBCCOF010000074.1:0-14168 GCA_039025455.1 Pseudomonadota bacterium | reverse complement strand
TGTCTTTGCGCGTCTGCATAGTGGAAATACGGATAGCGCAAGGGGGTTGGCGCTTAGTTAATGAATGCGGCGACGGGCGCGCGATCCGCCAGAAAAACTCAACGCCTTGCTGTAAGATGCCAAGCGAGAGCGAGAGCGGCCCAGGTGACGATCATCATCGTGGTGCTGGCAAGCGCGGTTTCCATGGCCCGATCTCCCCGCAGCACCATGTCGACATTGACGAGCAGAAACTGCGCCCCGCCCAAAGCGAACGCGGCGCGCCAGGGGCCCCCAATCCTTGGAGTGACCCAAGCAAACAAAGCGACCATTGCAGTGACGTATACCGTGAACCCGATCAGCGGATGCGCTGGCGCTGCAGGCGGCGGCGGGATGTCGGCGTAACGCTGAAACAGCGCAAAAACGAGAAGCAGGTTGGTCAGCCCGAAAGCCAACCAACCTGCCAGAATTGTTCGCCAGTTCATTTGCGTCTTTTAGGTTTGTCAGGCCGTTGCGTCAGCACTGACCCCGCTAGCGACTTGATTTCTTTTTGCGTGAGTGATTTGGGATCTTTCAGACCCTTGCTCGCGATCTTTCCGACTTTTGAGCCGGATTTCTCATTCTTCGCCATCGTTAGCGCCTCCCACCAAGCAAGCCGCCCAGCCTTCGATTGGTTTTCACGGCAAGTGCGCGGAGATTTGCGAGGTTGTTAGAGCCTCCGAGCGCTAAGGCGTTCCTATGGTCTACTTCCCAACCGTATTGAGAATGGACTCGCCCGTACTCTGAGAACGCGATTGTATTGCCGAGTTCGTCGATCGCTAGGTCTGATTGCGCGGGACTTCCGCCGAGACCACGCATCGGGCGGGTCGTATTGCGAAAAATATAACTGAGTTGAACATCTGTGTACTGTGACATTTTGAAAGGCCTTCTTAGTATCCGAGGGATTGACTGTTGAATGCCTTTCTCAGAATGTGGCCTTGCAACGACAGCCGCCCTCAGGGTTGGTAGTCAGAGGCCCGGCCCCAGGTGCAACTGGTCCGGGCCTCAGCTCTTTCCGGCTAGTGAAACCGGAAACTCATGAATTCATCTCCGATCACTGGCAGCTTAAGCATTCCTCGTAATCGGTCTGCTCGCCCGCCGAGGCGGAAAGCTCGATCTTGAGTTTCTCGTCGGTGTTGTCCGCTTCGACGCCACCGGCAAATCCGGCGCGCTGCACCGATTTGGAGCGGAGGTAGTAAAGCGACTTGATGCCTTTCTCCCACGCCTGGAAGTGGAGCATCATCAGATCCCACTTGTCGACATCGGCCGGGATGAACAGGTTCAGCGACTGCGCCTGATCGATGTAAGGCGCGCGGTCGGCGGCGAATTCGAGCAGCCAGCGCTGATCGATCTCGAAGCTGGTCTTGAAGCTCGCCTTTTCCTCATTGCTGAGGAAATCGAGGTGCTGGACCGAGCCGCCATTCTCAAGGATCGAGTTCCAGACATTGTTGGAATTCTTCGACTTCTTATCGAGGATCTTTTCCAGATAGGGGTTCTTCACCACGAAGCTGCCCGAAAGCGTCTTGTGGGTGTAGATGTTCGCCGGGATCGGCTCGATACAGGCGCTGGTGCCGCCGCAGATGATGCTGATCGAAGCGGTCGGCGCGATTGCCATCTTGCAGCTGAAGCGCTCCATCGCGCCCATTTCCGCTGCATCGGGGCACGGCCCGCGCTCTTGTGCGAGCAGCATCGAGGCTTCGGACGCCTTGGCCTGAATATGCTTGAACATTTTCAGGTTGATCGCCTTGGCCATCGCGCTTTCGAAACCCATTCCCTTTTGCTGAAGGAATGAGTGGAAGCCCATCACGCCAAGGCCGACCGAACGTTCGCGCTCGGCGGAATATTTGGCGCGGGCCATTTCGTCGGGCGCGCGGTCGATATAGTCCTGAAGGACATTGTCGAGCATCCGCATCACGTCTTCGATGAATTGCTTGTCGCCGTTCCACTCGTCCCATTTCTCAAGGTTGAGCGAGGAGAGGCAGCACACCGCCGTGCGATCATTGCCAAGGTGGTCGATCCCGGTCGGCAGCGTGATCTCGCTGCACAGGTTCGAAGTCGAGACTTTCAGGCCAAGCTCGCGGTGATGCTTTGGCATCATCCGGTTCACGGTGTCGTTGAAGACGATGTAGGGCTCACCGGTGGCAAGCCGCGTTTCAACCAGCTTCTGGAACAGCGAGCGCGCATCGACGGTCGCGCGCACTTCGCCGGTCTTGGGCGATTTCAATTCGAATTCGTCGCCATTGCGGACCGCTTCCATAAACTCATCGGTCAAGAGGACGCCGTGGTGCAGGTTCAGCGCCTTGCGGTTGAAGTCGCCCGAGGGTTTGCGAATTTCGAGGAATTCTTCGATTTCGGGGTGGCTGATGTCGAGGTAACACGCCGCCGACCCGCGCCGCAGGGAGCCTTGCGAAATCGCCAGCGTCAGCGAATCCATCACCCGCACAAACGGAATAATCCCGCTGGTCTTACCATTCAAGCCAACCGGCTCTCCGATGCCTCGCACATTGCCCCAATAGGTGCCGATGCCGCCGCCTTTCGAGGCGAGCCAGACATTCTCGTTCCATGTGCCGACAATTCCGTCGAGGCTGTCAGACACCGAGTTGAGATAGCACGAGATCGGCAGACCGCGACCGGTTCCGCCATTCGACAGCACGGGCGTTGCAGGCATAAACCACAGGTTTGAAATGTAGTCATACAGCCGCTGTGCATGCTCTGCATCGTCTGCATAAGCGTCAGCCACGCGCGCGAACAGGTCCTGATAGCTTTCGCCGGGAAGGAGGTAACGGTCGGTCAGCGTTTCCTTGCCGAATTCGGTCAGGTTGGCATCGCGCGATGCATCGGTCTGCACGTCAAAGCGACGCTCGTTGACTGTCTTGCTGTCGGGTTGAGCCGCGCTCTTGACCGCTTCGGTCATGGCACCGGCCAGCGCTTCGGCGCCTTTGGCCGCGATCAGTTCTTCGCTGCCTGCATCAGGCGTTGTCATATCCATAGCCTTTTTGTCGCCAGCCGTTTCCTGACCCGCTTTCTTGGCTGCCTTCTTGGCCTTCTTCTCGCCGGCAGGCTTCTTGCCAAAGCCGCTGCTCTGCTCTTCGCCCAGCTGTTCGCCCGTATCGGCATCGGTCAGCACGTTGTCCGGCATGCTGTCACTCGCTTTAAATTCCATCTCTGCCCCACTTAGTCCCCGAATCAAAACACTCCGCAAGGGGCGATGTTCCAATTCTGTTCTATACCAGCAACTCCACAGGATAGCCACAGCTTGTCCTGTGGTTCCCCTATGGTTGTTTCACAAATCGTCGCCGCGGCCACCCTTTCTGCAGAGACTCCTTCCCCTGCCGCGCCCGACAGGCTCGGGATGGAAGGTCTAGGTTTTGGGGTGTTCGCAACGATCGAACCACTAGATACTGAATCAGCGATGGAATCAGGTCAACGCCTGATTAACCATGAATTTGTAAATTTTGATCCGAAGCGGTGTTCAAAAGGGCCGCAAGACGCCGCCACCCGAGGGGAGAGCGTGAGTCGCGAGCAAGGCAACCCCAAAACTGAATCTGTGAAGAAAAATTTGGTGATTGAATCTTGTGAATCAATCGTTGAATCATTCTTGAGGTCTGGCGCAATAATGTTGCGCGCGAGCGCAGGACTTTTTGATCAGGCCGCTACGGAATTGGGCGTCGTCACCGATTTGGCGTGCGCCGCGATTTCACCAGCCAGCTGATCAATCAACTCAACCGGCAGGTCGTGGCCCGAGCTTCAGCCGGTCGCTTCAATGATTGTCTTGGCTTTCCTCAAACTGCCTTAACAATTCAGCGCCGCTTTCAGCCTGTGCGACATGCAAAATCAGTGTGGCTTCCAATTCGACATCTGGATGCTCCGCACAATGTCCTGCGAACCAGAAGGCTTCATATAGTGGCTCATCATCATGCCAGGTTGTCACGATGTGACGCTCGTCTGGCACGCTGCCGTAATCGAAGGCATCAAGATTTGCCCAGTCGACAGCGTCATGCCAGTCTCGGCAATCAACGCCCCATGTAATAACGTAGAGGCTGCCTATCGCCGCAACCCAGGCCGCAACGCCGTTGCGCCATTCAGTGTCGACCGCCTGATTGGCAACAATCACCATACGATAGGGCCTAACGGGCAATTCCGGTAAAGCCGCCGCGCCGGGCTCTAGGTGAATGTAATCGGGCTTGAGCAATTTGCGGCTGCTAAAATCGCCTACTCAGCAGCTTCGCTAATCTTAGGTGCCACCGATTTGGCGTGCGCTGCGATCTCACCCGCAAGCTGATCGATCAACTCAACCGGCAGATCATGGCCCCAGCCTGGAATCGTAACCAGCTTCGCGCCGGGAATCGCCGCAGCGGTCGCTTTGCCGCCTTCGAGCTTCACCAGCGAGTCGGCCTCGCCATGCAGGACCAGTGTCGGCGTGGTGACGCTTTTCAGCGCGCTTGTGCGGTCACCATCGTCGATAATCGCGGCGAGCTGTCGCGGCAGGCCCTGTGGGTGGACGCTGCGCCGGATCATCGCGGTCACGCGCTCGCGCCGTCGATCCATATCGACGGGAAATCCCGGGCTGCCGATCTTGTCCTGAATGTTGAGGCCGTGCGCCACCAGGTCGTCTTCCTCGAGTGAAGGCAGCGGCGCGGTGAGCGCTCCGATCGCTTCCTTTTCGGCTTGCGGCAGTCTGGGGTTGCCGGTGGTCGACATCACCGATGTCATCGACAGCAGCTTGTGCGGGTGATCAATCGCCATGCGCTGCACGATCATCCCGCCCATCGAAGCGCCCACAACATGCGCCTTTTCGATGCCCAGCGCATCGAGCAGCCCGATCCCGTCGGCGGCCATATCGACAAGGCCATAGGGCACCCGCGCGGGCCAGCCGATCCGTTTGCGAATCAATTGCCAGACCAGCTTGGGCGCGACCGCCCCATCCATCTTCTGGCTAAGCCCGATATCGCGATTGTCATAGCGCACCACGTGAAAGCCATGCCCGACCAGCGCATCGACCAGCTCTTGTGGCCACAACATCATCTGCGCGCCGAGCCCCATGACAAGCAGAACCGTCTCGTTCTCGGGATCGCCATGGGTGTCGTAAAAAAGCTCGATTCCGGTGTTCGCAGTGGTGATGTGGGGCAAGGGTTGATCCGATCAATTGTGTGAAAGTCACTCTCTAATTGAACCCAATTCGGTTTCGCAACGACCAATTGGTGCTCAGCAAAGGAGAATGACCATGATGAAGAAAGTTGCATTAGCCCTGGTGGCCCTGACGATGGTGTCCACGCCCGCCCATGCGGGCCCGTTCTGGGGGAAAAAGCACATGGGCTCCGACGTAAACCCAAGATTTGGCCCTGCCCACGTGGAGTATTGCAATTACCGGTTCTGGATCAAAGTCAGTTGCACCTGCACGCTTCCCAATGGCGAAGTTAGAAAGGGACCGTGCGGTGGCATCGTAAAACCAACAAAGCCCCCGCGTGAGGAGAAAGCCGACGCGAAGCAACAAAATCAACGCGCCACTCCGGCAATCAAGAAGGGCCCCGCGCTGAAACCCGGCTAAAGCCGCGCCCAAAGACAGCGCCTCGCCCGTCGCAAACCGTGGCATCAACCCCGCGCTTGCGGCGGGCAAAGGCTCAGCGTTCCGGAGGCTCCGCCCGAACCGGGATCAGCACGGTGTTGCTGTCCAGATCCTCGCCATCACCGCACGTCACCTGGACCAATTGAAGCGCGGTGTAGGTCAACGGGCTCGCAGCGTAGTCGTTGACGCTGTAGCGGCACATTTCAGGCACGATCATGCGCGAGGCGAAGCGTTCGCTGCTCATTACCGTGCTGGTGCTGGGATAATCGGGCACTTCGGCGGCAATCCGATCCATCACCGACCGGACGCGCGCCACGGCATCGCTCTTGCCCAGCGTAAAGGCGGACAAGCCTTCATAGCGGACCGTCACGCTGGTTTCGTCCTGCTCGAAAGCGGCGGTTATAAAATTACCTGCGCCGGGGGCCACCGCGCGCCATGGCAGGCCGCCGCGCTCGGCAAGAATATCGAAGGGGTTGGCGTGCCCGGCCCCGTCAGGCCTGACTAACTCGCGCCGGTCGTCTTCGCCTTCTTCGCCAAAAACTGTGGTGACCGAGACCGAGTTCACCGGCCAATAGGTCTCCGCCCCGTCATCGAGCGCAATCGCGACCAGAAAGGTCTCATGGCGCGCTTCGAAATAGGACCCGAGATTGTCGCTGGTGGTGCGCAGAACGAACAGCTCGTCTTCGCTCAGGCCGAACGCCTGATCCTCGACAGTCATGACATTGGGCGGGGTGGCGGCGACGGGAGCAGCGAAAGCAGCGCCCGCAACAGCAGCAATGATCGCGAATTTCTTCATGGCACCAACACCGTATCCTTGGCCGCATCCGCCGTCTCGGGATAATCCAGCGTGTAGTGCAGGCCGCGGCTTTCATGGCGGGCCAAGGCTGACTTCACAATTAACTCGGCCGCCTGCAACAGATTGCGCAGCTCAATGAGGTCGGTGGTTACGACAAAGCTGCCGTAATATTCCTCGACCTCCTGCCGCAACAGGGCAATGCGGTTGGCGGCGCGCTCCAGCCGCTTCGTGGTGCGCACGATCCCGACATAATTCCACATGAAGCGGCGGATCTCGGTCCAGTTCTGCTTGATCACGACCTGCTCGTCCGAATCCGACACGCGGCTTTCGTCCCATGGCAGGATCGCGGGCGGCTCCTCCAATTCGTCCCAATGGGCGAGGATATCGCTGGCCGCCGCTTCGCCGAATACAAAGCATTCGAGCAAGCTGTTCGAGGCCAGCCGGTTTGCGCCGTGCAGCCCGCTCTCGGTGACTTCGCCCGCCGCCCACAGGCCGGGCAGATCGGTGCGCGCGGCAAGATCCACAACCACCCCGCCACAGGTGTAATGCTGCGCGGGCACGACCGGGATCGGCCCCGTCGTCATATCGATGCCAAGCCCGATCAGCTTGTCGTAAATGGTCGGGAAGTGCCGCTTCACGAATTCGGGCGATTGGTGGCTGATGTCGAGATGGACGCAATCCAAGCCAAAGCGCTTGATCTGATCGTCAATCGCGCGCGCCACCACATCGCGCGGGGCCAGCTCCATACGCTCGGGATCATAATCCGCCATAAAGCGGTGGCCGGTTTCGGGATGGAGCAGATGCCCGCCCTCACCGCGCACAGCCTCCGTGATGAGGAAGTTTTTGACTTCGAGATTATACAGACAGGTCGGGTGGAACTGCATCATCTCCATGTTTGAGACGCGCGCGCCAGCCCGCCACGCCATCGCAATGCCATCGCCGGTCGCCCCGCGCGGCGCAGTCGAGAATTGGTAGACCCGCCCCGCTCCGCCCGCTGCAAGAATGGTCGCGCGCGCAACATGCCGTTCCACCGCGCCGGTATCCTCGTTGAGCGCGTAGACGCCCCAGACGCGCCCGGCGGCGGAGAACTTTTCGCGGTGCCGGTCTGTGATGAAGTCGATGCAGGTGCGCCCTGCCAGCATGGTGATGTTCGCACTCGCTTCGGCGGCCTTGAGCAAAGCCGATTGCACCGCCCAGCCGGTCGCATCGTCGACATGGACAATCCGCCGGTGCGAATGGCCCCCTTCGCGCGTCAGGTGCAGGTCTCCCGAATCCTGATTGAACGGCACGCCCAGCTCGACCAGCCGGTCAATGCTGGCAGGCGCGCTTTCGATTACGAATTCGACCGTATCGCGCCGGTTCAGCCCCGCTCCGGCGATCATCGTGTCGCGCACGTGGTTGTCGAAGGTGTCGCCCGCATCGAGCACAGCGGCGATCCCGCCCTGCGCCCAAGCGGTCGATCCGCCGGTCAGCGATCCCTTGGCCAGCACCAGCACGCGCTTGGTCTCCGCCAATTCGAGCGCGGCAGTCAGCCCGGCAGCGCCCGATCCGATAACGATTACGTCATATTCGGGCGTGTTTTCGGTCGTCTCAGTCATCGTGGCGGCATGGAGCGCATTTGCACCAAGGGCAAGTTTTGTCGGCGGTGATCAGGGAGGCGGAGGAGTGCGCTTCCCTACGCGTCATCCCGTAATGACAGCCTCGGCCCGAGGATACAGAATTACGTCAACCGGAACGGGAGCCACGCAAAGCGCACCGACCCGGGGAACATCGTCAATCAACCGGTCGCGAAGGGATAGCCTCTCCATGTCCATTTCGTCTCTATATTGCCTTATCGGACGTCACGAACCGCTCCGTCGCCGGGTCGAGTGGAACGGCACCGCCTATGTCGGAAAATGCCGCCATTGCGGCAAAGATATAGAGCGCGTGGCGCACCGGGTCTGGCGAGAACAAGGCGCGTCCGGGCAAACCGAGCCAACAACCGGCCTTCTTGGAAAGTAAGCGCGCCGCTCTCGTGCCTAATATCGCATTAAGCCTCGCTCTTAGGGTCCGATAAATCTCGATATCCCAGTTTGCCCTTACCCAAGGCAGAGCAGCGGCTTTGACTTGGGCACGCCACGTCGCACCGCGTCGCCAGACCGACTTGCCAAAAGGGTAGCCCCGCTATGTCTTCATTCTCGCTTCTCTGCCTGATTGGCCGTCACAAGCCGGTTCGCCGAGACGTTGAATGGGACGGGCGAACCTATGTTGGTGAATGTCGGCATTGCGGCAAACAGATCGAGCGCGTGGCACACCGCAACTGGAAACGGCAAAGGGCTTAAGGGAGCGCCCTGTTAGAGCGTGTAGCAGTCCAGATCAGCGGCGACGCTCACCGGGCCGGAATAATTTTCTCCAATGGCCGAAAGGCTATCCGCTATCGGCCCCAAGGATCGCTTCATATTGTGCGTGAGCACCAACCGCGCGGGTTCAAGCGCGGCGGCGAGTTCCCCGATTTGCGCCGGTGTGCGATGCAGTCCGCGAGGCTGTCCCGCCGCACCGCTGATCGCGTGATGCGCAAACAGGATGGCGGGTTTGCTAGCGGTAAGATCGGTTAGAAAGCGCTCGCTCAAGAAGCTCTGGTCTCCGGCGATGACGATTGTCTTGCCCTCAATCTCAATCACAAATCCAAGAGCTGGTACATCGAGGTGATGGACCGGATGCGCCATGACCGAATAGTCATTCGACACATCAAGCCCCGCCGCCGGAGCACTGCCGCCCTCGGTCGGGATGTCGCGCGGTTCGAGCAGCGCCTTGCCCTCGGTCCCGTCGAGATATCCGCCATTGTAGGAAAACGCTCCGCTGTCTTTGTCGAGCAGCCTTTTCAGAAATTCGCCGGTTCCAGGAAAGCGCCCTTTCCCGTCCGGCCCGATCATCGGCAGCGGAGTTGTGCGCCCTTCGAACCCGCCCGAATTGAGAACCCCGGCGAGGTCACCGACATGATCCACATGCAGGTGCGAAAGCAGGATTGCATCGAGCGAGGCAATCGTTCCGCCTGCTTGGGCAAACCGCAAGAAGCTGCCCGCCCCTGCGTCGATCAGCAAACGCGGTTCGCCATCGATCCAGAACAGGTAGGACGTGCTCGCGCGGTCGCCTTCGGCAATTGGTCCGCCCGATCCGAGCACCTGCAAGGCAGCGCCTTTGCTGGGGCACGCGGCAGGCTGTTCGGCGCGGGGGAAGCTTGAAGACGAAGCGCTGGAAGTGGCAGCGGGCGATGCCGCTTCGCTGCATGCAGCCAGCGCCGCAATCGTGGCTGTCATCACGACGAACCGGGTTCTCCAACGCATCACACACTCCCTGTCACGGTCCGACTATGCGCTGAAAGGCAGTTCTGCGAAAGAGGCAACGGATTGCTGCTGTTACGCATAGAGCAAGGTTTGCGCGGCTAGGGTGCGCGCGGCAAACAAGGTTCATTACCGTGGGGGGAAGCAATGATCACGAAGACTGGAAGGCGGTTGGCAAAGCACACCATCTGCACGGCGCTGGCCACAGGTTTCCTGGCCCTGCCAGCCACAGTTGCGAGCGCACAGGCGCAGCAGGCATCGAATGGCCCTTTATTCGCCAAGCTCTCCGGTGAGAGCTTCATCAGGGTCTTCGACAAGGGAAAAGCCTGCACGCTTGAAATAAGCGCCATTGACCCAAGCCGCATGGCGGTTTTCTCGGTCGGCGGCGCTGAACTGGCCGGGGCCAGCTCTTCCATGGCGCGATTTTCGTCCAAGCGAAAACTGCTGACCCAGGGCGGCACCCGCTTCATCATCCGTATTTTCAGAGGCGGTGAATGGCTGACACCGCGCACGCTGCCAATGGGCATTTTTGACGAGAAGAACGGCGTTCATTCCAACATATCGCTCAACCCGGCAGTGGACGACATCGTCTGGGATATTCGCCAGAGCACGATGCTGCATTGGAGCCTGCCGCGCGATCTGAAAAATGCGCAGATGCTCAGCTACAAGTCGGCTGATATCTTTGCGGCATCGCTGGTGCTCGACAGCTGCAAGAAGAAGGTTGAACAGCGGCGCAAGGAAAAGCCGCAAGAGGGCAGTGATTTCGACTGGCTGATACCCGGCTCCTGATCAGGCGCCCGTTCCTGTCAGCGAGACGAACACATCCTCGAGATCGGCTTCGCGGGTTGTGACATCCTCGATTGTCAGACCTTGTTCCTGAAGGATTGCCAGCACCTGACCCGCGCTCAGTTGATCCTTGTTGTAGGTCACCTCGACCCCGCGCTCCCCGTTCATTTCGACCTTGGCAAAGGCTTCATGCGAAGGCGCGGACGACACATCGTCAGCCACCGTCACCGCGACGATCTTTTCGCGCGCCATCCCGATCAATTCCTGTGTCGGCTTGTTCGCGATCAGCTCGCCATGGTTGATGATCGCAATCCGGTCGCACAGTTCCTCGGCCTCTTCGAGGTAATGCGTGGTCAGCACCACGGTCACGCCTTCGCGGTTCAACTGGGTGACCAGCTCCCACAATTGCCTACGCAATTCGACATCGACCCCGGCGGTCGGCTCGTCGAGCACAAGGATCGGCGGGGAATGGACCATCGCCTTGGCCACCAGCAAGCGGCGCTTCATCCCGCCCGATAATGTGCGGGCATAGGCGTTGCGCTTGTCGGCAAGCCGCACCGCCGCAAGCAGCTCCTCACTGCGCCGGTCCTTGGTGGCGATACCGTAATAGCCGCCCTGGTTTTCAAGCACCTCATAGGGCGTGAAGAACGGGTCGAACACGATCTCTTGCGGAACGATCCCGATGGCGCGGCTGGCATTGCGGCGCTGCTGATCGATGTCGAAGCCCCAGATTTCGGCGCTTCCGCTGGTCTTGTTCACCAAGCCTGCGAGAATATTGATAAGTGTGGATTTGCCCGCGCCATTGGGGCCGAGCAGGCCGAAAATGGAGCCTTCGGGCACATCAAAGCTCACACCGTTGAGCGCCAGTTTGCCCTCGGCCTCCTCGCCCTTGGCCTTTGGCGGAGGGGCATAGCGCTTGACGATGTTATCAATCCGGATGGCAGGTTCGCTGGACATGGCGCACGCCATAAAGAAGCGACGCGCCAGAACAAGGGCCGCCTGCACGATCTTCAAAGCTTGATCGACGAGGATACCATTTGGCACGCACAAACAGCGATTGAATTCGCGCACCGCCGAGATTATCGCTTGGATCTATGAACATCGCCCCGCCCGAAGTGATCAGAACCGACACCCGCCGCGTAAGCTGTGACGGCGCCAGCGCCATTCGCGGTGGCGCGGGCTATCGCCCGGCTGCGCTCGGCCACCCGCGGGTCTATCTCGAGATTGACGAGCATGGCTATGTCGATTGCGGCTATTGCGACCGTCGCTTTGTCCTGATCGGCGGTCCGGCCGATGGCGCGGACCAGTCAACCTTGCCCGACATTTCCGAAGGCGGAGACCACGGCCATCGCTAAGCGTCGGTTTCTCGGAGCAGCCGCGAGACCGGTGCTGACAAGCGGGCTTGCCGCTATCGCCCTCGCGCTTCCCGCAATCGTTCAAGCGCAAGGCCAATGTCCAGCCGTGCAGGCAATCATTTCAGACGACGCCAGAGCGCTCAATGGGCTGGGAATTACGATCAACGGCAGCGGCTCTCTCGACGTTACATATCTCGGTCAAGTCGGGATTCTACGCGATGCAGATTCATGCCAAATCGATCCGCCCAGTGATACGTTCGATCTCGGTTGCACCTGGTATTTCTCCGCACTTGAGACGGAACAGGCTGAACGGGAATTCGACGGTTTGCTCAAGGGTTTGAACGGTTGCTTTCCTGTTAAGCTCGAACAAAAGGATCCACGGACCTATTCGGCGGAAGAACTGGAAAGGTTGGGCGCAGAATATGGCCAGTCATATGTCGAGTTCTTAAGGAACACCGAAACTGTGCAAGACCATAGCCAGATCATCGAATTGGCAACCGGAGATGAAGTTGAAGTCCGACTTGCCCTAAAGCGCAACATAGACAGCGGACAATTGCGGCTCAGAGCAAATGTCTACCGCGATTAGGCCTGAGTCATTGGGCGTTCAGGGCCATTGTCTAGTGTGCGGTGTGAGGGGTTGTTTCGAGACGTGATTCGAGGAGATCCGACGATGAAATACGCATCATTTTTCGCATATCCGCTGACCGCAGTCGTTGCCGCTGCCGGGCTTTCTATGGCCACCACCGCGCCTGCGACGGCCAGTGACGATGCAGAGCAAGCCGAAGAATCCACCGAGATGACCAAAGGCGAAAAACGTCTGGCGAAGCTGCTCGAAGGGCGCGTTGCCGGAGAGCCGCAGCGATGCATCCGCACGCTCCCCAATCAGCGGATGCAAACGATCGACAACACCGCCTATGTCTATGGCAGTGGCCACACAATCTACGTTCAACGCACCAAAAATCCGGAGCGGATCGATGACACCGATGCGCTGGTTTCGCGCCGGTTCAACGCGACGCAATTGTGCAAGATGGACATTGTGAACACCATCGACCCGTTCGTCGGTTTCTTCACAGGTGCGGTCTTTTTTGAAGACTTCGTGCCTTACACCCGCGTCAAAGACGAAGGCTAATCAATCACACGCTTGGACGACGCTAACCTCGCCCCATTGGTGAGCGTTGCGTCGTGCGGCTTCGACTTGGCTTCGACCTTCGGTTCGGGGTTGGCAGCGCGATCCGGTGTCGTGCCGGCCATCGCGCTGATCGACCCCTGATAATGCCTCAAGATCCGATCCAGACCCGGATCGGAATCGCGCAGGTTTTGCAGCGCCTCGCCATCCTCCCATAAACGCGCCGAGTTGCGGATATTTTGAGCCTGCTCGTGCAGGTCGACGAGCGAAGGCATGTCATCAAAAGTGGCGCGGCGCTCTCGTGCCTTGATTTGCGTGGCGACCGATGGCGGGTCGGCGGGAGGCAGCGTGGGGCCCAGGATCGGTTCCTCGGCTGGTGAAGCGGGCTCAGGCGCCTCGCGCTTGATGGACGGCTCGGCCCGCATCGCGCGGTCCGCAAACGGATTTAGCAAAGGCGGGCTGATCGGACCCACAGGTTCCGCAAAACCTCCGGCGGACCTGAGCAGCGCACGCATTCGCGCAGCGCCGTGCATCTCGCCCAATATCCAGCACAGAATACAGGGCGCGACGCACAGCGCGATCATCAATTCAAGCGCGATAAAACCGGACAAGCAAACCTCCACGACCAACACAAATTCTGCGCTTATGGGAAAACCCCGTGCGCCGCCCGAACGCCGATCACCGAAGACGTTCAAACGTCGCAGCCAAAATGGCTCACGCAGAATCTAATACCGCCAGATGCGCCGCTTCTTAAGTCGGTCGAGTGCGGGGGACGCGGTTAAGCCGCGGGTATGCATAACGCAGCGTAAACACTTACGCAGCGACGGGCTCTCCCGACATCGCGTTCATCCGAGAAAGGATTGCGTCGGCTTCGGACATGATGCCGTCGATCAGCTCCTTGCAAGTCGGGATATCGTTGATCAGCCCGGCAACCATGCCGCAGCTCCACGCGCCTTCGTCCATCGCGCCTTCCATCATGATCTTGGGATAGACCCCGGCGACCTCGGGCAGGATGTCCTGAATCGTGATCGCGTCGCCCAGCTCTTTCTCCTTTTCGAGCAGTCGCTCGACCGCTTCATTGGTCATCACCCGCTCGGTGTTGCGCAGCGGGCGCATGACCAGCCGCGTGTCGAGCTCGCTGGCTTCGACAATCGCGCGCTTCACATTTTCGTGCACTGGCGCCTCTTTGGTGGCGATAAAGCGT
>JBCCOF010000073.1:0-14244 GCA_039025455.1 Pseudomonadota bacterium | reverse complement strand
GTGTCGACCAATGTCACCACCGGCAGTCCAAAACGGCCAGCCATTTCCATCAGGCGGATCGCCTTGCGATACCCTTCTGGCTTACCCATGCCGAAATTGTGCTGGATACGGGTCTGCGTATCGTGGCCCTTTTCATGGCCGATCACCATCACCCGGCGACCGTTCAACTGCGCAAAGCCGCCCATGATCGCCAGATCATCGCCAAAATAGCGGTCTCCGCCCAAAGGCATAAAGTCCTCGAAAGCATGCTCGATATAGTCGCGGAAATGCGGGCGCTGCGGATGGCGGGCGACCTGTGTCTTCTGCCACGGGGTTAGCGAGGCATAGGTGCTGGCCAGCAATTCGGCGCTCTTGATCTCGAGCCGCGTGATCTCGCTGGTGATATCAACGTCGTGCATCGCATCGACATTGCGCAGTTCGGAAATGCGCTCTTCGATCTGCGCGACCGGCTTTTCAAAATCGAGATACGAAATCATGCCAGTGCGCTAGTCTTATGAGCGCCGCTGGGCAAGGGGATGCTTGGCATTGACCAATTCGACAAGCCGCGCGGCATCGACATGCGTGTATATCTGGGTCGTGGCGATATCGGCATGGCCAAGCAATGTTTGCAGCACGCGCAAATCTGCTCCGCCCTCCAACAGATGCGTCGCAAAGGCATGGCGTAGAACGTGCGGGCTGATCCAGCTCGGGTCGAGATCGGCGCGCGCGGCAAGCTCTTTGAGCATTTGGAACAGCCGCACGCGGGTCAGGTGCTTGCCGCCGCGCGACGGAAACAGAAAGCGCGATTGCGGTTCGGTGGGGCGCACTTTGAGCCAAGCGGTGATCGCATCACGCGCCCGCTCGCTGACGGGGACCATCCGCGCTTGTCCGCCTTTGCCCATCACCGTCAACAGGGGCGCATCGCGCGGCACTGAACTAAGCGGCAAGCCCACGAGTTCGGTCGCGCGCAGGCCCGATCCATAGAGCAGTTCGAGCAGCGCTAATTGCCGGATCGCCGCTGGCTTCCCGCCAAGCGCTTCGACTTCGGCCCGCTCGAACAACGCATCAACCTGTGTGTGCGAGAGAACTTTGGGCAGTGGGCGGCGCGTGCGCGGTTTGGGAAGCGCGCCGGAGGGATCATCCTCGCGCCAGCCCTCGTCCTGAGCAAACCCGAAATATTGCCGCAGTGCCGAGGCTTTGCGCGCAGCGGTAGCCGGGGCAAATGCGGCCCATTCCTGTGAGAGCTTGGCAACCTGCGCGCGCGTCGCCTTTGCCAGATCGCCAATGGCATCTTCCGCGCCTGCAAGATCACGGGTGTAAGCGGCCAAAGTGTTCGCAGCGGCTCCGCGCTCGGCCGCGAGCATATCCAAAAACGCCTGCGTGGAGGCCGACATTACCCCCGCGCGACCGCTTCGGCCGCGATCATGCGCGCTTCCGCTTCCAGCCCGACGCGGCGCAAGGCAGACGTGATATGATAGAGGTGCAGCGGGGTCATCTTGCTCCAATCGTCACCCTGCATGCCCAGCCCTGCGAGCAGCGCAACAAGCGCCGCGTTGTCCACTTCGGCAGCGCGATCAATCATACGGGTCCAGCGTGACTGGCGATTGGGGTCAAAATCGAGCTCAGATGCGAAGCCAGCAAGTGCATCCGAGCTGATCCGGCCAAGGCCTCCCAAGCCCGCGGCCAGAAACGCCGATTTGCGATAGTCCTCGCTGTCGTCGGACCCGATAAAGCTCTCCACGCCATCCACGCTGGCGCTGCCCGCATCAGGGTTTGATAGGGCAATCAACGCCCATCCCAGACTGCCCTCATCGACGAATTCGGACCAGCTTGCCGCGTCGCGATCAAGCCCAGCCGTCAGCATCGATGCGATCAATTCGCCCGAATAACGCTCGTATTGAGAGCTCGGCGTGATCCGCGCCGCAGCGTAGGCGGTGGTCACACTTGCCGCATATTCCGGCGTTTCGAGATCACCATCCAGCGTGCCCCACATACCGCGCATGGCCGCAATGCGTGCGGCCGGATCAGAAGCAAGATAAGCGTTGCGCAAGCGCCCTGCTTTGGTCGAGAGGTCGCCCGTTATGTCTCGGTCTGCATAGATCGCGCTGTAAAGGCCGATCATTGCCTGCGAGGAGAGAATGCCTCTGCGCGCGGCACTGTCGGCAAAACCGGCACGCTTCTGCAATGGAACCGCCGCGGCAGTCGCGCCAGACCACTGATAATATTCTTGCGTATCCTCAAGCAGTTCCTCGGGCATATTCAGCCCGAGCGCATTTGCGAGCGAGAAACGCCACGGATTAAGCTCTTCAACCTCGTCCCACTCAATCTCGACACCACGCCGTCCGCGCCCGGCTGCAGAGGCATAGCGCAGCGCCAAAAGCACATCGATTTCAGGCGCAATCTCGTTTTCGAGAGCTTGATCAAGCTGCGATCCGGCCCGCGCAGTCTCGCCCGCATAGGCGGCGCAAATCGCCTGCATCATCATCCATTGCGGGTCTTCACGCTCATCGCCTTGCAAGCGCACAGCCGGACAAGCGCCGACAAAATCGGAGGAAGCGATATAGGCTGTCAGCGCCTGACTGGTGAGCGCCCTGTTCCAATTACCGGTGTCGACATCCTGAACGAGACCGCGCGCGGCGGTGAACTCGCCCATGCGGTTGAGCACCCCTGCCCGCAAAGCAGCAAACTCGACAGGCTCCATGCCATCCGGCGCTTCCAGCCTGCTCACGAGCGCACGACGGAGCATAATATGGCCCCAACGCGACACCAATGGCTTTTGGGTCCCGCCAAGCACCGCGCGAACTAACGACGCTGGCTGAGCGCGCAGCGATCCGGTTGGCAGACCGCCCTCGGACGGGCTGAGCAGGCCAACTTGCGACATCGAGCGACGCGCCGCCGGTGGAATGTCGAAACGCGGTTTTAGCCCGAGCAGTTCGTCGAGCTCGTCGGTCGACATCTCTTCAAGCTCTTCCAACGAAGGAAGGCGCGATAAATCACCGGGAGAGAAAGTTGGCGCAGGCGCGCTACCAAGGCTGCTGCCACCGCCTGTGACACCGCTTGGCGTGCCCGCACCGCCCGACTGAGATCCACCCGAACTGCCTTGGCCGCTCGATTGACCGCCATTGGATGGCGCAGGTGCAGGGGCAGGTGCAGGTGCGGGAGCAGGCGCCGGATCATCAAAGCCCGGTGGCAGAATGGACTCTGGCGCCTCCTGCGCCGTCAAAGCGCCGCCTGCAAACATGCCCGCCAGCGCGCCAGCAAGACCCAGCGCAGCCACGCTTGCAAAATAGGTCGAACGGCGCATCAATTCGTCTCCAGCCCCACAGATTCCAACTCGACCGCATGGGCAATCGGGTGGATTGGCTCTTCGCCGCCATCCATCCATGCCAATCCGAAAACCACGACAAATAGCGCGGCTCCGTAAAACGGCAATCGGCGTTTCAATCCGTCAGAATAGCGCTTTCTTGGGCCCAACCCTTCGGGAAAGGCCTTTGCAGGATCCGAATTGCTGCGAGTGGTGTTGGTTGGCGGCGAGATTGACATATTGCGCGCGCTCTAGCCCATCTATAGGCCCTGCCGCAATGACCGAGCAGGCTACCTTGAACGAAACCGATATTGCGCGAATTTCGTCGCGCATCGACCGACCCATTGTGCTTGTCGGGCTGATGGGAGTTGGCAAATCGACAGTCGGGCGGCGATTGGCGGGAATGTTGCACACCGGCTTTGTCGATGCCGATGACGCGATCGAAGAGGCAGCGCAACGCTCTATCGCGGAGATTTTCGAGGCGCATGGCGAAGCCTATTTTCGAGACGGGGAACGCCGCGTCATCGCACGTCTAATCGAGGAAGAGCACGGAGTGATCGCAACCGGCGGCGGGGCTTTTATCCACCCTGAAACGCGCAACCTGATCCTTAATCAGGCGATTGCAGTGTGGATCGATTGCGATCTCGACACCTTGGTGGAGCGCACCTCGCGACGCGACACGCGCCCACTGCTAAAGGGTGGAGACCACCGCGAAATCCTTGGTCGATTGTCGAAGGAGCGCGGCGAATTCTACGCCAAGGCGCATCTGCGCGTGGCGAGCGATGATTGCCCGCATGCTGATACAGCATTGCGAATCATTCGGGCAGTGGACGAGTGGCTGGCATGAGTGGCGGAACCAAAATTCCGGTCAATCTGTCCGGCCGAAGCTATAATGTTGTGATCGAGCCAGGCTGTGTCCTGCGCGACTTCGCGGCCAATGCGCGCCCGTTTTACGAGGCTTTCCCTTCCAAAGTTGTATCGTTTGTTGCGGACACAAACACGCACCGCCTGTTCAAAGCCCCTATCGAGAAAGCGCTCGCTGGTGACGGCTTCAAGCCCGATTGGTTTGTCGTCGAACCGGGTGAGGATGCGAAGAGCTGGCCTGTGCTCGAGCGGCTTTGCGATTGGCTTCTAAAGCTTGGCGTAACCCGGGGTGACAATGTGTTTGCGCTGGGCGGCGGAGTGGTCGGCGATCTGACCGGCTTTGCCTGCGCGATCCTGAAACGCGGCTGTGGTTTTGTCCAAATCCCCACTACCCTGCTCGCACAGGTGGACAGCTCGGTCGGAGGAAAGACAGCGATCAACACGCGCTCAGGCAAGAACTTGATCGGCGCGTTTCATCAGCCTGCAACTGTGCTGATAGACCCGCTCGTGCTCGACACGCTGCCCGAACGCGAGATGCGCGCTGGTTTTGCCGAGGTCATAAAATACGGGCTGTTGGGCGATGCTGAGTTTTTCGATTGGCTGGAGGCGAACGGATCCGACGTGCTGGCCCGCCAACCCGAGGCGCTCGTCCATGCCATCGCGACCAGCATCCGGACCAAGGCGCGCATCGTTGCCGAAGACGAGCGCGAGACCAGCGGTGTTCGTGCGTTGCTAAATCTGGGCCACACATTCGGCCATGCGCTTGAAGCGGAAACCGGCTTTTCAGACAGGTTACTGCACGGCGAAGCGGTCGCATTGGGCATGGTGCTAGCCGCCCGCTATTCGGCGCGCCGAGGGGAACTCTCGAACTTGGACGCCGAGCGATCAGCCGGAGCAATCGCCGCCGCTCGCCTGCCTTCAGAAATCTCTGATTTGGGCATGACCTGTGACGGGCAAAATCTGGTCGAGCACATGCGCCATGACAAGAAAATGGAGGGCGGCACACTGCCATTCCTCCTTATGCGCGCAATCGGAGATGCCTATCTCGCACGAGATGTGGAACTGTCCGACATCGCGGAGTTTCTGGACGCGGAATTAGCCCGTTAAGGTCAGCTCATGTGCCCTAGCGCGCCGGACGCGCGGGTAGCTTTGCCACTTTGCTGTTTAGAGCAACGCCAACATCGGACAGCATCTCGTCATGGTCGGCAAACAGCCGCTCAATCTCTGCGCGCTTCTCGATTAGCGTGTGTGCAATGCCGGGCGCGAGGCTTTCGCCTTCGCCGATTTGTCCGAGCAAGGCGGCCAAATCGCTCGCCGTTGCTTCATCAGGCGTCTTAAAGAACTGCCCCTTGCGATCAAAGTAACCGGTGCCTTTGTTAGCCACAATCGATCCCCTTTTTCGGTGCCGATTGCGGATCCCGCCCGAATCAGCACCCGAATAATCGCGAAAACCCGGTCACTTTGCCAGCGACGCTGTGGATAATGGCGCTATCACAAGCGCGGATCGTGTCGCTCTATTCAAGCTCGAGGATGATAGCATCTACCGCTAGACTTTCGCCTTCTGAGGCGTTGACTGTCGCGATTACACCTTCTTTTTCAGCGCGCAGGATGTTTTCCATCTTCATCGCTTCGACCGTCGCGAGCGGCTGTCCGGGCTGGACCGTCTCGCCTTCGCCGACATGCAGTTTCACCAGCATTCCCGGCATCGGGCAGATCAGCATCTTGGAAAGGTCGGGCGGCACCTTTTCGATCATGTGCTGGCTGAGCGGGGCGACATTCGCCGGCAAAACCAGCGCCTCGTGCGAAGCACCGCGCGTGGTAAAGCGCCAGCGCACGCCCACCCGCTCGATCTGTACCGCGAAATTGTTGTCGCCGGTGACATGGGCGATCGGCATGCCGACCTCCCAGTCCCACGTGCCGTTCATGCGCACGCCATCGACGGTGGCCCCGCCCACTTCGAGCAACACGTCCAGCTGAGTGCTGTTGATGTTCACGATCCAGCGCGATGGAGGATTATCGGCTCCGTTCAACTGACCCGAAATCTTGCGCGCGCGCACCTGTTCGGTGAACTCGGCACCCGCAAACAGAGCCGCCAACTGCCGCAGCCACGCCTCATCCGCAGGCGCGCCGGTGAACCCGTCGGGGTATTCCTCGGCGATAAAACCGG
This sequence comes from Pseudomonadota bacterium, assembly GCA_039025455.1. Taxonomy (GTDB): domain Bacteria; phylum Pseudomonadota; class Alphaproteobacteria; order Sphingomonadales; family Sphingomonadaceae; genus Erythrobacter. The sequence continues at coordinate 7,930 of JBCCOF010000073.1, read as the reverse complement.
TCGTCAGCTCGCCCGAGCGGAAGCGCTCGTGCTGCATGATCGCGTTGAGAAAATCGACATTGTGGCCAAGGCCCTTGATACGGAATTTGTCAAGCGCCTCGATTTGCAAATCCGCCGCTTCGTCGCGGGTCGGTGCCCATGTGATCAGCTTGGCGATCATCGGGTCGTAGAACATCGAAACCTCGCCGCCTTCGAACACGCCGTCGTCCACGCGAAACCCGTCAACGCCGCGCCGTCCATTGCCGCTGCCATCATTGGTCCAGCCTTCGACGGGCGGTTCGTACTCCACCAGCCGCCCGGTCGAGGGGAGAAAGCCGCGATAAGGGTCTTCGGCATAGACGCGGTTTTCGATGGACCAGCCGTCAATCCCGATATCGTCCTGCGAAAGGGCCAGTTCCTCGCCCGCTGCGACGCGGATCATTTGTTCGACCAGATCAATGCCGGTGATCGCTTCGGTCACCGGATGCTCGACTTGAAGCCGCGTGTTCATTTCGAGGAAGTAGAAGCTCTCGCCGGTCGGGTCCGCGCCGCTTACGATCAGCTCGACGGTTCCCGCCGAATGATAGTCCACCGCGCGCGCCAAAGCGACGCATTGCTCGCCCATTGCCTTGCGCATTTTCGGCGTCACAAACGGCGATGGGGCTTCCTCGACGACCTTTTGATGCCGCCGCTGGATCGAGCATTCGCGCTCGTTCAAATAGAGGATATTTCCGTGCTTATCGCCGAGGATCTGAATCTCGATATGGCGCGGATTGAGGATGAATTTCTCGATAAACACCCGGTCATCGCCGAAGGAGTTGAGCCCCTCGCGCTTGGTCGCTTCGAAGCCTTCGCGTACGTCCTTTTCGTTAAAGGCAAGGCGCATGCCCTTGCCCCCGCCGCCCGCGCTGGCTTTCATCATCACCGGATAGCCGATCTCCTCGGATATCCGCACCGCGTGCTCGGTGTCTTCGATCTCGCCGACAAAGCCGGGGACGACATTGACGCCCGCTTCCATCGCGAGCTTCTTGGATTCGATCTTGTCGCCCATCGCGGCAATCGCACCGGGCGGCGGGCCGATGAAGGCGATGCCTTCCGCTTCGAGCGCTTCGACAAAGCTCGCCCGCTCGGACAGAAAGCCGTAACCCGGATGCACCGCTTCGGCGCCGGTCTGCTTGCACGCTTCAATGATCTTTTCCGGGATCAGATAGCTCTCCGCCGCCGGAGCCGGACCGATATGCACCGCCTCATCGGCCATCCGCACAAAAGGCGCGTTGCGATCGGCGTCGGAATAGACCGCGACGCAGGCGATGCCCATCTTTTGCGCCGTTGTGATGACGCGGCACGCGATTTCACCGCGATTTGCAATCAGGATTTTGGAAAACAAACAGGCCTCCGAAAAGCGACTTTGTGCCGTGTGCCTATGCCGTGTGCTCGCGTTCGGGGCAACCTAACTGAAGAGACAATCAATCAGGCCCGTCAGTCATTTCGCGCAATTGCCTTGTGCGGGTCTTGGTCAGCTCGGTCATGCAAGTGGAAACGAGCAGCGGCTCAAGGCTACCGCCGCGCGCCGTGTAACCGTCCAACTGGCAATGGGCGTCGCGGAAAGTGATCCACGCGCGCTGCGCTTTGAGAAGGTTTTCGTGCCAGCCGGGCCGTTCGTCCCAATCTGGCAGGCTGTCCGCTGATGCCGCGTCGCGTTCTTTCATCTTGGCAGAAGTGATCGCCCATTGCGCGTTGAGCTTATCATCTGCGACCTTGTATTCGTCCGCTGCGCACCAGTTCATTTCCTGCTGGGCCTGTGGCTTGTGACAGTCCCAATTGGCATTGGGCGTGGGCGCGCCGCTATGCGGATGAAGCAGGAGGAGGATCGGGGTTAGCGCATGGATCATACCGGGTTCCTTATTGCGTTGTAATTCAGCAGGCTGTCAGCATAGGCATGCGCGCCGCGCCGGTCACCCTCCTCATCGAGCAAAGTTTGCACAGCCTGCGCCAACATCGCGATGTTGGCGGTGCTCAAAGAGCCGAACGGCGCAACATATACGCCGATGGTGAAGAGAATTGCTCCGGTTTCGGGCAGGCGGCGCAAGGTCTGACGCTCGGAACGCACAAACAAGGTCTCGCCCGCATTTTCTGGCGTGACGTGCGCAAAGTCTTCCCGAGCCGTTGCATCGGTAAGCCAGCGACGCTCGGGCGTAGGCGCGATAAACCAGTTGCATCGGCCAAAGATCGGCCCTGGCTTAAGCTTGGCCATAAAGTGATCGACGCCGCTCGCAAGCTGCTCCTCATAGCCTGCAATCGGCGCATGGAGCGCGCGCAACGGCAGGCCGATCTTGTCCTTCGGGTGCCAATCGGTGGGCCACGCAACCGCCGCCCCAATCAGGCGAAAGACGTCTTCATCGGCGCGCCGGGTAAGCAGACACATATCCTCATGCACACTCGCAGCCGCCTCCGGCAAAGCGCCAGCAACGCCCAGCATGGCGGCAAGCTCGCGCCCCGGCGCTTCGGCCTCATCGGTGATCTGCACGCCCTCGGGATATTCGGCAAAACCCTGCGCGCGCGCCGCACAATCGGGCTCAGGCTGAAGCCACTCGGACTCACCCAATCGGACCAACCCCATCTTGAGCTGCCCACCCCCGCGCGCTTTGGGGAGGAGTTCATTTACCGAAAAGCCAAGGCTCATGGCTTTCTAAACCAGCTTGAAAAACAAGTAGGCGCCATCCTCACCATTCGGTCCGATACGATAGGCCAGGTCTACAAAATCCGAGTTCGCGAAAGCCAAATATGTCGCAGTTCTTTTCGGCTCATAAACATAAGCGATGAGCAATCCTGCGGCGTAGTGATATTCGCGCTTGTCGATACACCATGCATCGGCATGAGCTTCGTGCAACATAGCCGAAAGATTTGAAGTCGTCGCCGCAACGTATGCCCGTTTCGCTTCAAACGAGTAGCAACGTGGGCCGCTATCGAACCAAAGATCTGCTCTGCCCTCGCCCTTTCGGCGCATATCGATACGCTTCTTCTTCCTAATCTCGTACTCCATCATCGGCAGAAAACCAGCCAACGCTGCCGCTGAGGCTAGCAAACCCACCGATGAAACCTCGTGGTGATAGAATGGAGAATATCCCGCTCGATGTAGCAACTTGTTGTAGAGTCCGTCGGCTTCTTCCAGCCATTTTTCCCAATCAGATACTAGCCCGGCTTTCCGACGGTCGCCTAGCTTTAGTTGCTCAAGCGGCATTCTGCTGCCTCACCCCACAGCCGCCAAAGCCTGCGCCAAATCAGCCTTGATATCGTCAATATGCTCGATCCCGACCGACACGCGCACCACATCCGGCCCTGCGCCCGCCGCCACCAGCTCATCTTCCGAAAGCTGGCTGTGCGTGGTCGAGGCAGGGTGGATGATCAGCGAGCGTGTATCGCCAATGTTGGCCAAGTGGCTGAACAGCTTGGCGTTCTCGACCAGCTTTACGCCTGCCTCATATCCGCCTTTCAGCCCAAAGGTGAACACCGCCCCGCCCTTTCCGCCGAGATATTTCTGCGCGTGCGCGTGATAGGGATCATCGGAAAGGCCGGCATAGCTGACCCAAGCAACCTGCTCGTGCTCTCGCAACCATTCGGCCAGCGCCAGCGCGTTGGAGCAGTGCTTTTCCATGCGCAGATAGAGCGTCTCCATCCCCGTCAGCGCGAGGAATGCGTTCATTGGCGCCATCGCCGGACCAAGATCGCGCAGGCCGAGCACGCGGCACCCGATGATAAACGCAATCGGGCCAACCGGCTCCAGCGCATCGACCAGAACCGCGCCATGATACGAACCATTGGGCGCCGTGAGCGAGGGATACTTGTTCTCTTGCGCCTTCCAGTCGAACTTGCCGCTATCAACGATCACGCCGCCAATCGCATTGCCGTGACCGTTCAGGAACTTTGTGGTCGAATGCACCACGATGTCCGCGCCATGCTCGATCGGGCGGCACAAAGCGGGGCTGGCCATGGTGTTGTCCACCATCAGCGGCACGCCGCCCGCATGGGCGATGTCTGCGATTGTGGAAATGTCGCTCACCACACCGCCCGGATTGGCGAGGCTTTCGATGAACACGACCCGCGTCTTGTTATCCATCGCCGCGCGCACATTCTCGGGATCGTCGGCGTCGACAAATCGGGTTTCCCAGCCGAACTTCTTGAACGCCTCGCCCAGCTGATTGAGCGATCCACCATAGAGTTTCTTCGCCGCGACGATGTTGCAGCCCGGCTCCATCAGCGTGTGAAACGCCAGCAATTGTGCAGCATGACCCGAAGCCACCCCAAGCGCGCCGACACCGCCCTCAAGCGCCGCGACCTTCTTTTCCAGCGCATCGTTGGTCGGGTTCATAATCCGCGAATAGATGTTCCCGAACTCGGAAAGGCTGAACAGGTTCGCGGCGTGCTCGGCGCTGTCAAAGACATACGAGCTGGTCTGATAGATTGGCGTGATCCGCGCATTGGTCGCCGGATCAGGCTCGCACCCGGCGTGGACAGAAAGCGTTTCGGGGTGGAGTTCGGTCATTGATCTGTTCCTTCGTGATCAGCATGCGCTTCTCTGAGCGCGGCATCGAGTCTTTCATCTGAAAACAAGTATTGCGGGTCTGTTGCTTCGATCCAAGACACAAGACAGTCTCGTTGCTCTTCCTCGGCGTTGAATATGTCAATCACCGCCACTCGATAGCCAACCGGATCCACCCGATGGACCAATCCGCATTCGCGAACCCGCTTTCTGATGATCGGAATCTCGTCTTGCTTGGCGACAGCAATGGTTTCGGCGGTGCGCATTTCGTCAATTCCCAGCATGCGCAAGATGAAGCAGGAGTCTTCGTCTTTTTCCGATTGGGGCGCGGTGCACACCTCTCTGGGTATGATCGGCGCGGCGCTGATCGCGAGCGATGTAACCAATGCAAGGCTCATACATTTCCTCGATGTTTAGCGGCGCTCAACCATTGGCACTAGAGATGCATCCCAATGTTTGTAAGCGCGAAATACGCGATCACGACGCAGACCAACCCCATCACAACGCTGCTGCCCTTCACGAGAAACGAGACCAACCGCTCACGCAGTTTGCTTGCGCTGAATGATCCTCCGGCGATGGGAAGAGCCTCGCTCGCCCCATAAATCGCCGCAAGCGTGATCCCCAAAACCAGCAGATATGAAGAGCCAATAAACAGCCAGATAAGCCACGTGGCAACAGCGTCTGGCACCGAAAGGTAGGTCCAGAACAGCGCGAACATGGTCAATGCCGGTCCGGTCTGACAGGCGGTCAAATGCGCAGAAAGCCCCATGCGCGGATTGCGGAATTTGGGAATGAAGAATCCGATCAACAGGCCGATTGTAAACAGCACAAAACCGGACACGCCCAAGATGACGGTTATTGAACTCATACCGTTCTGCGCGCCAGATAAACGCCCGCCGCCATCAGCGCGATGCCCGCGATCCGACGCGGGGTAATCTCGCTCTGGATCGCGCCCCAAAGCCCGAAGTGATCAATCACCGCCGCTGCAACAATCTGACCGAGCAAAACAAAGAACACCGCGTTGCCGATACCCATTCTGGGTCCCGCGAATGTGATCGAGAGGATGTAGAACAGGACCAAAAGGCCGCCGAGATAAAGATAGGGCCGGTCGAATGTGAAAGCGTCTGGCGCTGGCACGCCGCCAAACGCGAGCATGATCGCGCCCGCCAGCACACCGCCAACTCCAAACAGGATAAGCGATGCCGCCACCGGACTGCCAAGCTGCACGCCAAGCCCGCCGTTGAACGCCGCCATGACCGGGATGCCGACGCCGGTGAGAAACATCAGCAAGGCAAGCGCGGCGAAGGTGTCGGAGGAGAGGTTCATGCAGGTGTGCAGGTCCAGCGGATGTTTTGAGTAGTCAAATCCTATATTCCCGTTCGCCCTGAGCTTGTCGAAGGGCTGCTTTCACTTTGGGGTCGTCGTTCTAGAAAGAAGGACAGTGCTTCGACAAGCTCAGCAAGAACGGGTGTCACTCCGCCGCTTCCTCAAGCCCATCGCCTAGCGGCGGCATATTGTGCCCGAGCATCGTCAAGATATCCGCCGCGCATTCCACCACGTTGGAGCCGGGGCCGTAAATGCCCGCAACACCCGCTTCACGCAGGAAGTCATAATCCTGCGGCGGGATCACTCCGCCAGCGGTGACTTTGATGTCCGGGCGACCGGCTTCGCGCAGCAGGCGGATAATTTCTGGGATCAACGTCTTGTGTCCCGCCGCGAGAGAGGAGCAGCCGACGACATCGACATCGTTCTCCAGCGCCATGGCGCAGGCCTCTTGCGGAGTCTGGAACAGCGGGCCGGAGACCACCTCAAAGCCCATATCGCTAAACGCGCTCGCGATCACATTCGCGCCGCGATCATGGCCGTCCTGCCCCATTTTGGCGACCATCATCTTCGGCTTGCGGCCCAAGCGGCGGCCCACAGCTTCGACACCGTCGGTGACCTGCGCCCAGCGTTGGTCGAACTCATAGGCGCTGGCATAGACTCCGCTGACCGGCTTGGGCGTGGCGTCATGGCGGCCAAAGACCTCTTCCATGGCGCTGGAAATCTCGCCCAAGGTCGCGTCTTCGCGCGCTGCATTGACCGCCAGTTCAAGCACGTTTCCGCCCGCTTTGCAGCCTTCGGTGAGCGCAGCCAAAGCCGCGCGACAGGCAGCCTCGTCGCGGCCTGCGCGCACCTCTGCCAGCCGGGCAATTTGGCCCTTTCGCACCGCGGCGTTGTCGACTTCGAGCGTGTCGATCAGCTCTTCGTCCTCGGGCTGATATTTGTTGACGCCCACGATCACGGTCTTGCCCTGATCGATCATCGTTTGCTTTTCCGCCGCCGCGCGTTCGATCTCCGCCTTGGGCGCGCCGGTGGCGACATAGGCGGTCATTCCGCCCGCCTCGTCGACCGTTGCCATCAGCGAGCGAGCGTCCTCAACCAGTTTCGCAGTCAGCGCCTCAATGTAGTGTGAGCCGCCCAGTGGATCGACGACATTGGTAATGCCGGTCTCTTCCTGAAGCACCAGCTGCGTGTTGCGTGCGATGCGAGCGGAGAAGTCGGTGGGAAGCGCAATGGCTTCATCGAGCGCATTGGTGTGCAGCGACTGGGTCCCGCCAAGCGTCGCCGCCATCGCCTCAATCGTCGTGCGCATCACGTTGTTGTAGGGGTCCTGCTCTTGCAACGAGACGCCCGAAGTCTGGCAATGGGTGCGCAACATCTTGGAGCGTTCCGATTGGGCCCCCAGCCCATCCATCACCTCATACCATAGCGTACGTGCAGCGCGCAGCTTTGCGATCTCCATAAAGAAGTTCATGCCAATGCCGAAGAAGAACGACAGCCGCCCGGCAAACGCGTCAATATCCAGCCCCGTCGCCATCGCGCGCTTCGCATATTCCTTGCCGTCAGCAATAGTGAAAGCGAGCTCCTGCACGGCAGTCGCGCCAGCCTCATGCATGTGATAGCCGCTGATCGAAATCGAATTGAATTTCGGCATGTTAGCGGACGTATATGCGATGATATCTGCGATGATCCGCATGCTGGGTTCGGGTGGGTAGATATACGTGTTGCGGACCATGAACTCTTTGAGAATGTCGTTCTGGATCGTGCCCGAGAGCTTGTCCGCGCTGACGCCCTGCCGCTCCCCCGCCACGATATAGAACGCCATCACCGGGATCACCGCCCCGTTCATTGTCATGCTGACCGACATCGTATCAAGCGGGATCTGGTCGAACAGAATCTCCATGTCCGCGACAGTATCAATCGCCACGCCCGCCTTGCCGACATCGCCGAGCACGCGCGGATGATCGGAATCATAGCCACGATGGGTGGCGAGGTCGAAGGCGACCGACAGCCCCTTTTGCCCCGCCGCCAGATTGCGGCGGTAAAAAGCGTTGGATTCCTCTGCGGTCGAGAACCCTGCATATTGAC
>JBCCOF010000072.1:0-14960 GCA_039025455.1 Pseudomonadota bacterium | reverse complement strand
GCAGGCAACGCCTCGCAGCTCTCCGACGGTTCTTCGGCCAGCGTGCTGATGGAAGCCAAGCTCGCCGAGCAAAAGGGTCTGGAGCCGCTGGGCCGCTATGTCGGCATGGCGGTTGCGGGCACCGAGCCTGATGAAATGGGCATCGGCCCCGTCTTCGCGATCCCGAAGCTGCTCAAGCAGACCGGCCTCACCATGGACGATATCGGCCTGTGGGAGCTGAACGAAGCCTTCGCCGTGCAGGTGCTTTATTGCCGCGACAAGCTGGGCATCGATAACGACATTCTCAACGTCAATGGCGGCTCGATCTCAATCGGCCACCCATACGGCATGACCGGCGCGCGTTGCACCGGCCACGCGCTGATCGAAGGCAAGCGCCGCGGCGCGAAATATGTCGTCGTCACCATGTGCGTCGGCGGCGGCATGGGCGCAGCGGGCCTGTTTGAAGTGTATTGATGAATCTCTTGCGCTCGCGGCCAGCGGGCTAGCGCCCGCGCCTCCGTGCCATCTGTTTTGGGGAGGCGGCCTTTGACTACCGTGACAAAGATTAGGGCGGCGTGGGAGCGATCCTGCGCCGCCCTTTTCTTTGGCTCACACTCAACTGGTCTTGCCTTTCGCCGGCGCTTCCCCTTTGTTTAGGGGCGCAATTTGGGGCAAGATTATGAATGACACCACCGATCCCGCGCCGCAAGCACCGGCCTCCAAGGGTCTATCCCCACGCCTTCAATCCTCGGCCTTGTGGGCAGAGATCATTGGGGCGCTTGCTATCGTGATCTCGCTGATATTTGTCGGCATCCAAATCCGATCAAATACGCAGGCCATTCGCGGGGCTTCGGCTTACGAGATCAATCGCTGGTACGCTCAGATCAATGTCGACGCCTCGCAAGATGGGAACCACGCGCTCTTGGTCCGGAAATTGCATGATCCGACCAACAGGGTGGAAGACTTCAGCGAGGAAGAAAGAGCTCGCGCAGATTTGTATATCCTAGGCATTGTGCAGGCTCAGTGGGCGCAGTTTAGCCTCTATCGCGAGGGGAGTTTGGCCCGAGAGGATTGGGAGGTGCACGGAAAATGGGCTGCCGAATTCCGCGATTTGCCGCTCGTGAAACGCTATTACGACAATCTGATAGCTGCGAACCAACACGCGCCCGACTTCATAGCTGAGCTGGATCGGCTCGAAGCGCAGATAGACGCTGAAGGCCGGCGCCTGACCGACTACGCACCCGTTGGCACCGCCGAAGAGGCGGACACGGGAGGCGAGGAATGACCCTCGAAGATTTCTACTTCATCAGTCAGATTGTCGCGGCGCTTGGTATTATGCTGTCGCTTATCTTTGTTGGCTTGCAGGTTCGCCAAGCCAACGAGCAGGCGCGCAAAGCTGAGACGGCGCGGCGGGCCGATGCGACGCAGGCGGTGCATGATAACTTTGCCAATATGTACCTTACGTTCGCCTCCAATCTTGACGTTGCGGAGGTTGGGCCAAAGGGCCTGAAAGACCCGGACAGCCTGACTGATGGTGAGAATTTAGTGCTGCTTTCTGCCTTGATGGCGGGCATGTCCTATCAGCAGAGCGCCTATTTCAAATGGCGCGCAGGCGATTTGTCGGATGAGCTTTGGCGCGCGTGGCAGAATTCCAACGCTTCTTATTTCAAAACCCCCGGCGGGAAGCGTTTCTGGGAAGGGCGCAAAAACAACTTCCATCCCGAATTTGTCGAATATGTCGAAGCCAATCTTTTCGACCTGACAATACCGAAGAACTTCGCGCCTTGGCTAGAGGACAAGGACGATAGCAAGCCGGAAAGCCCGGAGACCACGCAATGACCCTCGAAGACTTTTACTTCATCAGCCAGATTGTTGCGGCGCTCGGTATAATCCTCTCGCTTGTTTTCGTGGGTTTGCAAATGCGGGCGCAGGCACGCGAAGCGCGTCTCGCCAGCATGGCAGAAATTATGGCCGAATATCGCCGCACGATGGTGAGCCTTTCTCAAGATCGAGAAATCGCGGAAGCCATGTTCAAATGTGAAGAGGTGGGCTGGAAGAATCTCGAAGAAACCGACTTTTTTCGGCTCGGCATAGCGATCGCATCAATGCTTCGCGTGTTCGAACAGGCCTATATCTATCGCTACGAGGGTAAGGTCGATGATCGGACATGGGCTTCAATGAAAGGAATGATGTCGGCATCTTTTCGCTACCGCGTCTCCTTTGACTATTTCGAAGCGCGCAGGGAAACCTTTACGCAGGTGTTTGTAGATTTCGTTGAGCGTGAATATGCCGACCAATTGACCACCCGGCGCGCGCAGGAGGTGTTGCCGGCGCAGACCTCTGAAGGGGCCGCGCCATGACGCTCGAGGATATTTACTATATCGGTAAGATCATCGCGGCGTTCAAAAAGATCGACTAATGGGCATAATGGAAATCATCGGCATCGCGGGCAGTGTCAGCCTGTTATCGGGCTGGCGGCTGTACTTGTGCGTATTTGCGACGGGCCTCGCGATGCGGCTGGATGCGATTCCCGTGCCCGAGCATCTGTCTAGCCTCGCTGTGCTCGAAAACCCGTGGGTGATGGGGATTGCTGCTTTGGGCGCATTGGCTGAGTTTTTCGCCGACAAGGTGATGTGGCTCGACAGCATCTGGGACACGGTTCACACTCTGGTGCGCCCGGTTGGCGGAGCCTTGCTGGCGCTGGCAATTGTCGATCCGTCCGACCCCGCGACGCAGGTGGTGGCGTTTCTGCTGGGCGGAGGAGCGAGCTTTTTAGCGCATGGCGGCAAGGCAAGCGCACGCGCCGTGGTCAACACCTCGCCCGAACCGGTCAGCAACGCGCTGGTCTCTTCAAGCGAGGATGTCGCGACGGTCGGGTTGCTCTATGTGGCGTATGAATATCCGATGGTGGCCGCCGGTGTGGCGGTATTCCTGCTCGTCCTCGTCATCGCGCTGCTCTGGATGGCGCAAAAGGTGATCAAGCGGGTGTTTTTTCGATGAGGTCGCATCCCTCAGACCGCATCACTGCGATAGCCCCTCTTGGGCCTCCAACGCCATCGCTACGCTGACACCTGACCATACTTGATCGGCGTAATCATCGAGCGCCCCGGCAGCGCTCGCAGTATCTGGCGATGCGGTGGCTAGGCGTGCGGACTCGATCGCATGGCGCAGGCCATCGCCGAAGCGCGGCGGCGTTCGGATAAGGCTGTCGCCGATGCACAGGACGTCCGACGCGCTATGCGTTCGGGTCAGCGCGGAGCCGCGATAGCTGCCCGCCGGCTCTTCCAGCGTGCCCGGTTCCAGCCGAAGCATCGCTTCTGCCTTTTTTTCGGGGTAGCTGTGCCGCGAGTTCCTGCCTGTTTGTGTCGCCAGCGTCGCGATCATCGCGCCGCAATCGGGCGTCATAAATGCCAGCGCGTTGTTTTCGCTGACGCTTCGCCCATGCTGCGCTTCGATGGCAACAGGCCAGCTGTGGTAGGTCCAGCTGTCGGGCAGATGGGAGATGTCGAGTTCGCGCCCCTGCCCGGCCTCGGCCTTTTCGGCGAACGCAAAGCTCGAGCCGCTGGCATCTACCGCTCTCCCAAAGCGCCATTGCGCACCGCATTTGCTGCGAGCAATCCGTTGCCCGGGTTCACCAACCAAGGCTTCAATCCGATCCAACCACACGATAATATTCTGCGCATCCAACTCTTGCCGCATCAATCGCAAAAGATCAGCCCGACCGCACAGAGCAACCTTGCTTGCAGGAACGCCGATCAGATCGGCGCACGCCTCCAAATCTTCCTCGCGAAAGCGATGAGCGTGGCTTGCGGCAAGACCGTATGCATCCGGGCCATCGCGCTCAACGATCACACAACCAGCGCCACTCCGCCGCAGCATCAATGCGGCCAAACAACCGGCAAATCCGGCCCCTGTAATCAACGCGTCCACTTATTTGAGCACTGCTCCCGAAGAGCTGAAGCCTTGGTCAGCGGCCACGACGACGAAGAACCAGCCGATTCCCTCGCCCAGCGCCTTTTGCGCCACTTCCAAAGCCATCTTGGACACGCCTTTTTTCGGGAAGAACATATCGCCAGGGAAGAACATATCGCCGGGGAAGAACATGTCTCCCGGGAAGAACATTTCTCCGGGGAAATACTCCCCGGGGAAGTCCCCTTCGGTCCATTTGAAGCGGCCCGGCTTCCTTCTCAGCGCGCGACTCTCGATCACATCGACTTTCCCGCCTTCACCGACCCGCACCGCGATCAGCTGCATTTCGACAGATTCGACCTCTCCTTTGACGGTAACGGTCAGGCTTTTGGCCAGTTGCTCGCGCAGCTTTTCGCCTGAAAGGCCTTTTAATCGCTCTGCCCCGTCGAACCTGATCGAGATGGCGCCCTTGCGCTCCTGTGCGAACACCACGGGAGCCGACATAAGCCCGCTCGCGAGGACTGCGGTCCCGATGGCGAAGGTGCGGCGATTGATTGCTTTGGCCATTGTTTAACTCCCCTTTGGCAATGACGCGGTTGGATTAAGCCGATCCTCGCCACATGGCTCAGAGCAACGGCCCATTCTGTCGCTATTCATCCATTCCTAGAGGGTCGCGCAGCTTTGACCTTGTTAAGATGCGACAATTTAGCAGTGGCCCCACAAAGTGTTGGTGGAACCAGCTCCAGTGCGCTTGATTGCGGTTGGATTTCTTTTGCGATTCCATGATTTTGAGGCATGTTGGCGTCAACAAGGTCGCAGGGTATCAAAAGTGTCTAGCCGTTTTTCCATTCTTTCTGCTCTGGTCGCAGTGCTGTGTAGTGTCGCGATGCCAGCAGCAGCGCTGGCTGAGTGGCACGAAGCATCGAGCGATCACTTCGTAATCTACGCTGATGCCGGCGAGGAGGACATTCGCGCCTATGCCGAGAACTTGGAGCGGTTCCATCGCTTGATGGAATATTCAACCGGACGCACCGTGGAAAAGCCCAGCCCGTCCAACAGGGTGACGGTCTATGCGGTCGGGTCGGAAGGCGCGGTTCGCAAACTGGCCGGGACCAGCGGGGTTGCGGGTTTTTACCTGCCGCGTTGGCAGGGAAGCGCCGCTTTCGTTCAAGACGTGCGCAGCATCAAGAAAGGTCGCCCAGACCTATCGACCACCATCCTGCTCCACGAATATGTTCATCACTTCTTTGCTTCGACCGACCGGTTCGCCATGCCGCTCTGGATGAACGAGGGCGCGGCCGAGTTTTTCTCATCCATCGCGTTTATGGAAGACGGCTCGATTGTCACCGGGCTCTCCCCGCAGCACCGCGATTTTATGCTGTTCTGGGACGAGAAGCAGCAAATGCCGGTTTCGGAATTGCTGGACCTCGATTGGACGCGGTTGAGCGTTCGCAACTCGGCGGACAAGAACTCGTTCTATGCCAATTCCTGGCTGCTCTACCACTATCTCTCTACGGTCGAAGAGCGCAGCGGACAATTGCGCGAATACTGGATCGAGGTGCTCAAAGGCACGCCGTCGCTCGAGGCAGCGCGCAGCGCCTTTGGCGGGGTCGGGCCGCTCCAGCGCAAGATTAACTTGCATTACCGCGACCGGGACCGCCCTGTCTATAGGGCGGCAGCCGAGCTGATTAAAGCGGGCCCAGTGGCGGTCAGAGCGCTTGATGCGGGCGAAGCGGCGGCCATGGATGCGCGCATTCAGCTTGATCGCGGCGTTGGGCAGGACGATGCGGCGAAACTCGCAAAGCAGATGCGCGAAATTGCCAAGCAGCATCCCGAAAACGCGGCGGTGCTCACGTCGCTGGCGAACGCAGAATATGTCGCGGGCAAGGATGGCGCGGCGATTGCCGCTGCCGAGCGGGCGCTGAAAATCGACCCCGCTTTGACTGATGCCTATGTCTACAAAGGCCTGTCCCTGTTCCGCAAAGCGCGGCAAATCGCTGATCCGGGGAAAAAGGCGCGCGGATACGAACGGGCGATGGAGCCTTTGCGCGCGCTCGGGGCGCTTGAGGCCGACCATATCGTGCCGCTCCTCTACACCTACCGCTCCTATGCCGAACGCAATGTGGTGCCCAGTGCCGAGGCCAAATCCGCGCTGGTCAGAGCAGCCGGGCTTGCCCCGTTTGACCAGGAGATTTGGCTGATCACCGGCATGATGCATATGAATGACGGGCGGATCGGGGAGGCACGCGCCGCGCTGCTACCGCTTGCAAGCAACCCCCATGGCTGGGAGAAGGCCGAGCAGGTAAAATCGCTCTTGGCCTTCTTGTCCGACAAGCAGGAGGGGCAGCCAATTCCGGTGCAACAGGCGATTTCGGCTTACTTTATTGATGAGTGAGGGGCAGAACTGAAAGGTGCTATCTGGTAGGTAAATGCTGAACGCGCTGCTCCATCAAATAAATCTCTTGGGCCCAGACTGGGTCAGCTTCATCTCGTTCATCTTGGTAATGGCGTTACCGTTGATTTTCAGGAAGCGCTTGCGCGGTTGCGCTTTTACCTCGGTTTGCATTGTGATGGTTTTGCCAGCCATCATTGCATCAGTAGCCGGCCCAATTTTGATCGCCACCGCCATTTCACAGCCGCCGCCGGATTACGAAGGCGCTTTGCCGCAACGTAAGTTCGTAGGCGAAATTCAAAACTCGAATGCTCAGTCAAGCACACGATATCGCTTTGTAACTCTGTCTGGCGGCACTGATTATGGGATTTTCGCTGAACCTGAATGTCGTGATTCAGCGGAATACAACGAGAGAAAGAACGCTCTGGACTGCACGACAGGCACATTTGCAATCTACAGTATCCGCGCTGCTGAACTGGATCTGTGCAAGAGAGCACCTATGCCATCCAAATTATCTGAAGTGATGTCGTCTCGGGATGAGGTCTTTTATATTTCCGCACAGGTTTATTCAGAGAACCGTATTCCGGCTCTGCCTGTAGTCCAAAGAGTGGGGAGTTTAGAATATTATGGGACATGCATCAAATACCAACGTGTCAGCCAGTTGCCGGATGGCCTTTTCATTACTGGGCAGTACTTCCGACAAGAAGTAGATAGAGGGATAGTCACGGACATTCGCCATATAGGATTCATGCCCTACGCCGGATTCAATAAATTCGAAGGATCTATCGATGATCCAAGAGTGGTGCCTTTTCGGATTTGCTACCGGCGTTCAGCTGTTTACCTCGAACGACTTACGGCATCAGCTATCGACATAAACAGTAATGGATCAGAGCGTTGTCTATTCAATAACCTACGCGAATATACGATGGGCGGATTATAAAGAAGGTCCGTGATCGCCATTAAGTACGTAGCCGTCTGCGCTTCAATGCCATTAGTCGAGCAGCGGCTCTCTGCGTCCCTCGGCCGCCTACTTGAAGCAGTTGCTCAGAATAAGCTCAGCGAAGCAGCCGAATTCGGAGCTTGCTAGCCACGCCGCAACTGGATTGCCGCGCGGCTTTGCCGCTCGCAATGACAGTTAGCTGTGCGCCGCCACAAATTCCTCGACCACCGGGGCGACCTTGGTGCGCCAGCGGCTGCCGTTGAAGATGCCGTAGTGCCCGGCGCCTTCGGCCATGCAATAGCGCTTCTTGTCCTCTGACAGGCCGGTTGCGAGTTTCAGCGCGGCTTTGGTCTGGCCCAGTCCCGAAATATCGTCGCGCTCGCCTTCGATGGCGAGCAAAGCGGTGTCGGTGATCTGGGTCAGGTCGACGACCTCGCCCTTGTGTTCGAACGTGCCGTTGGGGATCGAGTGTTTCTGGAACACTTCCTCGACCGTTTGCAGATAAAACTCCGCCGTCATGTCGCACACGGCGCGGTATTCGTCGTAGAAGTCCTTGGTCGCCTGCGCGCTTTGTTCATCGCCCGTGGTGAGGTGTTTGAACATCTCGTAATGACTCATCATGTGGCTTTGCAGGTTCATGCTCATAAAGGCCGAAAGCTGCATAAAGCCGGGATAGACCCGCCGCCCTGCGCCTCGATAATGCAGCGGGACGCTGGCGATGACCGATTGGCGGAACCATTCGATCGGGCGATCCATCGCGTGATTGTTGACCGTGGTCGGGCTTTCGCGCGTGTCGATAGGCCCGCCCATCATGGTGAGCGTTTTCGGGGTCGCGGGCGATTTGTGCAGGTTGAGCAAGGCGGTCGCGGCGAAGGCCGGAACCGAAGGCTGGCACACGGCCATCATATGCGGGCGCTGACCGGGGTTAACCTGCTCGATATATTCGAGAAATTCGATCAGATAGTCGATATAATCATCGAGATCGAAGCGGCCTTCATGCACCGGCACTGTCTTCGCATCGGCCCAATCGGTGATGTAGACCTCGTATTTCTGGAGCATCCGCTCGACCGTGCCGCGCAGCAGGGTGGCGAAATGTCCGCTCATCGGTGCCGCGATCAGCAATTTGGGACGGTTATCATCTACCCCGTCGAGCCGAAAGCGCTTCAGATCGCCAAACGGGCGGTTCACAACCGTCGCCTCGATCACCGGATAGATCGTGCCATCCACGTCGATTTCGGTGATGCCAAAAGCCGGCTTGCCATATTGCGCGGTCGCATGAGCAATCACGTCGAGCGCGTTGGCCGCCATTGGCCCAAACCCGAAATAGCTCATCGGATTGGCCGGGTTGGACAGCATTCCCGAGCTCAGCGATGCCATCGAGCTGACGCTGTTCAGCCAGCTGCGCTGAATCTCATAGGCTTGGTAGAGCACTTTTGGCCCCCTTTTCCCGTCGGGTTCGATGCTCTCCCATCAACCCGAGTGACGATCCCCGTACGCTCCAAATGGACCCTTGAGGCCCATTGTGCAATGCACAATTTATGAAACCGCCCGGTCTTTGCGTGGTCTTTGTGCGGTCTTTCCTTGGGACTATGTGCTTTTTGCACGTGAAAATGCGCGGCGGCATCCCTAGATCACGCGCACCATGAACGGAGCCAACGAAGAACTGGACGCTGTGGAAGCGTCACCGGAACAGGCTCCGGAAAAGAAGCGCCGCACACTTGCGCCGCTCAAGATGGTGTATCGCGAGGCGGGTAAATATCCGCGCGAGGTGCTGTTTGCGCTGATGGCGCTGACCGTGACCGCGATTGGCACTCTGGCGATTCCGGCGGCGGTCCAACTGATCGTGGATCGCGGGTTTGGCGCAAGCGGCGCGGATGGCGGCGGCGATATCGCGCGCTGGTTCCGCTATCTCGGCCTGATTGTGGTGGTCATCGCGTTCGGCACAGCGGCTCGGTTTTATTTTGTCAGCTGGATCGGGGAGCGCGTAGTCGCTGATATCCGGCGCAAAGTGCAGCGCAACCTGA
This sequence comes from Pseudomonadota bacterium, assembly GCA_039025455.1. GTDB lineage: Bacteria > Pseudomonadota > Alphaproteobacteria > Sphingomonadales > Sphingomonadaceae > Erythrobacter. The sequence continues at coordinate 5,716 of JBCCOF010000072.1, read as the reverse complement.
TGCGCCAATCGCCCAGCTTTTACGAAGAGAACAGTCCCAAAGAAATCTCCAGCCGCATGACGGCGGATACAACGATCATCGAAACGGTGACGAGCACCACTGTCTCGGTCGCCCTGCGCAATATCTTCCTTGGCATTGGCGGCACGATCTACCTGTTCTGGCTCCTGCCCCAACTCACGATCTGGCTGCTTGTCGGGATACCCGGCATAATCATCCCCATCGTGTTCTTCTCGCGCCGCATCCGCACCATTTCGCGCGACAATCAGGACCGCGTGGCCGATGTTGGCGCGATGGTCACCGAAGTGCTCAGCGCGATGAAAGTAGTGCAGAGCTTTGGTCAGGAGCAGCGCGAGGCGGACCGGTTTGGCGATGCGGTGGAGCGGACCTTTGACACGGCGCGCCGCCGGATCATCCTGCGCGCGGCGATGACGGCGCTTATCATTCTGTCGATCTTCGGCTCGATTGTCCTACTGTTGTGGCGCGGCGCAGAGGGCGTCGCAGCGGGCGAGATCAGCGGCGGGACGATCATCTCCTTCATTATCGCGGCGGGGATTGTGGCGGGCGCGTTTGGCGCTTTGACGGAAGTTTATGGCGAATTGCTGCGCGGGGCGGGGGCGGCGAGCCGTCTGTCCGAATTGCTCGAAGCCGAGCCCGCCATCGCAGCACCCGAGCGACCGGTGCAATTGCCCGAGCCTGCCCGCGGCAGCCTCTCCTTCCGCAATGTCACCTTTCGCTATCCCGCGCGGCCCGAAACGCCTGCGCTCAAGGATTTCAGCCTTGAGATCGAGCCGGGTGAGACCGTTGCCATTGTCGGGCCATCGGGGGCGGGCAAATCGACGATTTTCCAGCTGGTCGAGCGGTTCTATGACCCGCAGGTCGGCACCATTCGCATCGACGGGGTTGCTTTGGCGAGCGCGGACCCCGCTGACATCCGCCAGCGCCTTGCGCTCGTCCCGCAAGACGGCGTGCTGTTCAGCGCCAATGCCCGCGACAATCTGCGCTATGGCCAGTGGGACGCCTCGGATGAGGCGATCTGGGAAGCGGCGGGTGCTGCCAACGCCGAGAGTTTCCTGCGCGCCTTGCCCGAGGGGCTCGACACCTATCTGGGCGAAGGCGGGACGCAGCTTTCGGGCGGGCAGCAACAGCGCGTTGCGATTGCGCGTGCGCTGTTGCGAGATGCGCCGATCCTGTTGCTCGACGAGGCGACCAGCGCGCTGGATGCGGAAAGCGAGCAATTGGTGCAACAGGCGCTCGACGGCTTGATGCAGGACCGCACGACACTCGTGATCGCGCACAGGCTGGCGACCGTACGCAAGGCAGACCGGATCGTTGTGCTCGACAAGGGCGAGATTGTCGAGCAGGGCACGCATGATGAGCTGAGCGCGCAAGGCGGCCTGTATTCGCGGCTGGCGCGGCTGCAATTTGCGGCTGACCAAGCGGCGTAGTTTTCTTCCGCACTCGCATCCGCGAGCGCGTCCTCGGTGCTATTCCTTCGTCGCTTCGCTCCTACGGGCACCTGCGGGCGGGCGGTCGCCCTATGACTGCCGTGACCAAGAACTGGGTCCAACCAAATGGGCGGAGAGCCACACGGCTGCGCAGCAGCCGCAAGCGCGACCGCGCGCCCGCAGCGGAGTCAACGACGGCGCTCTGCGCCACCCGGCCTTCAGGCCGTGTGAGCGAGGAAATCGCGCCGGCGGATGCCGGTCCGCAAAAAAAACACACGTGGACCCCTCCCCACGCGCGAGGCTCTTTACCCCAACCCTATTGACTTGAATCCACCCCGTGCGAAGGGACGCGGGCTATGACATTCATCCAGATGCTCATCATCGCCGTCGTGCAGGGGATCACCGAATTCCTGCCCATATCGTCTTCGGGTCACCTTATTCTGGTGCCGGTCTTCACCGGGGCTGAGGATCAGGGGCCGATGATCGACATCGCGGTGCATGTCGGGTCTTTGCTCGCGATTATCGTCTATTTCTTCAAGGATGTGGTCGGTTTGGCGCGCGGCGGCTTCGCCACCATCGGCATCGGCGAAGCGCCCGAGCAGCGCAAGCTGTTCTGGTGGATCATTCTCGGCACAATACCAGCGGTTATTCTTGGCCTGTCGATTAAGATGGGGCTGTTCAACGGCGTGGTCGAGAGCGTGTTCGGGGTCACCATTATCGACGACGACCTGCTGTCCTCGATCCGGTTCACCGATCTCATCGCCTTCAACCTCATTTTCTACGGCATCCTGCTCGGCCTCGCGGACACCTTTGGCAGTTCGGAAAAGACCTTCGAGCAGATGACGTGGCGCGATGGTCTGATCGTCGGCTTGGCGCAGGCGCTTGCTCTGGTGCCGGGGACGAGCCGTTCGGGCGTGACGATGACGGCGGCGCGCGCTCTGGGCTATGGCCGGTTTGAGGCGGCGCGGTTTTCCTTCCTGCTCTCGATCCCCGCCGTCGCGGGCGCGGGCGTGCTGATCATCCCCGACTTGCTGGAGGCGGACGGGCAATTGCTGCAGGAAGCGATTATCACCGGCGTGATGACTTTCGTCGCCGCGTTCCTGACCATGGCGTTCCTGATGAACTTCCTCAAGCGCGCTTCGATGATGATCTTCGTGCTCTATCGCGTCGCGATGGGCTGCGCGCTGCTCTATTTCTTCTGACAGCCAAGGAATCCTTAACGCTCACCGGAACCAACCGGCTCGCTTGCGTATTATGCATTTGAAGGAGCAGCGACAAAGAAATGGCGTTACTGGTACTCATCGTGATCGGAGCATTGCTCGGTTGGTTGGCCTCGATTCTGGGCCGAACCGAGGAGCCGCGCGCGATTGTGAGCCAGATTGCAATTGGACTGTTTGCTTCGTTGGTCGCAGGGCTCATCCTGAACAATTATGCGGTGTTGGGCGGCCTTTCGCCGATAGCGCTGGGCGCGGCAGTCGCCGCTTCAGTGGTGTCGTTGGCGCTGTATCACGTGGTTGCGCGCCGCAGCGCTGCCTGAATCAAACTGGATCGGCGCCTGAGCCCCTGCCCCCGCGCAAGTGGTATTCCTGCGTCCCGCGGTTCACCACATAATCGACATCGATGATCGCCGAATTCGCGTAGGTGAAGCCTGCCGCAAGGTTCTTGTAAAGCCGGTCAAAGTCCCGCTCGACCGTCTGGCGATAGAGGTCTTCAAAGCTCTCGATCACGAAATAGGTCGGTTGTAGATCGCTGATCACATAATCGGTGCGCATCACCCGATCGACCGCGAGCATGATGCGATTGGGGCTTTTGGCTTCGACCGAAAACACCGCTTCGGTCGGCCCTGACAGGATGCCCGCACCATAGGCGCGAATATCGCCCGGCGCTTCCTCGATCAGGCCGAATTCCACCGTGTACCAGTATAACGACCCCAGCGCTTTCAGGCGGTTATAGCGCATCGCCTTCCACCCGGCGCGGCCATATTCCTGCATGTAATCGGCGTAGACCGGGTCGGTCAGCATCGGGACATGGCCGAACACATCGTGGAACACGTCGGGTTCCTGAATGTAGTCGAACGTCTCGCGCGTGCGGATGAAATTGCCCGCCGGAAAGCGGCGATTGGCGAGATGCCAGAAGAACACATGATCGGGGATCAGCATCGGCACCGGCACGACGCTCCATCCGGTGAGCTTGCCCAGCTCCTCGCTCAGCGCGCCGAACTCGGGGATGCCGCCGCGCGACAGGTCGAGCTTCTCCAACCCCGCCATAAAGGCGCTCGCCGCGCGTCCGGGCAGAACCTCCATCTGGCGCGCGAACAGATCGTCCCAAACGCGATGATCCTCGCTCGAATAATCGGTCTGCGCCGGTTCCAGCCAGTCCTCGCCAAGATGCTCGGGCTTTGCCAGCGGCGCGGTGAACACGTCGTCGGGCAGCTCGGGCAGCTTGCTAAAATCGGTTTCGGGATCAGCGAGAGTGGCCATAATGTCGGTTGTGATACTATCACCATGTCGAAACAACACCAAATGGTGTCGAGTACGGAGCAAGGAGTGCACATTGGGGCTTAAGGGCAAGGACTATCGCAAGGCGCTGGAACCGCTGACCGAGGAACTGGTCGGCATGGCCCGCTGGGCGCGGACGACGGGCGCGCGGATTGTGGTGCTGTTCGAGGGGCGCGACACGGCGGGCAAAGGCGGCGCGATCCGGGCGGTGCGCGACAAGCTGAATCCGCGCCAGTGCCGCACCGTTGCGCTGGGCAAACCCACCGAGGACGAGCAAGCCCAGTGGTATTTCCAACGCTATATCCAGCACCTGCCCACGTCAGGCGAGATCGTGCTGTTCGACCGCAGCTGGTATAACCGCGCGGGCGTTGAAAAGGTGATGGGCTTTGCGAGTGAGGCTCAGGTGGAGGCTTTCCTCAAGCAGACCCCCGAATTCGAGCGGATGCTGACCGGTGATGGCATTTTGCTGTTCAAATATTGGCTGACCACCGATCAGGCCAATCAGGAAGAGCGGCTGGCCGAGCGGCTGGAGGACCCGCTGAAACGTTGGAAGCTGTCACCCATCGATCTGGCCGCGCGCGAGCAATATGACGCTTATACCGAGGCGCGCGAGGCGATGCTGCGCGCCACCCACACGGCCAATGCGCCGTGGACTTTGGTCGATTTTAACGATCAGAAGCGCGGGCGGCTGACGCTGATCCGCGACCTGCTCGACCGGCTGCCCGATACGCATGTGGAGCCGCCGGCCATTGAGTTTCCCGAGCTGGGCCGCGACCCACGGGCAGAGACCTATGCGGTGATGAAGCCGATTTCCGACTACCCGGTCTAATTGGCTGGTCTAGCTGGACAAATTCCCTTCGTTGATATAAATATGATATCATAATTTATTGACAGGAGGGATTTATGACCGACACCGAAAAAACCATGGCCGTGACAAAGGAGCGATCCGGCTCCGCTTATAACGGCTACACCATGCTGCTTGCCTTGCTGGCGATCATAGCATTTGGAGCAGCGATCTTTCTGACGCCGCTGCCTTACCTGTTGGGCCCTGCGCTCACTCTGACCGGGCTCGTGCTTTCGGCCGTCTCGTTCCTGATGATCGCAATCGGGTTCTTCATGGTCCAACCCAATCAGGCGGTCGTCATCACTCTGTTCGGCGAATATCGCGGGACAGTGCGCACCGAGGGGCTGCAATGGATCTGGCCGTGGATGGGCAAGAAAAAGCTGAGCGTGCGCGCGCACAACATCCATTCCGACAAGGTCAAGATCAACGATCTGCGCGGCAACCCGATTGAGATCGCCTGTAATGTCGTGTGGCGGGTGGCTGACACAGCGCAAGCGGTGTTCGACGTTGATGACTACAAAGAGTTCGTGAACATCCAGATCGAAGCGGGCCTGCGCACCGTAGGCGCGCGCCACCCTTATGATGATATGTCGGAAGAGGATGAGGTAACGCTGCGCGGCAGCGCTGATGTCGTCAATTCCGAATTGATCGAAGAGCTTAATGACCGACTCAAAGTCGCCGGAATCCTCGTCGATGAAGCGGGCCTCACCCACCTTGCTTACGCGCCTGAAATCGCCGGAGCGATGCTGCGCCGGCAACAGGCCGATGCGGTGATCGCGGCTCGCAAAAAGGTCGTGATCGGGGCGGTCAGCATGGTCGAGGACGCGCTCGGCAAGCTGTCCAGCGATGGTATTGTCGAACTGGATGATTAGCGGCGCGCTGCGATGGTGTCGAACCTGATGGTGGTGCTGTGCGGGGACCGTGAGGCG
>JBCCOF010000071.1:0-15330 GCA_039025455.1 Pseudomonadota bacterium | reverse complement strand
GGCGAGTGGCACTGGATCGAGCCGCGCGCGCAAGACCATGCCGACCTGGCGCGCTGGCAATAAAGTTTTCGCCAGTTTGATCTGGATCAAGGTGGGGCATCTGCGCGCCCTCTAATTCTCCTCACATTGAAGGAGAACACCCATGAGCAAACACGTCAAAGATATCCTCGCCCGCGGTGATGCGCGGATTGTTGAAGCGCCTGTTGCGGCGAAACCGGTCGCAAAAGCCGATGAAGGCCGGGTTCAGCACCAGATCGAGACCGACCGCAATTTCGAGCTCCCCACCCGCCTCTATGGCTACACCATTGCGGCGTATCTCGGTTTTCTCGGCATTCTGGCTGCGGCATTCAGCACGCCCGGCCTGATCATCCCGATGGCAATCTTTGTCGCGTTCATCGTCGCCGGTTTCGGGGTTCCGGCGATCTGGACCCGGCTCAATTCCAACATGCCCGGTGGCAACGACACCAAGCCGATGAGCATGGGGACATTCGAAAATGCCGGGATTATGACAAATACCGGACGCCTCGCCCCGCGCGATGCGACCATTCAGGTTCTAATCCTGCCTGTCCTTATTGTGATTTGGGGATGCACAATCGCGATCATCGCCGCGCTGGTGTAACTTCAGGGGGGTGTGACCTAGGGGTCTAAGCTCAAGGGGGATCTCAGGGCCTCCTCCCGTCCAGATAAGGAATGCAGGAGCGCGGGGTCGACCAGTTCGATCCCGCGCTTGCCTTTGCGTAGGATCGCGCCCGATGCTTCGAGCTCCTTGAACTTGCGGCTGACTGTTTCGATGGTCAGGCCGAGCATATTGGCAATCTCTCCGCGCGTGAGCGGCAGGTCGAATTCGCTCGCGACATGGCATGATGACGCGCTGGCAGCGGCGGCGAAATCATGGAGCAAGGCGGCCAACCGGGTTTCCGCACTCGCATGGGCGGTCAGTTCGAGCAGGCTGCGCGTGGCGAGCAGGTCTTCCTGACTGCGCCGCAGCAATGTCTGCGCGAGCGCCGGATAGGTCTCGATAGCACGCGCCAAATCGACCCGCGCAAAGGTGCACAACCGGCTTTTCGTGAGCGCGACCACATCGTGATTGGCAAACGGGGTGAACAATTCGCCGATAAAGCCAGATGGATGGACCAGCGAGAGGATTTGCTCGTTGCCGTCACGGTCGACCGCCGAGACCTTTAGTGCGCCGCTCACCAAAGTGGCGCAGGCCGCATCTGTGTCCCCCGCAGCGAACAACATCTCCCCGCGTTCTAGCACACGGGTGCGCCCTGCCGCCGCAAGCGCATCGCGCTGTTCGGGGGTTAAGACCGAGCACGCCGCAGAATCGCGCACAGGGCAGGAATCGCATGCAAGGTTCACCGCTTGAGATCCTCCCAAAGCGCATCCAAGGTCTGGTTCTGCTCGTTGACCATGTCCGTTACGAGCTTGTGCGCGGCAAGGACCACTGCCGTGTCCTCGAAACGACTAGCGCGTTCAGCGAGCATTAGATCGAGATCGGCCAATGCAATCTCGGATTTGCTGCGATGCGTGGTGAGGTCTGCAAGTGCGACAATCGCGCGGCCATAGGCGTCGCTTGCGCTTGAAGCTCCGCGCGCATTTGCAACAAGTGCCTTTACCGAAGCAGTGCCACCCTCAAACGCTGCATGCGCGGCTGTGACCTCTTTAACCAGAGCATCGACCGGAGTTGAGGGCGCTAGCGAGCGAATCGGGAGCGTTACGGGTTCCACCGGCGGAGCGGGAGTGACCTGCGCCGGATTGCGCTCCACATCGCGCACAGCCAGCGATGGATATCGATCACCACTGCCCGCGCACCCCGCTAACACAAGGGGCGCGGCGACAAGGATCGGATAGGCGTGGATTATGCGCTTCATCGGTGCTGTATGATCTAACATGGCCAACCGGCATGGCAAAGTGGCGCGAGCGTCTAAACAATCGCCAATTTGTCGCCAAGTCTTCGTTGACTTGAAACGACCTTTCCCTTAACGGCACGCTTCTTTCGCAACGCTGCATCTGTGCGGCGCTGCATTGCTGTTCGGGTCAAGCGGGGCCGACCCGCGTCCGGACACAGCCAAGATTGAGAGTGAAAAGCCATGTTCGCAGTAGTGCGCACGGGCGGCAAGCAATATCGGGTTGCCGCCGGAGACAAGATTGCCGTTGAGAAACTTGCTGGCGAAGCCGGCGAGACCATCACGCTGGGCGATGTCCTTTTGGCCGGCGAAGGCGACACCATCGCCGACGCGTCGAAAGTGACCGTTTCGGCAGAAATCATCGCTCAAGCAAAGAGCGAAAAGGTTGTCGTTTTCAAGAAGCGCCGCCGTCACAATTACCGTCGCAAGGCTGGCCATCGCCAGCAAATGACGCTGCTGCGCATCACCGATGTCGGCACTGGCGCGGCGAAGAAGAAGGCTGCGCCCAAGAAGGAAGCGGCTCCGAAGGCCGACACCGCCGAGAAGCCGGCAGCCAAGCCTGCGGCGAAAAAGGCTCCGGCAAAGAAGCCAGCGGCCAAGAAGGCAACTGCAACAACCGCCAAGAAGCCCGCAGCGAAGAAAGCTCCGGCTAAAAAGGCTCCGGCCAAGAAGGCCGCAACTACCAAAGCGGCCCCTAAGGCCGACGACACGAAGTAAGGACGACGCACCATGGCACATAAGAAAGCAGGCGGGTCATCGCGCAACGGTCGTGATTCGAACCCAAAGTATCTTGGCGTGAAGAAGTTCGGTGGCCAGGCAGTGATCGGCGGCAACATCCTCGTGCGCCAGCGTGGCACCAAATTCTATCCTGGCACCAATGTCGGAATGGGCAAGGACCACACCCTATTCGCACTCGGCGAAGGCGTGGTGCGATTCCACAAAGGCAAACTCGGCCGCAAATTTGTCTCGGTAGACATGATTGCGGAAGCAGCCGAATAACCGGACGGTTCAAGAAAAGGATCGTCCAACGGGGCGGTCCTAGCCGGTGACACAACCGGCAGCGTAGAGGGAGAGGGCCACCCCGAAATACCGGGGGAGCCATCTCCCTCTTCTCGTTTCTCCCTCGAAAATGCCGTGGAATATTTTATTTCATGGAAAAGAAATTGTCATGCAGCTCGCCTATGCGAAGCCTGCGCGACAGAAAGGGAGTTCTCGTGTTCCATCGCAGTCAAAGATTGCTGCTGCGGCCCATCTGGCCAGAGGATTGGCAAGGCGTCTTGGCAGGCATCGACGACGAAGGCGTTGTGCGCAATCTCGCCAGCGCGCCTTGGCCCTATGGCGAGGAAGACGCGCGTGCATTCACCGCTCTTGCGATTGATCCCTACTTCCCGCGCTTCCTGATGACGCGGGCCGAGGACGCCGAGGTTGTCGGGTGCATCGGGATTGACCCTCTGGACGAAAGCGAGCCGGTGCCCGCGAATTCGGTCGAATTGGGATATTGGGTTGCGCGCCAGCATTGGGGACAGGGCTATGCCACCGAAGCTGGCCAGGCAGTGCTGCAAATCGCGCGCACGCTCGGCTACGCAAATGTCGTCGCGTCGCACTTCACCGACAATCCGGCATCGGGTCGGGTGCTGCAAAAGCTCGGCTTTGAGCCAACAGGCCGCGTCGTGGAACGCCACAGCTGCGGGCGCGGTGAAAGCGTCCCTGCGGTGGAGCTAATGCGCGAAATCGACGCGGTCAGGGCACAGGAGCAACGCGCGGCCTGATCACCGATGGACGCGGTGCATCTTGTGCAGCGCGGCACAATTACCTAATCGGGTAATCATGAGTGATCGCAAACGCTTGAGCCCCGAAGAATCGCGCTCTGCTGCCCTGGAGGCCGCGCGCGGGCTGTTGATTGAAACCGGACCGCAATCGGTCACGCTGAAGGCTGTGGCCGGGCGTATCGGGCGCACCCACGCAAATCTACTGCACCATTTCGGGTCCGCTTCGGGTCTGCAAAAGGCACTTGCCGAGCACCTCGCAAAGACTGTTTGCGAGACGATTATCGATGCGGTGCATGCGAGCCGCGCGGGGCTGGGCTCGGCGCGCGAAGTGGTTGATTTGGCGTTTGATGCGTTTGATCGCGAAGGGGCGGGTGCCTTGACCAGCTGGATGCTGTTGACCGGTAATGAGGATGCTCTGGCTCCGATCATCACCACGATCCACGAGCTGGTCGACAAAATCGCTCCGGGTGAGGCGGACAGCCATGGCGACGAAATGCATGTCCACCGCGACACGCTAAGCCTAGTCTTGCTTGCGCTAGGCGATGCGCTGATCGGCGCAGCGCTTGCGAAGTCACTCGGGCTGCCGCGCGACACTGCGCGTGAACGGGCAGCGGCCAATCTGGAGGCGTCGTTGGCCGAACACTACAACACTTAACCCGCTATAGCTGCGGCTTGCCAATCGGGCAGCGCGGCCGGATCCAGATCGCTCACCTTAAGATGATCAACCGCAAAGCCCAATTCGGGATAGGCGGTCTTCTGACGCTTCTCTTGCGATTGATCGAGCGGCACCACCACAAGGCGGCGATTGACCTTTGATCGCCAGTTCATCCGCGCGGTGTTCTCCTGACCGACATAGCAGCCCTTTTCAAAGCTCACTCCGTTGAGCTCGATCGCATTGGTTTCGAGCCACAAGATGTCGCCGAGTTCTGCGCTGCCTTCGGGCACGCCGAGCGAGAGGCGGTGGGCGAGATAGGCGTCGTCAGCCGCTTCGCCGTCGGGCGTGGAAAGCGACCGATGGCCAAGGGCGGCAAGGCGAGGGTCCGCCACTGAGCCCTCGTGCCCGTCAACGCTCCAATGCGCTTCGAGCGTCTCGTCGCGCGCAATTTCGATCTTGCGGCGCAGGCGATAGAGCGAGAGTCGCTTCACCAGATCGTCGGCAATCGCGGCTTCGCAATCGAGCAGCAGCGCGCCTTCATCCGCCCACACCAGAAAATCGAACATCGCCTTTCCCTGAGCGCTTAGCAGCGCGGCGTAGACCGGCAGATCGCCCGACACATCATTGGTGACCAATCCTTGCAGAAACCCGCGCACATCCTCTTGCGCATCAAGCGGCGTCATTCGCACAATTGTACGGTTTTTCAGCACAGTGGCGGCCATTATTGCTGCACTCTCTTATAAATGGCGCGGGCGAGGCGTTCGCCCAGCCGAGGCCCTTGAACGGGATAGAGATAGGGTTCGATCATCTCCGCTTCCATAACCTGCAATCCGCCATCCTCGGCGCGCAGCATGTCGATCCGCGCATAGAGCGGCGTGTCGAAGGGCAAAGCGGTCATGATCGCCGATGCGGCCTCGGCTTCGTCGGGTGTGGGCTCGTGCAGGCTTTCGCTCCCGCCATACATAGACTGGATGCGATATTCGCCGGGCGCTGCGTGTTTGCGAAGCGCGTGCGATAACTCACCGTCGATAAAGACAAAGCTCAGCTCGCCTTCCTCGGCAATCGCCGGGAGGAAGGGTTGAAGCATGGCGGGGTGGCCGAAGCTCCAATCATCACCGGGCAGTGATCCGCGCGTGATCAGTTCCTGACCAAGTGCACCCGCACCGACTTGCCGTTTGACGACGATCCGGTCGGTCTCGAAGGTGTCGAGCGCTTCAAGCGCGCCCTTGCTGGTCACCGTTTCTCGCCAGAGCGTCGGGATTGTGCGCGCGCCGGCTTCGGCAAGGTCGCGCAGATAAGTCTTGGTCGCGTTCCAGCGCACCACTTCGGGCGGATTGCACACGACAGTGCCGCGCGCCGCCAGCGCATCGAGCTTGGCCAGAAAAGCATCGGGCTTGTCCTGATAATTCCATGAGCTGCCGAGCAGCACCAGGTTCACCCCGTCAAAGGCGGACAGCTCCGCCTCCCAATCGATCACGCGCAACGCCATGCCCTGCGCGGCCAGCGCCGGCTCAAGCGCGCCGATCATCAGATCGTGTTCGAAGGCGTCTTCACGCCGCTCACCCGCGCCGGGCAGGGTCGTCTCGCAGGCCAGAAATCCGATTACTGTCATGGCGAGCCGTCTATTGCGAAGTGTGCGGGCTGGAAAGAGGCTGTGTGCCGCCCTAAGGCACTTTGCATGACCGACAGCATCACGATCCAGCGCCCCGATGATTGGCACCTGCATTTTCGCGATGGCGAGGTCATGCGCGGCGTGGTCGGCTATACCGCGCGCCAGTTTGCGCGCGCGATTGTTATGCCGAACCTAACCCCGCCGGTGACCACCACGGCGCTGGCCTCGGCATATCGCGACCGGATTATGGCTGCGGTGCCGGATGGCTTGGACTTCACCCCGCTGATGACGTGCTACCTCACCGACACGACCGATCCCGACGACCTTGCGCGCGGAGCGGCTGAAGGCGTGTTTACCGCGGCAAAGCTCTATCCCGCCAATGCGACCACCAATTCGGCCTCCGGCGTCAGCGATATCGAGCGGATTTATCCGGTGCTCGACCGGATGCAGACCGAGGATATCGTGCTGTGCATCCATGGCGAGGTGACCGACGCCGATATCGACGTGTTCGACCGCGAGGCGGAGTTTATCGAGCGGCATTTGCGCCGAGTGGTGGAGGAGTTTCCGCGCCTTCGCGTCGCTTTCGAACATATCACTACGAGTGATGCGGTGGATTTTGTGGCCAGTGCAAGCGACCGCGTGGCGGCGACGATCACGCCGCAGCACCTACACATCAACCGCAACGCCATGCTGGTGGGCGGGATACAGCCGCACAATTACTGCCTGCCTGTGGCCAAGCGCGAGACGCATCGGCTGGCATTGCGGGCGGCGGCGACCTCGGGTTCGACCAAGTTCTTTCTGGGCACAGACAGTGCGCCGCATTTCAAGCACGACAAGGAAAGCGCCTGCGGCTGTGCCGGGATATTTGGCGCGCCTTACGCCCTCGAAAGCTATCTGACGGTGTTCGACGAGGAGGATGCGCTCGAGCATTTCGAGGGGTTTGCTTCGCTCCACGGGCCTGCATTTTACGGCTTGCCGGTCAATCAGGAGACGGTGACGCTTGAGCGGGTCGAGGTGGCGGTGCCCGATACGCTGGAGCTGGCCGGGTCGCAGATCGTGCCGTTCCATGGCGGCGCGATCATCGGTTGGCGGTTCGTCGGCTAAGCCGGAACCTTCGCGCGGCGCGTGCGGCTCCATAAATCGCCGACAAAGATCGCAACCGCAATCCAGATCAGGATGAAACTGCCAAGCTGCGCTGGTTTCAACTCCTCGCCGAAAACAGTGAGGCCGAGGATGAAGACGATGGTGGGCGCGAGATATTGGATAAAGCCGAGCGTCGAATAATCCATCCGCCGCGCAGCAATCGCGAACAGCAGCAGCGGGACCGCCGTCACGACGCCGGAAAAGGCAATGGCGGCACTGAGGAACAGATCGGTGCCAAAGGCGGGGCCAGCAGGGCCCATCGCGTAAAAACCGGCGATGCCGCAGGCCGGAAGCAACAGGATCGCGCTTTCGATGGTGAGACCGGGAAGCGAGCCGACATCAACCTGTTTGCGAACAATGCCATAGAGGCCAAAGCTGAGCGCCAGGCTAAGACTGATCCACAGCGTCTCCAGCGCGCCCGCAGCCAGCAAGGCCACCGCCGACGCAGCGATCCCCACGGCGAGCCACTGCAATTTCGAAAGCCGCTCGCGCAAGAGAACCGTGCCCAGCAGCACATTGAGCAGCGGATTGAGATAATAGCCAAGGCTCGCGGCGTAGACCTGATTCTGCATGATCGCCCAGATATAAACGAGCCAGTTTATCGCGATTAGCAGCGCGCTGAGGAACAGCATCATCATGGTTCGACGGCTTGTGATCGCCTTTTTCAGTGCGGGGAACTGTCGGCGCATGGCCACGATCAGCAGGCAGAACGGCAGGGTCCAGATGATTCGCCAGCCGACAAATTCAAACGGCGGCACGCTGGTGACGAGCAACAAATAGAGCGGCAGAAATCCCCATATCACATAGGCGCCCAGCGCGGCTGGAAGGCCGGATGGTGGCGCTTCGGAGGTTTCTTGGGAGGCGGAGGTCATCGCTTCGCGGCCTAGGCCCGCCAATGGCTTGGCGCAAGCGTGGCGCTGAAATTCCAAATTGTAATATTTCTGGCAAGAAGCCTGAACGCCGGCTTTCACGACTGATTGCAGCGCGTTCATTTTGGGGCATCTATAAGTGAACAACAAGATCGAGAGGGCGCTTGGCAATCCACCACCAGCGAAGCGCTTTCTCCACCAAACTTGGGCCATCCCACCAATGGTCCGGGCGCGGCACCCGCCGTGGAAAGCGCTCTCATGTCGATCGCGGCATGGGGGCGTTTTCGCGTTTACGCTCGGCCCATTTACAAATTGCTCGCGAACAGCCGAATGTTAACCAAGCGAGGCTATGGCGAATGGATGCAAAGGCTCAGTCCCTCAACAAAAGCACTCTCGGCGATCGCACTGTCGGCCATCGCGCTGTCGTCGTGCAGCGATGACAGCTCAGGCGCTGGTGCAGACGGAATCACTGTGGTTCCCGACCCGCTCGTCGCGCGCACGCTCAACGATCCGTTGATGGTCGATCCTGACCTTGCCCATCGCAACGAAGCCAATGCGCTTTTGACTGTGCGCCATGACCATGCGCTGCCGCCGCTGATTTCGAGCAGCGAGACCGCCGAACAGGCGCGCGAGGCCGCGCGGCGTGAATTGGTCGATAGCGGTTCGATCCGCGATCTGCCCCCTTCGCAAGGCGAATATAAAGGCGAGCCGCTGGCGCTGGGCATGACGGCGAGCGACATTATCAAAGCGGCAGGCGCGCCGAGCGCGTGCAATGGCAAGCTCGAAGAAGGGCTTGTCTGGGCCGCGCGTATGCCCGAAGTCGCGAAGGTGATGCCGCACGGCATGACTATGCAGGCGGCAGGTGCGGACGGCGATGGCTGCCAGATGCGGATTGTCCGCTATGTGACGCCAGCGGGCGTGGAAGACGCGCTGCAATACCATTTCAACCGGGCTGACCGGGCGAAGATGACAGCGACACGCCATCGCGAACCCGAAGCGATCCTGGACGCGGCGCGCGGGTCCGAGCATTTGAAGGTCTACGCCCGTCCGTCCTCAAACGGCACGAGCGCTGTCGATTTGGTTTACTGGAAACGCTGAGCTGCTTTTGCGGGCCGCACGTTAGCGGTGCTGAACTTCCGGCCTTGGGCCTATCCCATCCCGTCTACATCAGGCTTCAAGCCCACGCCGATATTCGCGCGCGGTTGTTCCATTTCGTTGCTGGCCACCGGATAGGCACAATAATCCGCGGCATAGAAAGCCGCCGGACGATGATTCCCCGACAAGCCAATTCCACCGACGGGAGCCGAGGAAGACGCGCCATTGGTGGGCCGGTTCCAGTTGATGATCCCGGCGCGGATATTGGCCCAGAAGCGGCTGTAATCGTCCGGTGATCCGCCAATCAGCGAGGCCGAGAGGCCAAAACGTGTGTTGTTTGCTTCGGTGATGGCGGTGTCGAGGTCGGGCACGCGGATCACTTGCAGGATCGGGCCGAACAGCTCGATATCAGGCCTGTCTGAGATGCTCGTTGTGTCCACTATTCCAGGCGTGAGCAGCGGCTTGTCGGGCTGCAAACGCCGCATATGCGCCAATGCCTTTCCCCCGGCCGTCACCAGCGTGAGGAAGCTTTCGGTAAGCAGATCGGCGGTGTCATTGTCGATAACCGGGCCCATAAAGGGCTGCGGCTCATCCATCGGATCACCGACGAGCAGCTTGCGCGTCATCGGGATCAATTCCGCCATCAGCGGTTGATACAATTCTTCGAGCACGATCAGCCGCCGCGCCGCAGTGCAGCGTTGGCCTGCGGTGGCAAAGGCGCTTTGGATGATCAGGGTCGCGGCGTCCTTCATCAAAGGCGTTTGAGCCACGATGATAGGGTTGTTGCCGCCCATTTCGAGCGCGACCAGCTTGCCCGGATTGGCCGCGAGTTTGCGGTTGATGGCAATGCCGGTCTGCGCCGATCCGGTAAACAGCACGCCGTCCACGCCGGGATGCGCGACCAGCGCCTTGCCTTCGGCAGGGCCGCCGACCACCAATTGCAGGACATCGGGATCAACCCCCGCATTGTGCATATATTCGACCAGCTTTTCGCCTACTGCCGGGGTCTTCTCCGACGGTTTGAACAGCACGGTGTTGCCTGCGATCATCGCCGGAACGATGTGGCCAATGGGCAAGTCCGCCGGGGCGTTGAACGGGCCGAGCACGGCCATAACGCCATGCGGCTTGTGCCGGACGGCGGCGGAGCCGTTGCGCGCGCTGTCGAGCTTTTTCTTGCCGGTTCTCTCGGCATAAGCACCGACCGAAATGTCGATTCTGTTCACAACCGCTTCGACTTCGGACAAAGCCTCCCAGCGCGGCTTGCCCGCTTCCATCGCGATCAGATCGGCGAGTTCTTCGGAATAGGTGCGTACCTCATTGGCAAAGCGGCGCATCAGTTCGATCCGCGTGGCAATCGGCTGCGCGGCCCAGCCGGGCCATGCCCGCCGCGCGGTGCTGACGGCTTCGGCCACATCGCCGGGCTCACCGCGCCATAATTCCTCACCCGTCGCCGGAGCGTAGGAGATCAGGGTCGTCTCGGTAGTAGGCGGTTCAATCGGCTTGTTCATGTTCTCGCTCTTGCGCGAGAGGTCTTGCCCCACTCTTGGTAAAGATAGCGATAAGATTTGGCCGTAAATCCATCAGGGAAAGACGCAATTTTGCCTGTCAGGCGTGTCCGGCGGGTGTCGGCGGCTCGCCATGCGCTTCGCCCATGCGGCGCAAGGCGGCAACCTTGTCGGTGAGCGCGCTCCAATCGTCATCGCGATCAATGTGGGACCAGATGTCTTCGACTTCCTCGATCACCATGCTTTGCGGTGCATCGTCGGACCAATATTCGTGATCGCTTGGAACTGCCTCATAACCGCCCAGCAATTCGCCCAATTCGCCGCCCGCGCCGCCGCGCCCGCCGCGGTGGGCGAAGAAAAACGCATCGGGTTGCTGCTTGCTATCGCGCATCGCCTTTTCGCAGGCGGAGACCAAAGCCGTGTCAGCTTCCGCGCCTTTCGGCACCACGCCCAGCCGCCAGCACCACCGCCGCGCAATCGCCGCTATGTAAAGTTCGCCAAAGCGATTTAGCGCCGCGATCAGCGGGTCGCTCTCCGCCAGCAGCCTGAGCGCCACGGCCAATTGCCCGCAATTCCAGTGAATTGCCTCGGGCTGGCGGCCAAAAGCATAGAGCCCGCCATGGTCGAAATAAGCAGCGGTGAAGCTCGGGTCCCAATCGGGCAGCCAGCGCCACGGTCCGTAATCGAAGCTCTCGCCGGTGATGTTCATATTGTCGGTGTTGAGCACGCCATGTACAAAGCCTGCGACCATATAACTGGCGGCGAGATCGGCCATCCGCTCGACCACTTGATGCATCAGGATCACCGCTGGTTCGTCGCGTGCAGGGGCGTCTTCGGGCGGGGGCGGTCCGGGGAAGTGCTCAAGGCAATAGGCGATCAGCGCTTCCATCTGCTCGCTTTCTTCATGCGCGAGCAGCCGCTGAAATGTGCCGATGCGGATATGCGAATGGCTAAGCCGCACCATCACCGCAGAGCGGGTGGGGGAGGGCTCGTCGCCGCGATGGAGCTTTTCGCCGGTTTCGATGACCGAGAATGTCTTGGAGGTGTTCGCGCCTAGCGCTTCAAGAAATTCGGTCGCGAGAATTTCGCGCACCGCGCCTTTCAGGGTCAAACGCCCGTCGCCCGCGCGACTGAAAGGCGTGGTGCCCGATCCCTTGGTCCCCAGATCGAGCAAACGCCCTGCGCCATCGCGCATCTGCGCAAACAGAAAGCCGCGCCCGTCGCCAATATCGGGGTTGTACACGCGGAACTGGTGCCCGTGATATTTGAGTGCCAGCGGCTGGGGCAGATTGCCTTCCAAAGGCGCGAATCGACCGAAATGCTTTATCCAATCCTCATCGCTCAAATCCGCCAGACCAACGCTCGCCGCCGCGCGGTCATTGCGGAAGCGTATCCGCGTCTCGGGAAAGTCGGCGGCATCCACTGGACTGCCCAACCAATCGGACAGGGTTTCAATTGCGGGGTCCGGGCGATAACTGGCAGGTTGCGGTAAAGCTTGCATCCCGCGATATTGGGCGCAAGTGATCGTGGGTTCAACCAGCGCCGCGTAATCTTTGGCCAAGCAACGATCAGGGGAACCTCGCCTCACATGCCATCATCGTATCTGGATCGCAGCTGGACCAGCAGTGACGGGCTTAATTTGCATTATCGCGATTATGCGGGGCCGGATGGCTATGCCGGGCCGCCGGTGCTGTGCATGCACGGGCTGACGCGCAATTCGCGCGATTTTGCCGATCTTGCCGCGCATCTGGCGCAGACCCGCCGCGTGATCGTGCCCGAAATGCGCGGGCGGGGCATGAGCGATTATGCGCCGGATTCGGCGACCTACAGCCCGCTGACCTACGTGGCCGACGTCGAAAAACTGCTCACCGAGGAAGGGATCGAGCGATTCATATCGATCGGGACCTCGATGGGCGGCCTTATGACGATGCTGATGGCGCATGCGAAGCCGGGGCGCATCGTGGCCTGCGTGCTCAACGATATCGGGCCAGAGGTTGATCCGGGGGGTGTTGCGCGGATCGCGACCTATGTGGGGCAGGGGCGCAGCTATCCGACATGGCTCCACGCGGCGCGCTCGCTGAAAGATGTGCACGGCGCGGCGTTCCCCGATTATGACCTTGATCAATGGCTCGAAATGGCGAAACGCACGCTGGTGGTCAGCCAGAGCGGGCGCATCAGCTATGATTACGACATGGCCATCGCCGAACCGTTTCAGGAGCCGAGCAATGCGGCCCCTGCAAATCTGTGGGAGGCGTTCGAAGCATTGTGCGATGTGACGATGGTGCTGGTGCGCGGGGAGCTTTCCGACCTGTTGAGCGAGGAGACCGTCGCCAAGATGGGCGAGAAAAACCCCGCCATGACCAGCGTGACCGTCCCGCGGGTGGGCCATGCGCCGACGCTAGACGAACCCGAAGCGCGCGCCGCGATCAATTCCCTCTTGGACGGAATCGAGTGAGTTCGCGCATGGCTGGTAAGAAGAAGGCTCCCGAGGCCGATACGCCGCGCATACTGCATTGCCATTCGACCTTTTCGGCGGGCGGGAAAGAGCTGCGCGCGGTGCAGTTGATGAACGCCTTTGGTAAGGACCTGCGCCACAGCGTCGTATCGGCGATGCCGGATCAGATGGCGGCGCGGGCCTATCTGGACCGCACGGTTCCGGTCGATTTTCCGAAGAAATTCCCCTCGCTCACCGGCTTTCCCTCGCCCGCGCGGCTTGTGAATATTGCCAAGGCGATGAAGCCCTATGACCTTGTTTTGACATACAATTGGGGCGCGATGGATGCGGTGATGGCGCACACCGTCTTTGCAAAGAGTCTTGGCCTGCCGCCGCTGATCCATCACGAGGACGGGTTCAACGAAGACGAAGCGGAGGCGCTCAAGAAAAGCCGCAACCTCTATCGCCGCGCGGCCTTGCGCCGCACTTCGGCGCTGATTGTGCCGAGCACGCGGCTGGAGATGATCGCGAAGCAGGTCTGGCAACAGCCTCCGGCTATGGTTCACCGCATCGCCAACGGCATCAAGACCAAGGCCTTTGCCAAGCCGCCCAAACAAAAGAACCTGCGCGTGCTAAAGCGCGAGGGCGAATTCTGGGTCGGCACACTCGCCGGATTGCGCCCCGTCAAACAGCTTGATCAGCTGGTCGAGGCCTGCGCGACGCTGCCCGACCATTGGCAATTGGTGATTTTAGGGGAAGGACCGGAGCGCGACACCATACGCGAAGTGGCCGACGCGCATAATATCTCCCACCGCGTTCACTTGCCCGGCGCAGTGCCCGATCCGGCCAGCGTCATCGGCCTGTTCGATATATTCGCCCTGTCCTCCGCCTCCGAGCAGTTTCCGCTCTCGGTGGTCGAAGCGATGGCAGCAGGCCTACCGGTTGCGGCGCCCGATGTCGGCGACATCAGAAGCATGGTGTCTGAAGAAAATGGTAAGTTTATCGCCCCTGCTGGAGACCTCGCTGCGCTGGGTGAGGCGTTGGAGCGCCTCTCGGTCAGCCCCGAAACGCGCAAATCGGTCGGTGATGCAAACAAGGCAAAGGCGCGCGCGCGGTTCGACGAAGCGGCGATGATCGAACGCTACCGAACTCTCTATTCACAAGCGATGGGACGCGAATTCTGACGCGGCGCATACCCTGCGCTGCGCCATGCCCTTCATGCGCGGTTCAACTGTCGAACTGCACCTCTATCGGGGAGAGGTCGTATGACTGTGCGCACACGGCATTGCGGAAGGCCAAGCTCCTGCTAAAGCACGCGCGACAAATACAATCATTTTGATGAGGAATAGAGCTCCGTGGCGCTCCCCCCAAAAGACTTGAACAAACCCGAAAAGGACGAACCGGAACAGAAGCCGGATCCGTCAAACGACCCGAAGGATTCCAAGCCGTCTGCCGAAGACGAAATCCTGATGCGGGAAATCGATGAGGCTGTTCGCAAGGATGATACAGAGGAATTCCTCAAGAAGTTTGGCGTGCCAATCGGTGGAGCGCTCACTGTGTTTCTAGGCGGGTTGGCGTTTTACCTGTTTTATTGGGTTCCCTCGCAGGAAGGTGCGTTGGAAGGCCAGTCAGAAACTCTGATCGAAGCGCTCGATTCCTCGCAGCAAGGCGATTTTGACGAAGCAGCCAAGAAGGCAGCGGCGCTTGCGAACTCGGATACAGCAGGCGCGCGCACCGCGGCTCGCTTTATTCAGGCAGGGGCCGCGCTGGAAGGTTCAAAAATTTCCGAAGCGGTAGCGATTTACAAACAGATTGCCGATGATCCAGAGGCTCCACCGGCGCTGCGGGATCTCGCCCGGATCCGCGAAGTCGCGAGCAACTTTGACGACCGCAAGCCTGCGGATGTTATCGCGCGGCTCAAGGATCTGGCTGTGCCCGGCAATGCATATTTCGGAAGCGCAGGCGAATTGACCGCCATAGCGCATCTCGAAGCGGGCGATAAACGCAAGGCGGGCGATTTGTTCGCGGCGATTGCCAAGGACGAGAGTGTTCCAGATACTTTGCGGTCACGCGCACGCCAGATGGCTGGCCTGTTGGGTGTTGACGCGATTGAGGATGTCGAGAAATTGCTTGAAGACGAGGGGGTTATTTCGCCGGATGGGGACGGCGAAGCAGCAGGGGCAGCGCCACCGGCGCCTGCACCAGCGCCGCAGCAAGCGCCCGCGCCTGCACCGGCTCAATAAGCTGGTTCTTGCGTTGGGTCAGCGGCCCTTTTCGAAGTTGGACGGACTGATGAGAATGAACATGAAAGCTACACGATCTGCACTGATGGCCGGTG
>JBCCOF010000070.1:0-15453 GCA_039025455.1 Pseudomonadota bacterium | reverse complement strand
GGCTGACGCGGGCGAGGACAACTTCCTCCTCGCTGTCATCTACTGCGTCATCCTCCATCAGTTCCTTGCCATCGTGCTTGTACACTTTGCGCAAGTGATCGACCCAGCGGTATCTCGCGATGGCTGCGAGCCACGGCAGAAAAGGTCGCGCCGGGTCGAATGTTGCGCGCTTTGTATGGAGCGCGATAAGCACCTCCTGAACCAGATCGTCGATCTGATGGTCCGGTACACGGCGGCGAAAATACCGCTCGAGCCAGACCCCCGCCTCGGTCAGCAGCACATTGGCGGCGACTTTATCGCCGTCTTGTGCCGCTGCCATGAGGCGGGCGAAGGTGGGTTCGTCTGCAACCATTTAGGCAGCTTTCGCCCCGAATGCGCGGTCGAACAGACGATCAAGGCTGAACATCCCGCCGCCGCGGCTGACCAGGATCGCGGCCATCGCAATGATGCCCATTGCCCAGCCCCAGAAGTGTACCTGGGTCGGGAAGACGAAGATCTGGATGACAAGCGCCATCACCATCAATGCAGCGGCCGAAAACCGCGTGAACAGGCCGACAAAAAGCAGCAGCGGAAACAGGAACTCGGCGTAAACCGTGAGCGGTACGGCAAGGCTGCTCGACAAAGGCAGACCAGTAAACTCGTTCTCGAAGATCAGATATTGCGTTTCGTCAATCTGCAACCAAGAGCCTTCGACAACCTTGGTCTTGTAAGACCGCCAGAACACGCCAGCGAGCGCGATGCGGATGCCAAGCAGGCCGATGCTCTCGAAAAACTTGCCCGAAAGCAGCTCGACGATGCGACCGTAAAGTGATGTGATAGCGTTCATTGTCTTCCTCCTAGACCATTCTGGTACGAGCGGCGACGATTTTGCCTGAGCCGCCGCTCGACCAGCGGTGCGTTATCGCTTGAGCGGCTTCAGCGAGCCTTTGCCCTTGGGCGTCTTGACCTTCACGCAGGTGCCCTTGTCGACATATTTCCAGGCGTTGCCCTGGTAATCGCGGGTCGAAGTGCCTGCGCAGCTTGTGCCGGGGCCAGCAGCGCAATCGTTCTTGCCTGCTTTCGAAACGCCGTAGCACTTCTCTTTCGGGCCAGCGGCGGCGACCGGGGTGGTGGCGAGGCCGGCAGCGATCCCTGCGGTGAGGGCGAGACCAGCGAGGCTTGCAATTGAATTCTTGTTCATCGTGCTTCTCCTAAAAACTGTTTCGTGCCGGAATGTTTGCCGGAACTGTCTGGCAATTCGCTCGAGCAATCCAGACGGTTACAAAGTTTCTGAATAATTTTGTGTCCCCGTCTTTCATGGCCCCAAATCCATGTCCCCAATTTATGGCTCGACTGTAACGCCGAGCTGCGCCCTTGCGAATAAACATTTGTCGTCGCGCACCAGTTCAGAGAATCCGAGCCGGTGCGTTGAACAATGTTCGGGAATGACGGCGCGCTGATGAGCCAGATCCTTCCGGCTCGTAATTGGCGAACCGTCCGGCAGTCCGACAGCGTATTGTTTGTCACTGCTACGACCCTGACCCCTCCAGTGGCATGGCGGGTGATGCCTGTCGGACTGTCGACTCCCGGACTGTCAAATCTGTGGCTGGCGACTCGATTTGCGCGAAAATCTGTTATGAGATGGCAAGATGGTACACAAACTTGATCCGATCGAACCGTTTGGCGGCTTTGGGCTGGGCCTCAGGCGCACGCATTATGAGGACTTCCTGTCCGAGACAGTGCCGGTCGATTTCGTTGAAGTGATCTCGGAAAACTACATGGTCGATGGCGGCCGGCCATTGCGCATTCTGGAGCAGGTGCGCGAGCGTCACCCCGTGATCATCCACGGCGTTTCAATGTCGATTGGCTCTGCATTGGGGCTCGACGAGGACTATCTGGCGAAGCTCAAGCGGCTGGAACAGCGGATCGACCCGCTCTGGGTCTCTGACCATCTGTGCTGGACCCGCACGAGCGCGCATAACAGCCATGATCTCCTTCCAATGCCCCTGACCGAAGAGGCGCTGGCAGCGGTCTGCGCCAATATCGACCATGCGCAGGACACTCTGGGCCGTGCGATGCTGTTCGAGAATCCGTCTAGCTATCTGACATTCCCCGAAGACGAGATAACCGAATGGGAGTTTCTGACCGAAATGACCCGCCGGACAGGGTGCTATCTGCTGCTCGATGTGAACAACATCTATGTGAGCGCGGCCAATCATGGTTTCTCGGCGGACGATTATCTTGCCGGATTGCCGCTCGACCGCGTGCGGCAGATCCACCTTGCGGGACACGATCCCGCGACGGAAGAGCGTGATATCATCATCGACACCCATGATCGCGAGGTCTGCGATGGCGTTTGGGCGCTCTATGCCAAGGCGATATCGATGCTTGATCAGCCGGTCGCGACCATGATCGAACGCGATGATCACATTCCGCCACTGCCCGAATTGCTGAGCGAATTGGACCGCGCGCGCGGCCTTGCCCGACAGGCGCGCGAGCCTTTGCCCGCATGACCTCTTTGGCCGAGAAACAGGCGGGTTTTATGCGCGCGATCCTCGATGAGGATGCGCCTTTGCCAAAGGGTTGGGGCAACAGCCAGGCCGCCGGCATGTCAGTCTATCGTGGCAATTATCGCTCGTCATTGATGGACGCTCTGGAGAATACGTTCGAACGAACAACGCGCTATGTCGGGGAGGGACCGTTCAAGCGTGCCGCCGCGCACCACGTCATCACCAATCCCCCTGCCAGCTGGACTATCGAGGATGCGGGCGCGGGCATGGATGCAAGCTGTGCCGAAGTGTTTGGAGACAACCCTGAGGTTGCCGAACTGGCTCGGCTCGAATGGGAAATGCTGCAGGTTTCGACCGCGCCCGATTGCGAGCCTTTGAGTCCCGCCGCGTTCGGTGAGGCAACAGCCGAGTTTGGCGATGAGGACTGGATGGCCTTGCGCCTCGAGACGCAGCCTCGCGCGGCGGCTTGGGTGACACCGTACAACCTTATGGGAATGTGGAACGCCTTGGCGGACGATGGCGGCGAAATGCCCGATCTTGCACTGGATACCTCGCTTGGTTGCATCGTCTGGCGGGAGGGTGAACGGCCCACTTTCACGCTGGTCGACCGCCAAGAGGCCGATGGCTTTGCCGCAATGCAAAGCGGGGCGAGCTATGGCGAACTGCTCGGCATGATGATCGGCGAGAACGCGGACGAGGCTGCGGTGCAAGGCGCAGCCCAATGCGCAGGAGGGATGCTGGGCGGCTGGCTGAACGAAGGGATGATCATCGGTTTGCGGGCATAGGGCCATGGGCGCTTGACTCCGCTCGCGGCTGCTTCACTCTCTTGCCGCAAGGAGAGACACAATGCTGACCGACACCTCGATTGAACTGCGCAGCGCCAAGCCTAGCTTTATGATGCGCGCCGTGACCTGGCTGATGAGCAAGCGAAAGCCGGTCTTTCCGCACGTCGCCGAGGAATTCAGCGAATATATGGCGCAGCGATCCCCGCCGCGCGATGCGCCGATGCCGCAGTCGCTGCGCGACAAATACAGTGTCGAGGAATGGTCTGCCGCAGGGCAAAAGGTGGTTACCATCCATCCCAAATCCGGCCCGGCCGAGTGGCACATGCTGTATTTCCACGGCGGCGGCTTTGTCCTCCCGATGTTCAAGGAACATTGGCCGCTGGCCGCAGCTCTCGTCGATCAATGCGGTGTCAGCATCACCCTGCCGCTTTACGAGGTTGTGCCCGAAGCGAAGTACAGCCGCGCCGATGATCAGGCGGACGAAGTTTTCTCCAAGCTCGCCGAGACCCATGATCCGGCCAAGATCATCATCAATGGAGACAGCGCGGGCGGGCACATGGCGCTGTCGCTTGCGCTTCGACTGGCGCGCGCAGGCGGCGCACAACCGGGCAAACTTGCGCTGTCCGCGCCTTGGCTTGATGTGACGATGCAGGACGAGGCGATGGCGGCTGTCGAACCGCATGACATCATGCTCAAGGTCGGCACCCTCCGCAATTGCGGGGTCATGTGGGCCGATGATCGGGATCCGGCGAGCCCCGAATGCAGCCCGCTCTACACCCCGACAGAAGAACTGGCGCTGCTCCCACCGACCCGTATCTGGACCGGCAGGCATGATCTGTTCATCGTCGATTCCCGCACATTCACCGGCAAATTGCGCGAGGCTGGCGTTGACGCCAAGCTCTATGAATATGAAAGCGCCCCGCACGTATTTATGGCGATCACGCCGACGCGCGAGGCGAAGGACACGTTCAAACTGCTTAGAGAGTTCATTGCTGCCTAAGCGGTGAAGACCTCGCCCGTCATGGCCTCACTCATGGCCCACAGCTTGTCGGCGTTGCCCTTGTCGAGGGCATAGCTGCGCACACCGCTGGTGGTTGAGGTGTCGTCCACTTCGGCCACGTGGCAATCCTCGCAATAGACGCCGCCTTTGCCTTCCAGTTCTTCCGCGGTTGCCGCCCATGTCTGCGTGGCTGCGCCTTGCGGGATGGTCTTCCATTCGAAATCGGGATCGCTGGTGGTCACGCGTTCAACCAGAGCGTCCTGCTCTTCCTGCGTCATATATCGGCTGAGGTTCGTCTGGATGCCGCCCGGATGAACGGCATAGGAATGCACGCCCTTGTCCGCGAACCGATCTTCCAGCCCCACAGTGAAGAGGATGTTCGCAGTCTTTGAACGGCCATAGCTGAGGAAGGGGATGTAGTCGGTGCTTTCGAAATTGGGATCGTCGAAATCGGTCGGCGCGATGTGATGCCCGCGGCTGGACAGGTTGACGATCCGCTTGTCATCTCCGGCTTCGACGAGCGGCATCAGGTGCTTGGTCAGGGCAAAGTGACCAAGGTGATTGGTGCCGAACTGGCTTTCGAAACCATCGCTGGTCGTGCCCTTGGGCGTGGCCATAATTCCGGCATTGTTGATGAGGAGGTCAATCTTGTCGAAGCGTTCGTTTGCTTCGGCACCGCAGGCGCGCAGGCTTTCGAGCGAGCCGAGATCGGCGATAATCGTCTCCAGATTGGCGTCGGGATGATCGGCTTTGATCGTGGCCACCGCGTCATCAAGCTTGCCCTGATCGCGTCCGGCGAGGATCACATGCGCGCCTTTCGCCGACATCGCCCGCGCGGTTTCCTGACCCAGACCGGAATTGCCGCCGGTTACGAATACGGTTTTCCCGCTCAGGTCCTTGCCCGCCAGCACTTCGTCTGTGGTCGTTTTCTCGCCGAATCCGCTCATTGCCCGTCTCTCCCAAGTAGTTGGGGGTGCGGTAGCATTGCCACCGCACCCCCATCAATGTCGCAAGGCGTATGCCTCGCAATTTGTTATGCCGTTCGATTACTTGGAATCGTCGAGCTGCTTGAGCTTCTTCGCGGCCCAGTCGCGACCACCGAGGCCGAAGGCCAGCGAACCGGCAACCGCAAGACCGATCACCAGAGCGGTGAAGGCGGTTTGCACGATCTCTTCGCCAACACCCATGAACTGAAGGCCCATAAAGGCGAACAGCAGCATGGTGGCATAGCGAACAACGGTCCCGGCCATGCCCGCACCGCCGAGCAGCTTGCCCAGCAGATTGGCAATCAGGAAGCCGGCTCCGATGACAGCGGCACCGAACAGCACACGGCCACCCAGTTCGAGCACCTGATCAAGGATCGTGGTCAGTTCCGGGAAGCCCAGCAAACGGGTCGCTGCAATGGCGAAGAACAGGATGATCCCGATCTGCGCGACACGGGCGAGCACCGAAGATGCGCTGGTGTCTTTCGGCAGCAGGCCCAGAGCTGTGATCGGCCCATCAATGCCCAGACCCGAGAGCAGGTCGGTCAGGATTGTCACGACAAAGCGGCTGATAAGATAGCCGATGCCCAGCAGCACGCCCCCCGCAATGATATTCGGGATGGCCGCCATGATCAGGCCCAGCATCTCGGTAGCCGGTTCGGAGATCGAAGCGATGTTGAGCACGCCCAGCGCACCAATCGCGACCGGAATGGCGATCAAGGCGTAAATGATGGTGCCCAAGGTCTTCGAAATCGTGGTGTTGCCGGTCACTTCGTCAGCGCCAGCTTTGTTGGCCCATTTGTCGATATTGACCGTCTGCATCGCCGTTGTCGCGATGTCGCGCACGATCCCTGCGATCATCAAGCCGATGAACAACAGCAGACCGCCACCAAACAGGTTCGGCACAAAGTCCATAATGTTGATAAGCAACTCGTTGATCGGAGCAGCAACGCCCTCCAGCTCAAAAACCTGCAGGATGCCGAGCAGGCCGAACAGCCAGATCAGCAGCGAGACAATCTTGCCCAGCGACGCGCCGACGCTTTCGCCGCTGCTTGTGTCGCGATTGAGAAAGGAAATGCGGTCAACGAGTTTCGCAAAGGCCCACTTTGCGGCATTGGCTAGCAGCCACGTAACCACCAGAATGGCAAGCGCAGAAGCGGCCTGAATGCCGAGCTCCCACGCTAGATCTGAGTCAAATTCATATTGTCCTACTTGCATTTTGATCCCCCTTTGATTGGATGTGCTACAAGGTATGCTAACTTGCCCGCATTTGTGAAATGTAACATCCACAGTTACAAAAAGCTTCTGCAATTCAGTATTTTGCACATTCTCATCAGGAATACCACAATGGCACGCAGTTTGATTTCCAAAGTTACAAGTTCTTGCATCGCGTTCGGGTTGGGTATCGCTGTTGCCTTTGCGGCTCCGCTGCATGCAGAAGATGGCGCGGCTGAAGCGAAGCCCAAATGGTCGATTGCCATTCATGGAGGGGCGGGCACGATCAGCCCCGATCGCATCACGCCAGAACAACGCGAAGCCTATGAGGCTGCCTTGCAAGAGGCCTTGGATGCGGGTGCGAAGATCCTGGCGGAGGGCGGAAGCGCGATGGACGCGATTCAGGCCGCAATCGTGCCAATGGAGGACAATCCGCTGTTCAACGCCGGTCGCGGAGCGGTGTTCACTTGGGAAGGTGAGAACGAGCTCGACGCCTCGATCATGGACGGGCGCGATCGCAGCGCGGGTGCGGTGACGGGGGTGAAAAGCATCAAGAACCCGATCCTGCTGGCTGAGAAAGTGCGGACCGAAAGCCCGCATGTCTTTATGATGGGCGAGGGCGCCGAGGGCTTTGCTGCCACCCAAGGCATCGAAACCGCGCCGCCCGAATGGTTCGCAACCGAGCGCCGTTTGCGCTCGCTGGAACGGATGAAAGCCCGTGAATTGTCGGCGCTCGATGTCGATCTCAAATTCGGCACGGTAGGCGCGGTGGCTTTAGACCAAGACGGCAATCTGGCAGCGGGCACGTCAACCGGCGGGATGACCGGCAAGCGCTGGGGCCGGATTGGTGACGCCCCGGTGATCGGCGCTGGGACCTATGCGGATAACCGGAGCTGTGCTGTGTCGGCGACTGGCTGGGGCGAGTACTTTATCCGCGTCGGTGTGGCGCAGGAGATTTGTACGCGGTTGCGGCTATCGAAGCAGCCAAGCGCAGAAGCAATTCGCGCCATCATCGAAGAAGAATTTAGTAAAGCGAGCGAGCAAGATGAGTGGGTTCAAGAGGTCGAAGTCATTGAGCCCACTAGTGAGCTGTTCGCTCAAGCGGCCGCAGATGTAGTCATGGCCGAAGTCAAAGAGCTAGGCGGCGATGGCGGGATCATCCTCGTCACCCCTGAAGGCCACGCTCTCTACAGCTTCAACACCGCCGGCATGTATCGTGGACGTGCCAACAGCGATGGGCTGAACGAAGTCGCGATCTTTGGCGAGGAGAGCGGCATCAAACCCTCCGCGCCGCCGATCATGTCAAACACGCCCGATCACTAACAAAACCGCTCATCCTGAGCCTGTCGAAGGATCGCACTTTCCTTTTCGACCACTGTGGCAGAAGTGAAGTACAGTCCTTCGACAAGCTCGGGACGAGCGGGTTAGCCGATCAAAGCTCGCCAATATCGCACCCGCGAGCTTCAAGAATGGGCTTCATCTCCCAAAAGGCGGCGGGTGTGCGGGTGAGCGGGATATAGGGGTGCAGGTGGTGCACGATGTGGAACTGCATCCACATCGATCCCCAATTGCCGACCTTCGATTTCCACGCGCGCGAGTTGCGGTACCGCCCGGTTTCATTGCTCGGGTGATGCGGCGCCCATGACAGGAAGAACACGATATAGCTGATGGCGATCTGGTAGGGCAGCCACCAGAGGAACAGCGCCTCCAGCGCATAGCCATTCCATGCCAGCGCGCCGAGGATTGCGATCCAGCCAAGGCGGTACAGCAGCGTTAGGAAAATCAGATCCTCACGCCCGTTGCGCGCAAGGGACGCCATGTAGTCGCCCGAGCGTTTAGCGTCCGGTTGGCGCTGGCGAATGGTGCTCCACAGGGCGCTCCACGGTCCTGCTGCCTTGCAGGTGATGTCCACGTCCCTTTCGGGATCGTTGGTGTGGCGATGATGATCGAGATGCGTCACGCGCAGCACCTCGAATGGATAGACCAGCATCCAGCTTGTCCCGTGCCCGACCAGCTCGTTGAGCCAGCGCAGCTTTGTACCGGGACGCGCGATAATGTCATGCTGCGCCTCGTGCGTCGGCAGATAGACCAGCGCCATATTTGCCACCGCAATCGGAAACGCGGCCCAGAGCGGCAGGATGTCGAGTAACACCAAGGGCCACAGGCTCAGCCACACCGCCATATTGCCAAATGCCCAGACGACGGCATCCCAAGGGACCATCCCCGAATGCTTGCGCGCAATTTTCAGTTCGAGCTTGCGCAGCTCGGCATCGGAAAGCTGAGAGAGATCATCAGGCAGGATCGGCGAATGAGCATTCATATCCAGCGCCCCGTGACCTGCGCGAACAGCCCCCACGCGCCCCCGATAATCAGCGCGACGGTCAGCGTGCTCAACCCGAACGGCGCAGAGACACCCGCCGCCTGCATCCCCTGATCAATCACCGGCACCAGAAAGGCGAAAGCGAAAATCAGCGGCAGCGCGGCGGCGATGAGCTTTAATATCCGTTCCATGATGTTCTCCCACTCGAAAGGTGGCAGAAAACCACTGGTTTGTCACCTAAGAGGGTCAGAACGGATTCCCGTCATCCACTTCGGCATAGTCGTCGATCACCCCGCCGACCTTTGCCAATGTCGCTTCGGATTGCGGGTCCATGGTTTCATGCGCGTCGCGTGCACGGAAATAGGTCGCGAAGGTCAATGGCGCGCGGTCGAGCGGTTCGACGAATCCGATATCGACATAAAGGCTGCCCATGCCCGGCCAGATCGAGGTGCCG
This sequence comes from Pseudomonadota bacterium, assembly GCA_039025455.1. Classification (GTDB taxonomy): domain Bacteria; phylum Pseudomonadota; class Alphaproteobacteria; order Sphingomonadales; family Sphingomonadaceae; genus Erythrobacter. Next base: position 6,207 of record JBCCOF010000070.1, on the reverse strand, counting down.
GTTTTGTCGCCCGCCACCCACTCCTCGGGAAGCCCTGCGCGCACGCGCCGCCTGCCGGTTGGCGTGTCGATCATCCATTGGCGCAGCGTCTGCCGCTCGGCAAAGGGCATGATGTCGCCATAGACCAGCTTTGCCACCGTCCGTGCCATGGCAGCGGGCGTGGTGGTGTCGCGAAACTCTGGTTCGGGCACATTGTTGAGCGCAGGCTCGAGCCGGTCGAGGCGGCTGACCTCATCGCCAATCGAGCGCCAGAAAGACGTGAGCGCCGCAGGACCACCCAGCTCGCGCAGCAATATGTTGGCCGCCGCATTGTCGGACCATTTCTGCGTGAATTCGGCCAGCTCGCGCATGGTCGCGCCTTCATCGACCCGCTTTTCCGTGAATGGCGAGACGAACATCAGGTCCTGCTCGGTCCATGTCAGCCGCTTGTCCGCGTCGATTGAGCCGCCCGCATGGCCCGCCAGCACCATCGCCGCGAGCGACATCTTGAACGACGAGCAATGGCCGAACCGCCGGTCTTCATTGTTGCCGAGCGATTGCCCGCTGCTGGTGTCGAAAATCTCGACCCCCAGTGTTCCGTCACCCGCTCCCTCGATCAGGCGCAAGCGCGCATCGAGATCGCCCAAAATGGTGCGCTCCACTGGGGGGATATTGAGCTTGTCCAGATCGAAACCGGAGCAGGCGCCCAGTCCGAATACCGTCGCCCCGCCAAGAAATGCGCGCCGCCCGATCACGTTAGACCACTCATGTCAGATGTGCCTCCATACACAGGCTGAATTCGTCCGAGACGTAATCGCCAAACGCCTCGCATTCGGCAAAGCCATAGCTTTCATAGAGCCGCACTGCAGGTAGAAATTCCCGCGGGCGGCCTGTTTCCAGCCCCAGCCAAGTATAGCCGCGTGTGCGTGCTTCGCCAATCAGGTGCTCGAGCAATGCGCGGCCCGCGCCCTTGCCGCGAAAAGCCGGCGCCGCGCGCATTGACTTCAGCTCGCCGCGCGTTGCGTCCAGAGCCTTGAGCGCGCCCACAGCGGCCAAGGTCTCGCCATCGCGCACCGCGAAGAAACTGACATCCTTTTCGCGCAGCCTCTCGGGCGGCATTGCGTGCACTTTGCAGGCCGGAGACCAGCGGTGCATCTCCTCCAAATGAAGCCGCAGCAGGTCGAGCACTTCCGCGCTGGTCAGATCGTCTGGCGTGATGGTGTAATCGGTCATGAATGCTTGTCTGCCTTGCGTTTGCCGAAACGCATGTCGCCTTCAAGCTTAGCACGCAACTGGGCGTAAAAAGCCTCGAGGAAAGCGCGTTCGTCCCCCGCGCCCGGGTCCCACCCGATCTTGCGACAGATCGTCTCGTGCACCGCCGACAATGCATCGCTTTGGCCATCGCGCAGCACTCGTTCAAGCGTTTGCAGCTCGTGCTCGCCATAGACCGCCAGCTCTTGCTCGCCGAAATCGTAGCGCGTTCCGGTGACATTGCTGGCGCGGTCTGCGGCGGCTGCGCCTTGGGTCGACAGCGCATCGGCGAGCTTGGTGCGCGGAGCCTCCAGCATCCATGTCCCCGCAATGATGTCGCCCGCGCGCAATCCGTCTTTATTGAGCATGGGGATCGCCACGATCACGCCGAACCACACCAGCCCGGCCCATCCGAAATTGCCGGCCTCGCCGCTGGGCGCGACCATGAAGAAGACGAGCGGCATAAACAGCTCGATATCGCGCAGCAGATTGCGCGCGATCACGGCCTCGGGTGTCAGCTTTCCGCCATCGCGCGCTGCTACCCTGATACCGGCGGCCCGCTTGCCCAGCGTCGCCCCGCGCGGGCCGAGTTCAAAGCCGAGAAAATAGGCGTATCGGGCGAGGAAGAGCACAATCACGAAGATGATAACAAGGAACTCCGCCGCGCCCTGCACCTGCGCCTCTGCAGATTCGGCAACCTCCTCGAACAATCCGCCCGCGATCCAGACCATCAGGAACACAAACAGGGTCAGGCCGACATAGAGGATCACGAAATCGAGCAGCAAAGCTCCGACGCGCGACGCCTTTGATGCGACCATAACCGGCACCGCGATGCCTTCGGGTGTGATCAAAGTGCGCTCGCGCTTGTTCTCGAATCGCCGCGTCCCAGAGCGCGGTGTTGGCGCTTGTTCGACCTGTGTCGAGGGAATCGAAGCTGCAGGGATACCCATCATTCCTCTCCGATCCGCTGGGGACGGTAGAGGAAGAAATAGGACAGCCAGAAGGTCAGGAACGATCCGCCGATGATAAAGCGGCTGGCCGTGCCGCCGACCAATTGGCGCGGGAAGGCTTCGAGCAACGCCGCCACCACCATCATCAGCACCACGCCCACCATCACAACCGCACCGCGCCGCCCGCTCTCGGCAGCCGCCGCCAGCACCGATTTGTCACCCGGAAAGGCCATGGAGCGGCCGATATGCATTCCCGCCGCGCCGGCCAGCAGGATCGCGAACAGCTCCGTCGTGCCATGCACGCTCAGCCATGCTGCGAATTCGACGCCCAATCCTTGCCCCGCAAACAGCCACATCATCGCGCCAAGCACCGCCAGATTGTATACCAGCAGCAGCAGCGACGGGATGCCAAACGCAAAGCCCAGCGCAAAGGCAAGGATCGCAACCCCGGCATTGTTGCTGAACAAGTTCGCTGCAAAGACCGATAGGCCTCCGGCTCCCGGCTCGGTCCCCAGGGTTTCAAGCAATTGCTCGCGTGATGCTCCGGGGACGCGGGCGTCCTGAAAGCCGGTTGGCACCAGCCGGTAATACCAGTCGGTGTTCTGCGCCACGAGGATCCAACCGACAATTGCGTCCGCGACCATCACAAACAGCGCCACGCAGATGTCGAGCCATATCTCGCGCACAGCGCGGCTCCATCCGCCGAGCAGAAATTCGCGCAGCCAGCCGATCAGCCCCTTGCGCGGGCCGTAAACTTGAAACCACGCGCGCTGGACAAGGCTTTCGAGATAGGAAAGCGTTGCCTGATCGAGCGAGGTTTCGCGCGCGACCGAAAGGCTGGATGCGGCGGTGCGATAGAGCGTCGGCAGGGCCAACAACTCCTCATCATCGACGCGGCGCAGCCCGCCGCGCTCCATCCGCTTGACGATCTCTTCCAGCCGCCGCCAATCGCCCTCGCGCTCCAACCGGAAACGGTCCGAACGCAAAGCCGCGCTTTCAATATCGGCTGGGGCCGCCATCTCGCCGCGCCCGAACAGGTTGGTTAGCGTGGGGGCCTTCATCCGATTGCCTCGCTGTTCTTGATGATGAAATAGCGGTCGATCAGGCGATAGCCGATTTTCTCCCACGGCGCTTCGATCACATCAACGCCCATCCGGCGCAGGCGTTGTAGGACGATGCTGCGCTGATGCGCGAGCGTTTCGGCGGTAACGCTGCGGGCCAGAGTGGCGATGTCGGCGGGTTCGTCGGCGATGAAGGTCTCCAGCTCGCTATCGGCGATGGTGACGAACAGGACGAGGTGCTTGTCCACCAGCCGGCCGATGCTCTCGACCATCAATTCCGCTGCGGTCGGGTCGGTGAAATCGGAGAACAGCACGATCAGCGAGCGGCGTTTCAATTGCGCGGTGAGCGTGGCGAGGGCGAGGGTGAAATTGGGTTCGTTGGCGGTGTAATCCAGCCCTGCAGCGGCGCTTTGCAAGCGGGGGAAGGCGCGCGCATCGCTGACAAAAGGCGTCATCACCTGCGGGCGCTGAGCAAAGCCGAAGAGCGCGACTTTGTCGCCGCCCTTGAGCGCGACATAAGAGCACGTAAGCGCCGCAGAGACGGCCCGATCGATGCGCGGCATGCCGTCAACCGGCTCGCACATCGCCATGCCGCAATCGAAGGCGAAAACTATCTGGTTGTCGCGCTCGCTTTCGTTTTCGCGCGCGTAAAGGTGGTTGTGCCGCGCGCTCGCTTTCCAGTCGATGCGGCGGCGGTCCATCCCGGCTTCGTATTCAGAGAGTGCTTCGAACTGGGTGCCTTCGCCACGGATTCGCCGTGCGATCAGGCCGGTTTGCGAATCACGCAGGAATGTCTGCAATTCGCGGCTGCGCACCGGCGATAGGTCGGGCCAGATGCGCACCTCGTCTTCGAGCGAGCCGGAGATTTGCCGCGAGCCAAGGCCGAGCGGTCCGGTCCAGCGCAGCCACGCATGGCTGACCCGAGCCGTTCCGCGCCGTTCGGGATGGGCATCGTGACTGCCGCGATGATGGGTCTCGAATTCCACCGGATCGAGCGCGAATTGCGCCTTGCCTTGCGTGCCCAGACGCGGATCGAATTCGAGCGCACCCTCGACGCGGGAGACAGAACCTGATCCAAGCTCGGCCTGCATGGCGAGGTCGGTCGGCTGGCCCACTTCGGTGTCGGAGGGGATAAACACGCGCCAATCCTTGCAGCGCCCCGCCAGAATCGCATCGAGCAGCACCAGCGCGACCAGCGCCGCCGCAGCCACCGGCGCGGCCACCCACATGGCGGGCACAATCGCCGCGATCACCACCGCAATCGGCGCGAAGCCGGCGATCAGCCACGCGGAGCGCTGTGTCGGTACGACCGGAAAGGCAGGAAGCTGGCGCAGGTTCATTGGATCAGCGGGGTGCTTCCGTGCTTTCGACCAATTCGGCCACCAGCGCCTCGATATCGCGCCCCTCGATCTCGGCGGCTGGGCTGAGCGAGAGGCGGTGGCGCAGCACCGGCACGGCAAGCGCTTTCACATCGTCGGGAATGGCATAGGCGCGGCCTGCGAGGGCGGCTCTGGCGCGCGCGGCGTTGGCGAGCATCACGGCGGCGCGCGGCGATGCGCCAACGGCCAGCTCGGGATGGTCACGGGTAGCGCGCACCAAGCGCACGACATATTGCGTGATTTCATCTGCCACGGTGACATGATCGAGCGCGCCGCTCGCCGCGACCAGCTTCGCCGAATCCGCGACCGCTGTAACGCCAAGCTCGGCTGGGCTAGTCGGCCCCTGACGCTTGCCATAGCTCGCAACGATCCGCGCTTCTTCTGATTCATCGGGATAGGGGACGAGCAGTTTGAACAGGAACCGGTCAAGTTGCGCCTCAGGCAGTGGGTAGACGCCCTGGTTTTCAATCGGGTTCTGTGTCGCCACGACCATAAAGCGCTCGGGCAATTGGTGCGTCTCGCCATCCAGTGTCACGCGCCGTTCCTGCATCGCTTCGAGCAGAGCGGCCTGCGTCTTGGGCGGGGTGCGGTTGATCTCGTCGGCGAGCAGCAACTCGCAAAAGATCGGCCCGCGCGTCAGCGTGAAGGTGCTGGTTTGAAAGTTGAACAGATTTGAGCCGAGAATGTCGCCCGGCAGCAAGTCAGGCGTGAACTGGATACGCCCGAAATCGAGGCCCAGAGCGGTCGAAAAGCTGTTGGCGAGGAAGGTCTTGGCGGTGCCCGGAGGCCCTTCGAGCAGGACGTGCCCCTCGCTTACCAAGGCGACCAGCATCTGGTCGACCAATTCGTCCTGACCGACAATCGCTTTGGCTACCTCGGCCCGGATTGCATCGGCAAGCGCGCGCAATTCATCGAGGCTCATGGCGTCCGTTTCATTCGGATTGGTGCTCATTTACTCAGCTTCCCTTCAAGCTCCTTGAGCGCCTGCGCGGCGCGGAGGATATCGGATGGTGTGTTGGCCGCGCGCAATCGCTGTGCGCGCCTTGTGTAGGGTTCTTCTTGCGGCAATCGAATGCGCAAGGCGGCGTCAATGGCCTCGGGGTCGGGCTTGGCCAGACCCAGCGCATCGGCCAGCCGCCGCGCCGACAGATCGGCATAGGGTTCGGCCAGCAAGCCCAGCCGCCGCGCGCGCAGGATCAGCGCAGCGCCATTGGTGACCAACCGCGATTTGCCAAAGGCAATCGCAGGGCCGCTCGCCACAGGTGGTCCAAAGCGCTTGAACGCGCGCCAGCCAACGATCAATAGAGAGAGGATCAGGCAGAGCGTTGCAGCGAGGAATGGCGGGCGAAACGCCAGCGTCAGCAGATTGACCGTTCCGCCCAACCCATTGAGCGTCAGATCGAATGTTACCGGGTCCTGGCGGCCATATCCGGCGTCCTCGATCAGTTTCAGGGCGAGCGCGGCGCGGTCTCCATCGGACAAGCCGTAATTGTTCATCAGGTCCGGCTCGATCACAAAGGTGACCGGCTCGGGATCATATTCCTCGTCCAGCTGCATCTGCAAAGCGAGCGCGCGGGTGTCGCCATC
>JBCCOF010000069.1:0-15835 GCA_039025455.1 Pseudomonadota bacterium | reverse complement strand
CAGATTTTGACCGTCTCCAGCCCGTCGAGCACGTCGATCTTGGTCAGCGCAATGCCGGTCACACCGCTCACCGCGCAGGTCTGTCGTACGATCACCGCATCGAACCAGCCCACGCGCCGCTGACGCCCCGTGACCGTGCCAAATTCATGCCCGCGCTCGCCAATGCCTTGCCCGACCTCGTCATCAAGCTCGGTCGGGAACGGGCCGGAGCCGACCCGCGTGGTGTAGGCCTTCACAATGCCCAGCACAAAGCCGGTCGAATTGGGGCCCAGGCCGGAGCCGGAGGCCGCCGTGCCGCTGACCGTGTTGGAGCTGGTGACGAAGGGATAGGTGCCGTGATCGACATCGAGCAGCACGCCCTGCGCGCCTTCAAACAGGATCTTCGCCCCCGCTTTGCGCACCTTCTTCAAGCGCTTCCAAACCGGCTGCGCGAACCGCAGCACGAAGGGCGCGACCTCGCGCAGCTCCTCAAGCAAAGCGGCGCGATCAACCGGCGGCTGGTCAAACCCTGCGCGCAAGGCATCGTGATGCGCGCAAAGGCGATCAAGCTGCGGCTCCAGATCATCGAGATGCGCCAGATCGCACACGCGGATTGCGCGCCGCCCGACCTTGTCCTCATATGCCGGGCCAATCCCGCGACCCGTCGTGCCGATCTTGCCTTTGCCCGCAGCGGTCTCGCGCAAGGCATCCAGATCGCGGTGCAGCGGCAGGATCAGCGGGCAATTGTCCGCCACCGCCAGATTGTCATCGCTGATGACAACGCCCTGCGCTTCGATCTTCTCCACCTCGTCACGCAAGGCCCACGGATCGAGCACCACGCCATTGCCGATCATGCTCATTGTGCCCGATACAATGCCCGAGGGAAGCAGACTAAGCTTGAACACCTTGCCGTCAATCACGAGCGTGTGCCCGGCATTGTGCCCGCCCTGAAAGCGCACAACAGCATCGGCGCGGCTGGCGAGCCAATCGACGATCTTACCCTTGCCCTCATCGCCCCACTGGGCGCCGATCACGGTGACGTTGGCCATGCTTTGCTTTCTATCGATTGGGAGAAGCCGCGCGCGGGGTTAGGCGCTTCGCTGGCCCCATGCAACCCACCGCGCAACAGAGCGCGCGAGCCTTCCCGAACGGGGGCGATCAGCGGAGACATGGACCACATGTTACACGGTCCAGAGGAAAGAAACGCATCCGGACAGAGCTGGCGTTTGAAAAGGTTTGTAGCGCGCCTTTCGAGACAGATATCCATGGTCAAAACCATGACGGGTGGCTTGGGAGTAGGAAAGTGCAGGCTGATGTGGATCTCGCAGATCGAGCAATTCTGACCAAAGGCGATCAAGCCTTAGCCGCATTGCAATTATTCGATACGCTTCACCAAGCACCAAATATCGCCACCTCGACCAGATGAAACAGAAATGCAAAGTAGTAATAAATCTGAAATAATAATATTACGAAAAACCAGTCACTTGAGATATTATTGAATTCGTGTTAATGGTCATGCGGAAGGAAAGAGATATGGTAGATTTGACCCGTCGCGCAGTAATAACTCGACCACTAGTTTATTCGAGCGCATTAATCGTCCCAAATGCTCTGATCGTCCCACGCGCAGAAGCATTTCTTCCGCTTTTTTTCGGGAGAATCGTTGTTCAACGACTTGTTGGATACGCCGCAAAGACTCTTTACAGGAACACTGCAGGCACCGCTGTCCGCGCAGCCTCAAGACAGTTGCCGCGTAAATCGCTTCGCAGGCGGATAGTCCGAACCGGCAATAAGGTGGCAGAAGAAGGGTTCGGCCAAATGGGTGAGTGGGCCGGCGGTGAGATCTTTGACCGCGCCTCCGCCCGATCCCAGTCCAATCGGCAGAAAAAGATCGCCTACGCCAAGGTCGAAGCGAAAAGCCGCAAGGTCCCTGGGCTTGCGTGCTACGCAAACTGTAACAGCAAAGGTGATCCGCAAAAGCCGGTGCTCGCGCTTAATCACAGCATGCTGGGAATGGGATTGGCTTCCGAAGCACTCGCGCAGCGAAGAGTTGCGCAGTCAACTCAGGCTCGCCTGCTGTTTCCCATTGAAACGATCAGCGACTCTCCCATGAGCAATATGAAACATAGCTCAGGCGCACATTTGCTTTACAAAACTCCAGGCGGTTCGTTTGAGACAAGAACGATCCTTAGCCGGAGTGGTCACAAAGCAAGGATTGAGAGCATTATCAGGCGCTATGGCTCATCCTCGGAGACCTTGCGTTGGGATATCGACAGCGAAGGCCAAGTTACCCCCATTACCAACGAGATATCGGTCTACGGCTCGCGCCGAACCAATCGGCGCACCAGCAGAGCTTGGCAGCACTGCGAAAGCCGACAGGAGCGACTGCTCTTTCGGGAAGAATGCGGGACGAGGTAAATCCTTGATCAAGTGGCGAAGGGTTTTCCTTTGCTCTACGTTTAGCGGGTTTCAACCTATGAGACCCGCCTTATGAACCTCGCGACCACTGTATTTACCACCGGCCTCGTCGCAGCGCTTGTAGCCACTCCCATCCTCGCCCAGCGCGCGGGCGATCGGCCTTCACGCGAATGCCGACAGGAAGTGGTCAAATTGTGCGGAACGGATCGCTCCACAATCCGCGCTTGCCTCCAGCAGAAGGCCGACCAGCTTTCCGAAGCATGCTCCGGCGAACTCCGGCAGCGCATGCAGGCGCGGCAGGCGCAGGGCCTCACCGGAGCACAAACGAGCGGCCCGGCGGTCAAAGTCGACACCACCGTCTTCTACGGCTCGCACCAGCGCCAGCAGATCGACATCTACAAGCCCGCAGACGCGGTCGACGATCTGCCGCTGGTGCTGTTTATCCATGGCGGGGGTTGGTCGTTTGGCAGCCACAAGGCGGTGCAGGCAAAGCCTGCGCATTTCACCAAGGCGGATTTCATCTTCGGCTCGGCCGGCTATCGCGTCCTGCCCGATGCGCCAGTTGAGGAGCAGGCGGGCGATATCGGCGATGCGATCCAGTCCTTGCGCGCGCAGGCCAATGCGCAGGGCTTTGACCCGGATTCGATCATTCTGATGGGCCACAGCGCGGGCGCGCATCTCGCGGCTTTGGTCGCAACCGATCCGCAATATGCGGGCGATGCGTTCGGCGCGATTAAAGGCGTCGTTCTGCTCGACGGGGCGGGCTATGATATCACGACCAGCATGATGACAGCGCGGCCCCAAGCGCAGCAGCTTTACTCGCGTGTGTTCGGCTCGGATGTTGCCCGGCACGAGCGATTGTCGCCGATCACCCATGTCAGCGCGGGTGATGCGCCCCACTGGCTCGCGCTTTATGTCGACACGCGAGAGCGGGCAAAGGGACAAGCAGAGACATTGGTGGAGGCGCTGCGATCCAGCGGCGCGAATGCATTGGACTTGCCCATCGCCAACACCGATCATGGCCGTCTGAACCGCGAGATCGGCACACCGGCGGGTGCGCAGCAGACCGAGGCCATCGACGCGTTTCTCAAGCAAATTCGCTAATCGCGCGAAGGGTCTTCTTTCCCGGGGCGTTAGACCCGTGGCACCCTCGAAAGGAACACCATGAACACGATGCTGAAGGCTCTGACTGCCGCAACCGCCGCCACACTGATCGCGACCCCGATTCTTGCTCAGGAACGCCAGCGCGTCTCTGGCGAATGCCGCACCGAGATTATCAAACTGTGCGGGATGGACCGCTCCAAGATCCGCGCGTGCCTGCGTGAAAACTTCTCAAAGCTCTCGGAAAGCTGCGGGAAAGAGGTGCGTGCGGTTCAAAAGGCACGACAAGAAGCGAACAAGAAGTAGGATCGGGATGCGCCTCTGCGCGGCTTACAGGGGCTGAGGCGTCTCACCCGCTAGGCGATGGGTGCAACCCAAGGATGCGGGGTCTTCACCTTCCGAAATCTGCGCGAGTGTCCGCCAGCCTTCCGCGCGCAACTGCGCAGCAACCGCCTGATCATAGCCCAGCGGCAGGTAGACCATGTGCGATGATTCCGGCTGTGATGCCGCATCCCCAATTCTATCGATATAAAGCGTGAAGCCCGTTGCCGGCTCATCGCTTCCGCCAATCGCATAGGTGCCACCGCGCCCTGCCGCGCCGCGCACGCCTTCGGCGTAAATGGTGAACCCGAACCAGCTTTGATACTCAAAGCCATACCGCTCCGTCGGGTCGAGCGTGATGCGCACATCATTGGCTTGGGCATCGCCAATACGCGCGGCAATCGCCTCCAGCCCGTCCAGCCGGGTTGCCAAGGCGCCGCCCGCGTCGAGTTCGCGCAATTCCGCCATCGCTTCGGCAAAGGGGCCAGCGGCGTAGAGCAGCGGCAGATAGGCCTCACCGCCGACCGCCTTCAAACCGCCTGCATCCTTTGTGTCGAGCTCGCGCCGGATCGCTTCGACCGTTTCAGGTAGCATCGAAAGGTCCTGCGCAGTCAGAATATCGACCAGATCGGGGAGCGTGAAATCGACCGACACACCGCTCAGGCCCGCCGCGTGGCACGCCTCAATCGCGACCGTCACGATCTCGCTCGCTGCAGCCACGGTGTCCGCCCCGATCAATTCCCCGCCCAGTTGCAGCCGCTCGCGCGCGGGATCGAGCTGGCTTGCCTGAATCAGCGCGGTGTCCCCGCAATAGGCCAGCCTGAGCGGGCGCGCGGCGTCCTTCATGCTGGTCGCGGCGATGCGTCCGATTTGCGGCGTGATGTCTGAACGCAGAGCAAGCGTGCGCAGGCTCGCCGGATCGACAAAGCGGAACATCTTGCGGGTTTGAGCCCCACCCTCGTCTTGCATGCGGGCAGCCAGCGAGCGCTCGAATTCGAGCAGCGGCGGGCGAACCCTGTCATAACCATGCGCATCCAGCGCATCGAGGCAGGCGCGCATGGCCCGCGTAATCCGGGCGGCGGAGCGAGGAAGACGGTCTTCTAGGCCTTCGGGCAGGAGATCTGTCGTGTGTGTCATTACCAAATTTCCGCTCGCGGTGAGCCTGTCGGTTGCGAAGCAGGCCGACAGGCCAACGGCCGTCCTTCTTCTTCGCACGGTGCACTAGAAGAAAGTGCGGTGCTTCGACAAGCTCAGCACGAACGGTTTGAGATCAAAATGCCAAAGCCTTTGTCAGGTTCACGCCCTCGACCTTTTCGGCCTCGGCCACCAGATCCGCGGACAGAGGCTCATCAAGGCTCAGCAGCAGCACCGCTTCCCCGCCCGCATCGCGACGGCCCAGGTTAAAGGTGCCGATATTGATCCCGTGATCGCCCAGCAGCGTCCCGATCCGGCCGATAAAGCCCGGCTTGTCGTCGTTCACGACATAGAGCATATTGCCTTCCAGATCGGCTTCGATCCCGATCCCGAAAATCTCGACCAGCCGCGGCGCTTCATTACCAAACAAAGTGCCCGCAACCGAGCGCGGCCCTTGCTCGGTCTCGACCGAGACGCGGATCAACGTGTTGAAAGCGCCTTCGCGTTCGTGACGAATCTCGCTCACTTCCAGCCCGCGTTCCTTCGCCAGATAGGGCGCGTTGACCATATTCACCGTATCGGAATACCGGCGCATAAAGCCCGCCAGTACCGCGCCGGTGATCGGCTTTCCATTCAGCTGTGCCGCCGCGCCCTCACGCTCGATACTGATCTTGGTGAGGTTGCCATGCGCGAGCTGACCCACAAGCGAGCCGAGCTTTTCGGCGAGCGCCATATAGGGCTTCAGCTTGGGCGCTTCCTCGGCGGAAAGCGATGGCATGTTGAGCGCGTTGGTAACGCCGCCATTGACGAGGTAATCGGCCATCTGCTCGGCCACCTGCAAGGCGACATTGACCTGCGCTTCGGTGGTCGATGCGCCGAGATGCGGAGTGCAGATGAAGTTGGGCGCGCCGAACAGCGGGCTTTCCTTGGCCGGTTCCTCGGCAAACACGTCCAGCGCAGCGCCCGCAACCTGACCGCTTACGAGGCAGTCTTTCAGCGCCGCCTCGTCGATCAAGCCGCCGCGCGCGCAATTGACAATGCGAATGCCGGGCTTCGCATTCTCCAGCCGCTCGCGCGAGAGAATGTTGCGTGTCTGATCAGTCAGCGGCGTGTGCAAGGTCACAAAATCTGCGCGGCCAAGCAGCGTATCGAGATCAACTTTCTCGACCCCCAGTTCGATCGCCCGATCTTCGGTCAGGAAAGGATCGTAAGCGATGACCTTCATTTTCAGGCCAAGCGCACGGCTGGCGACGATTGCGCCAATATTTCCTGCGCCGATCAGGCCCAGTGTTTTGCCCGTCACTTCGATGCCCATGAAGTCCTTCTTGGGCCATTCGCCTTTTTGCGTGCGCGCGTCGGCGGCGGGGATCATCCGCGCCAGCGCCATGGTCATCGCGATGGCGTGTTCAGCGGTGGTGATCGAGTTGCCGAAGGGCGTATTCATCACCACAACGCCCTTGCCGCTGGCATAGGGGATATCGACATTGTCTACGCCGATCCCCGCGCGCCCGATGACCCGCAAATTGGTCGCCGCATCCAGAACAGCGGGCGTAACCTTGGTCGAACTGCGGATGGCGAGGCCGTGATAATCGCCAATGCGCGCGATCAGCTCTTCGGGGGTCTCGCCGGTGATGACATCAACATCGCAGCCACGCTCTTCAAAAATGCGCGCGGCGTTGGGGTCCATTTTGTCGGAAATGAGTACTTTGGGTTTGGTCATTTTGGATTACTCCAAAGAAATGAAACCGTTCGCCCTGAGCCTGTCGAAGGGCCGCACTTCATTCACGTGCATCGGTTCCAAAAGAAATACAGTGCTTCGACAAGCTCAGCACGAACGGGAAAGGCAAAGTGGCGCCAAATCTCAACCGTTCTTGACGGATTCGTAAGCCCACTCGATCCACGGCAGAAGGCGCTTGATGTCCTCGGATTCAAGCGTGCCGCCACACCAGATGCGCAAGCTCGGCGGGGCATCGCGGTAGCCGTTGAAATCATAGCCGACATTGCGCTCTTCGAGCATCTTGGTGATGGTCTTGGGGACCGCCGCCTGATCCTCGGGCGAGAGGCTTTCATACCAATCGCCGGTGAACTGCATGCACACGCCGGTATTGGTGCGCTGCGCCGGATTGGGGACCATGTTTTTGAGCCATGGCTTGGCTTCGATCCAGTCCTTGACGATCTTGGCATTGGCATCGGCGCGTTCGAACATCGCTTTGCGCCCGCCAATCGACTTCGCCCATTCGAGCGCCGCGATATAGTCTTCGGTCGCAAGCAGAGACGGCGTGTTGATCGTCGCGCCTTCAAAGATCGCGCGGTTGATTTTATCGCCTTTTTTAAGGCGGAAAAGCTTGGGCAGCGGCCATGCCGGATCATAACTCTCGATGCGCTCGACAGCCTTGGGCGAGAGCACCAGCATCCCGTGCTGCGCTTCGCCGCCCATGACCTTTTGCCAGCTGTAAGTCGTGGCATCGAGCTTGGGCCAGTCCATTTCCATCGCGAAAACAGCGCTGGTCGCGTCGTTCAGGACAACGCCCTCGCGGCCCGGCTCAAGCCAGTCGGTGTTCGGAATCATCGCGCCGGACGTCGTGCCATTCCATGTGAAGACGACATCGTTCTCTTGCGGGATGGTCGTGAGGTCGGGGATTTCGCCGTAATCGGCGCTGAGCACTTGCAGATTGGGCAGCTTGAGCTGCTTCACCGCGTCCTGAATCCACACATTGCCAAAGCTCTCCCACGCCGCGACCGTTGCCGGGCGCGCGGGATCGAGCATGGTCCACATCGCCGCTTCAATTGCGCCGGTGTCAGAGCCGGGCATGATGCCGACGAGGTAGTCCTCGGGGATGCCAAGCAATTCCTTCGACAGATCAATCGCATATTTCAAACGCGACTTGGCATCAGCCGAACGGTGCGAGCGCCCGAGCGATGCAGTTTTCAATTTGTCGAGAGACCAGCCTGGAAATTTGGTCGTCGGCCCAGACGAGAACTGAGGGCACTCAGGCTTAAGCGGCGGCTCATGGAGCAGCCCACGTGTGTATTCATTCATGTATTCTCTCCTTGCAGAGAGCTCGCGCGGCGTTGGGACCGCGTGGCCCGAGGCCGCGTTTAGTGGAGAGTGATCGCATGTCAATGAATGAGTGGATGCAATCGGTGTAGTGTTCCATCCTCGCGGCATTTCGCCTAGGGCGGCGCCCAATGGAAATTTCAGACCTCCGCATTGCCCTGTTCAGTGGCAACTACAACTACACCCGCGACGGGGCGAATCAGGCGCTTAACCGGCTGGTTGGGACGCTGCTCGACCTTGGCGCGGCGGTGCGCGTCTATTCGCCCACGACAGATGAACCGGCATTCGAGCCGACCGGCGATCTTGTCTCGCTGCCGTCATGGGGCGTGCCGTTCGGGCGCGGGGAATACCGGCTGGCGCGCGGGCTAGGTGCAAAGGTGCGGCGCGATCTGGAGAAGTTTGCGCCCAATATCGTGCATCTCTCGGCCCCCGATCCCGCCTGCCACCGCGCGCTGAGCTGGGCGCAGGACCATGACATTCCGGTGCTCGCTTCGGTGCACACGCGGTTCGAGACCTATCCGCGCTATTACAAGCTGGGCTTTATGGAGCCGCTGGTCGTGAAGCTGCTCAAGCGGTTCTACAATCGCTGTGATGCTCTCGTCGCGCCCTCGCACTCCATGATCGACGAACTGCTGGCGATGGAGATGCACGACGATATCGGCCTGTGGACGCGCGGGGTGGAGCGCAATGTCTTCGCCAGCGAAAAGCGAAATCTGGCGTTCCGGCGCGAGCTTGGTCTGGCCGATGATGATGTCGCTGTGGTGTTTCTGGGCCGCCTGGTGATGGAGAAAGGGCTCGACGTTTTCGCCGAGACCATCGTGCAATTGCGAAAGCGTCAGGTGCCCCACAAGGTGCTGGTGATCGGCGATGGCCCTGCGCGCGGCTGGTTTGAAGAAGCCCTGCCCGGCGGCATTTTTGCAGGCTTCAAAACCGGCGCGGATCTGGGCGAAGCGCTGGCGAGCGGCGACATCTTCTTCAACCCGTCGATCACAGAGACATTCGGCAATGTGACGCTCGAAGCGATGGCCTGCGGATTACCCGTTGTGGCGGCGGGCGCGACGGGTGCGGCAAGCCTCGTGATCGAAGGCGAGACCGGACAACTGGTCCCGCCGGGCAAGAACACGAGAGAAACCGCCAGCCGCTTTGCCGAAGCCATCGCGCCCTATTGCACCGACAACGCAGTGCGCGCGGCCCACGGTGCAGCGGGTGAAGAACGAAGCCGCGAATACAGCTGGCCCGCGATCAATAAAGTGGTCGCCGACACCTATATCCGTCTGATCGAAGACCGGCGCGCCTTGCAGGAGCGCGAGGCGGCGGAGGCGGCGGCGGGAGGCTGATACCTCCCCACCACGGCCCTGCTGAGACAGGTGCTACTTAAGCACGCCCGCTTTGGCCATGCGATACGAATAATACATCAGCAGCAATGTCGCCAACCAGATCGCGGCCGAAAACGCCCTTTGGAAGGTCTTGGCTGATTCGGCCATTTCCGCGTCTGGCGCCATCGGCATCGGCGTGCCGATTGTGTAAATTGTCGTAAGTCCAAGCCCGATCAGCGAGAGCAAAAAGGCAAGAAATGCGAACTTGCTGCGAAGCAACAACAGCAGTGATCCCGCAATTGCTCCCCAGACGCCAAGCGCCCATGAAATGTTCGCCCAGACTGGAAAGGCATCGTAATAGGCCGCAACTTGTTGACCGGTGATGCCCAACATTTCGGCACCCTGCGCAAGATAGCTTTCGACCCGCATATTCACCTGAATATAATCGTTCGCGCCGCCGCTATTCCAAAGCAGGCCAACCACACCGACAGCCCACAGGTGCCACGGCGTCTTCTTGGTGCCGATCATCGACTATCCCTTTGCATTCGGCGCGACCCGAATGCGAAGTGGATAGTCGATTTTCGGTTCGTCTACAAACGCTCGATCCGCTTGGCGACTTCGTCGATGATGTCGACGATCTGGTCGATCGTCTCCTTGTCGAGCTTACCAGCACGGCCGCGGTTCTTGAGTACGGTGGCAAGATTGCCCATCGCGCGGAAGAGATCGGGGGACTTCTCCTTCACCCGTTCAGCACGCTCGCCGTGCTCTCCGATGCGGTCCATCAGCGCTTCGACCTCGTCGCTGCGGTCGGACAGTTCGGCGCGGCCGGCTTTGGTTGCCTTGAACGGCTTCTTGCCGCTGGTCTCGCCGTCTGCGTCAGGCTTGGACTTGGGCTTAGCGGGCTTGATCAGCCCCTCGTCCTCAAGCATCTGCAATGTCGGGTACACCGCGCCGGGGCTTGGCGCATAGGCGCCGCCGGTCATGTCTTCGATCGCGCGGATCAATTCATAGCCATGGCGCGGCTCTTCATTGATCAGCGCCAGCAGAGCCAAGCGCAATTCGCCCGTGCCGAACATCCGCCCGCGCCGCTTTGGCCCGCGCGTGTTGTCCTTCCAGTCGCGGCGTTTGCGCTGCCTGCGGCCCCGCATTTCGTCCTGATCCCAGTCGCTTGCCGCCTGCGCAGCCATCATCGCAATCATCGGGCCAAGATTGTTCCAGCCGCCCCGTCCATATTTGTTCCAGGTCATATTCAACATCCTTCCGCTTCTTCGATGCGTCTAAGATATATCTTAGATGCGTCTGTTCAAGAGGCCCGTGGCATTTTCGGACGAGTGGCCTATGCCATCCGACCAATGGCAGACCTGTTTGGACATGATGCACCAGAGCCCGCCCCGAGCGGCGACGACAATGCAACGCCGCGCGATGACGCGCCGCTGGCCGATCGCCTGCGCCCGCGCGCGCTCACCGAGGTGATTGGGCAGGACCACCTCACTGGGCCAAAGGGCGCGATCGGGCGCATGGTCGCGGCGGGCAAGCTCTCCAGCATGATCCTGTGGGGACCGCCCGGCACCGGCAAGACCAGCATCGCGCGCCTGCTCGCGGACGAGGTTTCGATGCGGTTCGTCTCGATCAGCGCGGTGTTCTCTGGCGTCGCCGACCTCAAGAAAGCCTTTGCCGAGGCCGACCGTATGGCGGGCGCTGGCCAGCGTACGCTCTTGTTTGTGGACGAGATCCACCGCTTCAACCGCGCGCAGCAGGACGGCTTTCTTCCCTTTGTCGAGCGCGGCACGGTGACTTTGGTCGGCGCGACCACCGAGAACCCGAGCTTCGCGCTCAACGCCGCTCTGCTCAGCCGGGCGCAAGTGCTCATCCTCGAACGGCTCGACCACGGGGCGCTCGACGCGCTCTTGACCCGCGCCGAGGCGCTCGAAGGCCCCTTGCCCCTGACCCCGGACGCGCGCGCCGCGCTGATCGCTTCGGCGGACGGCGACGGGCGTTTCCTGCTCGGACAGGCGGAGACGCTCTACAACGCCGGGTTGACCGAGCCGCTCGATCCGGCGGCGCTCGGTGCGTTCCTGCAACGCCGCGTGGCGGTCTACGACAAGGATCGCGACGGGCATTACAACCTTATCAGCGCGCTGCATAAGTCGCTGCGCGGCTCGGACCCGCAGGCGTCGCTCTATTATCTCGCGCGGATGCTGACGGCGGGCGAGGAACCGCTTTATGTGCTGCGCCGACTTGTACGCTTTGCCAGCGAGGACATCGGTTTGGCCGACCCGCAAGCGCTCACCCAATGCCTCGCCGCCAAGGACGCGTTCCAGTTCCTCGGCAGCCCCGAAGGCGAACTCGCGATTGTCCAAGCCTGCCTTTACTGCGCGACCGCCCCCAAATCGAACGCCGCCTATGCCGCGCAAAAGGCTGCGTTCAAGTCCGCGCGCGAAACCGGCAGCCTGATGCCGCCCGCCAACATCCTCAACGCCCCGACCGCGCTGATGAAAGACATCGGTTATGGCGGGGGCTATTCCTACGATCACGACGCGGATGACGGCTTTTCCGGCGACAATTACTGGCCCGAAGCGATGGACGCTCAGACCTTCTACGAGCCGGTCGAGCGCGGCTTTGAGCGCAAAGTGCGCGAGCGGATGGACTATTGGGATCGCTTGCGTTCGCAGCGTGACGGCGCGTAGGCTGCGGCCGCAACTTCGGGGGATTCTAATGAGAACTATTTCTGGCCTAACCGCCTTTGCCGCCACCGCGCTTTTTGCCAGTCCGGCATTGGCCGCGCCCGACCTTTCGTCCTGCCCGCAAGGAGAGGGTGCAGCAGAAGAACTCGGCGTGGAAACAGAGCCGGTCACTCTCGATCCAGCGCTCGCCAGTGTCGCTGTGACCGATGGCGAGCAAATGGCTATCGAGACTCTGGCGGGCGACACCATCTGCTCCAACGTCCAAGGGCTGTTCAGCCTCGACAATCCCGCCTTCGTGATGACTGAACGGTTCTTTGGCACGGAATGGACCGCGATGGAGGCATTCGGCTACATGCTGTTCGACCGGGCCGGCAAAGGCAGCGAAGTCGAAACCGGCCAAGCCCCTGTTTTCTCCGACGGAATGCACCGCATGGCAAGCATCCAGTTCAGCGGTGCGGGCTTTGGCGGGCTTGAGGGATTTGTAGTCTGGACTGTGACCGAAAAGGGTCTGAAAAAGCTCTATGAGCTATCCTCGGAAAGCAACGACATAGCCATGGCCTATACCTATGTTGATCTGAAGCTGGATGGCTTTGTGGGGCAAAGCTGCGTGCGCATTTCCGGCGTGGCATCGGGCGAATATACGCGGGTCGCGAACGAAGGCGGTGACCTGCGCTTCGCCAAGCGGACAGAGTTTTTCGCCCGTGAGGACAAAGACTGGGTCATCACGCAAGGCCTCTCGACCGGGTGTCTCGACAATTAGAGCCTTCGACCACTTCATCGCAATCGACTGGTCCGGCGCCAAGGGTGAGCGGCACAAGGGGATCGCCATCGCCATTGCCGAGGCAAAGGGCGGCCCGCCGGTGCTGGTCAAAGCGCCGCCGCGTGGTTTCTCGCGGATCGAGGTGCGCGATATCCTGCGCGATGACCTGCCCGCCAATTCGCTGGTGGGGGTGGATCTGGGTATCAGCTTGCCGTTCAACGATTGCGGCGCGTTCTTTCCCGGATGGGACCAAAGCCCGAAAAGCGCCAAGCGGCTCTGGGCGATGATCGACGAAATCTGTGAAGGCGACCCATATCTGGGCGCGGCCAGCTTTGTCGCGCATCCGGAAGCATCGCGCTATTTCCGCCATGGGAAAGACAATGAGGGCGACCGGTTCCTGCTGCCCGGTTCGATCAGCCGCGAGGGGCGCTTTCGCGAAGCCGAAACCGCGCAGCGCGCGCAAAAATGCCGCCCGGTGAGCAATTTCAACCTCGTGGGCGCAGCGCAAGTCGGCAAAAGTTCGCTGACCGGAATGCGGATGCTGCACCAATTGCGCGGGCACCTGCCCGTTTGGCCGATGGACCCGATCCCCGCCAAGCGGATCACGCAAGGTGGATCTATGCTGGTGGAGATTTACACCGGCCTTGCCTCGCGCGAGGCCGCCAATCTGGGCGCGCGGACCAAATTGCTGACCTATGCCGATCTCAACGCCGCGCTGGCCGCGCTCGATTGCCCGCCGGTGGATGAGGTGGGCGAGGTCGACGACCATTCTTCCGACGCGCTGTTGACAGCCGCCTGGCTGCGCAAGGTGGCCGATGAGCCCGAGCGGTGGGAGCCGCGCTGTCTGACTGCACAGATCGCCTACACGGAAGGCTGGACCTTCGGCGCGTTGTAATGTCCGCTGGACGAGGCTGCCGAGCCACGGCACAACCGTTTTATGGACGAACTGACAGTCACCTACCCGCTCGATGAAACGACTGGCGATGGGCCGCAGATCGAGTTTCTGTGCGATCCGGAACTGGCCGGAACAATTCCCCCGCCCGACCGCGCGATCAAGTTTCTGCCCGACTGGTTCCGCAATCTCGACCGCGAAATGGGCATGCCCGATGCGCAGGGTCTGCCCGGCCTGACGGTCAAAGCCTGCCTGCCGGTCACCGACACCTTCTCGCTCGGCTATGTGATCCCCCTGCCCTATGACATCCGCTTCGGGCCGATGGAGGGGCCGGTCAATCTGGGCATCCAGTGGGCCGAGACCTGCCAGTTCCAGCCAATCGAACAGCACCATCCCGGACAGCTCGGCGCGCCCAACCCGCCCTTTGGCCAGGTCATGCCGCTCAAATTCGTCAATCCTTGGCGGATCAAGGTGCCCGATGGTTATTCGGTGCTGTTCCAGCCGGTGATGAACCGCCCCGACCTGCCGTTTTACTGCTTTTCGGGACTGGTCGATTGCGACCGTTTTGCGACCATGATCAACTTTCCGTTTATCTGGAACGGCGGAAATTCCGATTTCACCCTGCCCGCAGGAACACCGATGATCCAACTGATCCCGATCCTGCGCGACAGTCTGATAAAGAGTCACGGCGCACGCCAATCAACGCCCGACGAGCTAAGCGAACAGGCCGAAGCCCGGAAGCGCAAATACAACGAGGAATCGACCTATCGCCGCGAATGGCGGGTCAAGAAGTAGCCCGCCTCAATCGTCGATGCGGCACCATTCCTGCTGGCGCGAATTCTTGGCCAGCCTCTTCAAGGAGGGACCGGAACTCGCGCGTATGGAAGAAGGAGGAGGAGGAGGCGAGATGCGATCATCGTAGCATTGTTGAACGCAATCGAATTGCGGCTGAAGCAGCCACTCGCCCTTGTTGTTAATCGCGCCCCATTTGCCATCCCGCTTCGCCGGTGCCCATGTGCGCTGTCCGAATGTGCCCACTTGCTCGAATTTAGGGAGCGGATATTCCTTCCCAGCCAGATCGACACTTATTCTGCGGCCATCCTTGGTGCCACTGGCCATGCCGTCAGTGTTGAACCATCCAAGCGCTTTGAATTCGAATGGCACGATGACATTTCCGTTGGCATCGAAGGCACCGAATTTGCCATCTCGGGACCCCACGACTGCGCCATTATACATTCCAGACAGTCGATCATACTCCGCCGGGATGACAAATGTGCTATCGGGCGCGATCATCCCTTTCTTGCCGCCGATTTCGACAACGGCGCGTGCGGGTTCACCGTTGAAGCGGGGGCCCCATATTGGCCCGTCTGCGAAGGGATCAATCATCCATTCGCCGCTGCTGGCGATAAAGCCCCACTTGCCTTCAGACCGCGCTGCGGCAAGGCCGACATCGGAAAAATGATAGGCCCTGTCGAATTTCTTCGCATTGGGACGAATGACCCATTTCCCCGCTTTGTCGATATAGCCCACCGAATTGGACTTTGGCTCCGCACGCGAGAGCCCGTTGTCCTGAACAAGGCCGATCCGTTTGTAACCGGGCTTGATAACCCACTCGCAATCGAGAGTGACGACGCCTTCGATCCTGCCATCGGTGACTACAAAGCTGCGGTCCTGATCGAAAAAACGAATACCAGCGAAGCCCGGTCCGAGCACGACCTTACTCTCGAGGTCGATCACAACATCGTCGCCCCCGGTCGAAGCGAGCGTGTAGTCCCGGCCGTTGAAGGGCGAGACGTAGCGGAACTCGAACGGGATGGTTACGGTGCCGTTGCCATTTGCGACCCCGGCTTTTCCATCCTTGCTTAGCTGAATGCTTCCGTCGCTGCGTATCCACACCGATTGGTATTCAGCCGGAACAACGAAAGTGCCCGACGCATCGACGACGCCCCATTCGCCATCGACCCTTACCGGGAACAACAGGTCCTCTTGCGCAGTCGTATCAAAAACTGGCTCGACCTGTCCGGAAACGGAGACCGGTGCCGTCAATGCGGCGGCGCACAAGGCAAGGAAAAGGGCGCGTGTTTTCATGGCTTTGGTCTAGCGCGCGAGAATTTCCGGGTCCAGAGCTGTCGAACGCTGCCCCACCCCCCTTCCAAGCACTCACAAAGCCACTTG
>JBCCOF010000068.1:0-15971 GCA_039025455.1 Pseudomonadota bacterium | reverse complement strand
GATGAAGACCAATCCGTGGCCGACTTATCCCTATCAGGCGTCCAAAGCCGGCCTTATCCACCTCACCCGCCGCATGGCCGCCGAGCTGGTGGGCGACAATATCATCGTCAACGGCATCGGCCCGGGCGCTTTCCCGAGCGCCATGAACAAAGCCGCGCGCGATAACGAGGAGCTGGTCAAAAAGGGCATCCCCTCGCGCCGCGTGGGCGACACGATGGATATGGCGGGCGGCGCAATCTACCTGCTGAGCCGCGCGGGTGATTATGTGGTCGGCACAACGATCGCCATCGACGGCGGCGTGGTGAACGCGAACACGGGCGCGGGCAACTTCGTCGATCCGGCGGGCGGATAAGGCGAGGCTGGCTGAATGATTGGAGAGGCCGTCGGAGCGATCCGGCGGCCTTTTTTCTATCCCATCAATTCGCGCACAAACGGGATCAGCCCGGTCTGGCGCGTGCGGCGCATACGTTCGGCGTCGAGCACTTCACACACCCGGTCAAAGCACTCTTCCACATCGTCATTGATCACGACGTAATCATATTCGGCCCAGTGACTGATTTCGGATCGGGCGCGCTCCATCCGGCCATCGATCACCGCTTCACTGTCTTGCGCGCGCGCTTCGAGCCGGCGGCGCAATTCTTCGAGGCTGGGCGGCAGGACGAAGACGGTGACGACGTCCTGATCGTCCTTTTGCTTTAGCTGTTGCGTGCCCTGCCAATCGATGTCGAACAGGTAATCCTGACCGTTCTTCAACCCTTCGCGGATCGCGCCCTTTGGCGTGCCATAGCGGTGGTTGAAGACATGCGCCCATTCGTAGAAATCGTCTTCCGCAACCATCCGGTCGAAGGTTTCGTCCGAGACGAAATGGTAATGCACGCCGTCTTCCTCTCCCGGGCGGGGAGTGCGCGTAGTGGCGGAGACCGAAAGGCGAATCTCCGCGTCTTTTTCGAGCAGCATCCGCGACAGGGTGGTCTTGCCCGCGCCCGAGGGCGAAGACAGGATAAAGAGAAGCCCGCGCCGTGCGAGCTTGTCGATGGATTTCGTTTGGTCGCCCATATGCGTCCTCCAAAGCGATCACCGGCGTAAAGCGCAAGCTCAAATCGGGTCAAACGGGCGGCCTTTTGGCCTTGCCTATCGCCTAATCCGCCGCGTCCTCGTCAGCGCCGCGCGCCAATTGGATCGCTTTGCCCCTATCATAGAGAGTCTTAAGAACCAGCCCCCCCGCCACCAGCGCCAGTCCCACGCCGGACCGCGCAGCGACCCTGCTCGCACCATAGACGGCGAGGCTGGCAAGCACCGTGTGGCCATCGGACATCTCGCGCGCTTTGGCAGGGTTGTAACCCGCCACGAGCGACCGTTTCTCCAAAGTGTCGCGCATCGTCTTGCCCGCACCGCGTAGAACGATGTCGGCGATTAGAAGGTTGGTTGGAAAGTCCGTATCTGTCGACAGACCACTGTCATCGCCAGCTTGATCGCTCGGCTCGCTTATCGGTTCGCTCTGTTTGCTTCTGGCCATGATCGTTTGGCGGTGCGCGCCGCGGCCTATTTCTTGCGGCCGAAATCGACCGTTACAACATTCGACCCGTCGCTTTCGCTCTCACCATCGGCGCCGGTATCGGGATCGGGCGCATCGCCGCCATCGCTCGCGTCGTTTTCGGCCTCTTCGTGCTCTTCGGGTGCCATTTCATCGACAGCTGCCTGAAACTGCAGCCCGAAATCGACCGCCGGATCGACAAAGGCCGTGATCGCCGCGAACGGGACCAGCAACTTGGCCGGAATTCCGTTGAACGACAGGCCCACGCCAAACCCTTCCTCGCCGACCTCAAGCTCCCAGAACTTGTTCTGAAGCACGATGGTCATCTCGTCGGGAAAGCGCTCTTTCAGGTGAGTGGGGATCGAAACCCCCGGCGCGCCGGTCTTGAAAGTGATGTAGAAGTGGTGATTGCCCGGCAATTCACCGCCGTCGGTCTGGATTTCACCCAGCACGCGGCCAACCACGGCGCGCAGCGCTTCCTGAACGATCTCGTCGTAGGGGATAAGGCTGTCGGGTGTGTCTTCTGTCATCGCGTGATGAAAGGTGACGAGCCGCGCGGCGCGGGTCAAGCCTTTCGTGAGGGTATCCCTTGTTTGATAGGCATTTTCACCAATTGGCGCGCTTCAGCGCTGCTTGCACGATCCGCCGACGCGCTTATAGCGCTGCGCATGGCCCAGACAGCATCAACCCCCGCGCGGACCGGCTCTGTCGAGCGCAACACCGCCGAGACGAAAATCGCGATCAGCGTCAATCTCGACGGCACCGGCGCCTACAATATTTCAACCGGCATCGGGTTTCTCGATCACATGGTCGAGCAGTTTTCGAAACACTCGCTGATCGATGTGAACATGGAGGTCGTCGGCGATCTGCATGTCGATCAACACCACACGACCGAGGATTCCGCGATTGCGCTGGGTCAGGCGATTGCCGATGCCTTGGGCGATAAGGCGGGCATCGGGCGCTATGGCGCGGCTTACTCGCCGATGGATGAGACCCTGAGCCGCGTGGCGCTCGACATTTCGGGGCGTCCCTATTGCGTCTGGAATGCCGGGTTTACGCAGGAAAAGCTGGGCGAGTGGGACACCGAGCTGATCCGCCACTGGTTTGAATCGATTGCGCAATCGGCGGGCATCACTTTGCATATCGAGCTGCTGTACGGATCGAACAACCACCACATTTGCGAGAGCATCTACAAAGGTTTTGCCCGCGCCATGCGCGTGGCGGTGGAACGCGACCCGCGCAAAGGCAGCGCGATCCCGAGCACCAAGGGGCAACTCGGTGGGTAGGTTTTTTTGTTCCGCACGCCCATCCGGGCGCGCGATATCCTCGCTCATGCGATCAAAGATCGCGTCGCTGCGGGCGCGCGGTCGCGCTTGCGGTCGCTGCGCGACCGAGGGTCTTTGATCGTGGCGGAGGTCATTGCTCTCATAGATTACGGCGCGGGTAACCTGCATTCGGTGCACAATGCGCTGAAGGCGGTTGGGGCGCAGGTTTCGGTCACCGCCGATCCCAATGTCGTGCGCGCGGCTGACCGGATTGTCTTGCCCGGTGTCGGCTCGTTCAAGGCCTGCGCGCAGGGCCTCAATGCCATTCCCCATATGGTCGAAGCCATGACCGAGCGGGTGCATGTGGGCGGCGCGCCGTTTCTTGGCATTTGCGTGGGCATGCAATTGCTCGCGGACAGGGGCTTGGAGCACGGGACGACACCGGGGCTGGGCTGGGTGCCGGGCGAGGTCCGCCTGATCGAGCCGAGCGACCCCGCTATCAAGGTGCCGCATATGGGGTGGAACGATGTGGCCATGCTGCCGCATGCGAAGAACCACAGCGTGATCGAAACCGGCGAGGCCTATTTCCTCCATTCCTACCACTTTGCCGTTCAGGAGCCTTCAGACATCGCCGCGATGACCGATCACGGCGAAGGGCTTGTCGCGGCGGTCGCGCGGGGCAACATAGTGGGCGTGCAGTATCACCCCGAGAAAAGTCAGGCCTATGGCTTGGCGACGCTTGAGAGGTTTTTAGAGTGGAAGCCATAACCCTCGTCATTCCCGCGAAAGCGGGAATCCATCCTGCAACTTGTGTGGCTCCGCTTTGGATTCCCGCGTTCGCGGGAATGACGAAGGTGAGGGAGGCGAGACAATGATCATATTCCCCGCAATCGACCTCAAAGGCGGCGAAGTCGTGCGCTTGGCCGAAGGTGACATGGACCGCGCCACGATCTATGGCGATGATCCTGCGGCTCAGGCCATGATTTTTTCGGAGGCTGGCGCGGGGCATCTGCACGTCGTCGATCTCGACGGCAGTTTCGCGGGCGAGGGGCGCAATATCGAGGCGGTCAAAACCATTGTCGAGCGTTTCCCCGGGTATGTGCAGCTGGGCGGCGGCATCCGCGATGCAGCGGCAGTCGAAGGCTGGTTCAACCTCGGCGTGGCGCGCGTGGTGATGGGCTCGGCGGCGCTCAAGGATCCCGATTTCGTGAGAGAAATGGCGCGCGAATGGGAAGGCGGCATCGTCGTCGCTGTCGATGCCAAGGACGGCATGGTTGCAACCGAGGGCTGGGCCGAGGTGTCCGATGTGCCGGTGGTCGATCTCGCCCGCCGGTTCGAGGATGCGGGCGTCGCCTCGCTGCTGTTCACCGATATTGGCCGCGACGGACTTCTCAAAGGCGTGAATATCGACGCGACGGTGGAGCTCGCCCAGCGGGTCGATATCCCCGTGATTGCGAGCGGCGGAGTGAAGGGTCTGGATGACATCCACGTCCTCTCGCTGCAAGCGCATAACGGCATCGAAGGCGTGATAACGGGGCGGGCGCTGTATGAGGGGCGCCTGGATCTGGCCGCCGCGATTGCGATGGGTGCTCGGGCGGAGACGAAGGCCTAATGTATCGCCTGATCGGATTTATGTTTCTAATCCTGAGCGCGTTGGGAGGGTACACCGTGTCGGGTGGTTACCTGCAAATTGCGTTGATCAATGCAGTGATCTTTCTGGCTCTCGCCTTGCTGGCCGCGACATGGGTTGCGCCGCGATATGGCCAGCAGGGGCTGGTCTATGGCATGGGCGGGGCGTTTATGATCAGCCTGATCTGGCCGATGGCGGTTTTGCCTTTTTTCCCTGAACCAGCGTGTGAGGGGGAGGAGTGCGAAATGACTGCGCAAATTCTTGTTCCGCCCTCGTCGGAGGTCCAAACGCAATGACTGTTCGGGTTCGTGTCATACCTTGCCTTGATGTCGCCGATGGCCGCGTGGTGAAGGGTGTGAACTTTGTCGATTTGAAAGACGCCGGTGATCCGGTGGAACAGGCGCGCGCATATGATGCGGCGGGGGCGGACGAGCTTTGCTTCCTCGACATTTCCGCCAGCCATGAAGGGCGCGGGACGTTGCTCGATATCGTCCGGCGCACAGCCGAGGTATGCTTTATGCCCGTCACCGTTGGTGGCGGTGTGCGCAGTGTCGAAGACGCGCGCGCGCTGCTGCTTGCCGGAGCGGACAAGGTCGCGATCAACTCGGCTGCGGTCGCTCGGCCCGAACTGGTCGGGGAGATAGCCGAGCGGTTCGGCAGCCAATGCGTTGTCGCCAGCGTCGATGCGCGCAAAGTGGCGGATGGCAAGTGGGAAATCTTCACCCACGGCGGCCGTAAGCCGACCGGGATCGACGCGGTTGAATATTCAAAACTCGTAACCCAGTTGGGCGCGGGCGAGTTGCTGGTGACGAGCATGGATGGCGACGGGACCAAGGCGGGCTATGACCTCGAGCTCACCCGCACCATCGCCGATGCGGTGAATATTCCGGTCGTCGCCAGCGGCGGGGTCGGCACTCTCGACCATCTGGTCGAAGGGGTGCGCGAAGGCCATGCCAGTGCGGTGCTCGCCGCTTCGATCTTTCATTTCGGCACCCACTCGATTGCCGAGGCGCATAAGGCGCTCAGGGATGCCGGCTTGCCCGCGCGCGGCATTTGAGGGACATTTGAACGATGAGCACGCTCCACAATCTCGAAGCCACCATCGCGCAGCGCCGATCGGCCTCGCCTGACGAAAGCTATGTTGCCAAACTGAATGCCAAGGGTCTGTCCAAGATCGCGCAAAAGCTGGGCGAGGAAGCGACCGAGGCGGTGATCGCGGCGCTTGCGGGCAGCAATGAGGAACTGGTCGGCGAAAGCGCGGACCTGCTGTTCCACCTGCTTGTTTTGCTGAACGCAAAGGGCGTCTCGCTTGATCATGTCCTCGCCGAACTGGAGCGGCGCGAGGGGCTGTCGGGCCTCGAAGAAAAAGCCAGCCGCAGCGATTAGATAAAGCGAATAGACGGAGTGAACTAACGTGCCGATTGATCCAACGCTGCCATACGATGACGGCAATATCTTCGCCATGATCCTGCGCGGGGAGATCCCCTCTAATAAGGTCTATGAAGACGATTGGGCCTATGCGTTCGAGGACATCAATCCGCAGGCCGAGATTCACACGCTGGTGATCCCCAAGGGGCGCTATGTCAGCTGGGATGATTTTTCGGCCAAAGCGAGCGACGCGGAGATCGGCGGCTTTGTGCGCGCCGTGGGCGAAGTTGCGCGGATGAAAGGGCTGGTGGAGCCGGGATACCGCCTGATGGCCAATATCGGCGCGCATGGCGGGCAAGAAGTGCCGCATCTGCACGTGCATATCTTTGGTGGTCAGCCGCTGGGGCGTATGATTTCTGGGTAATGCGACCCATCCGGGCCGCATTTTCCTCGCTCAAGCGACCTGAAGGTCGCGTCGCTGCGGACGCGCACCAAGGTTCTTTGGCGCGCTTGCGGTCGCTTCGCGACCAATGATTGCGCGCCGATAACTGCGTTCTATCGCAGCTGGGATTCGTTTCGGCGTCATTCAGGGCGGCATGGCATAACCCGGCTATGCAGCGAATCCGCGCTGCGCTAGACGGCTTTGCGATGGTTAATCCTACTCCCCCAGGTGGCGTTTTCGACGGCCCGCGGCACCTTTATGCGGTGCGGGTCTATTACGAAGACACTGATCTTTCTGGCATAACCTACCACGCGAATTACTTGCGCTGGTTCGAGCGCGCGCGCTCCGATCTCTTGCGCATGCTCGACATTGACCAACGCGACGCGATTGAAGCGGGTGAGGGCGCCTATGCTGTCACCGAAATGGAGCTCAAATACCGCGTGCCGGCAAAGCTTGACGATGACGTGGTGATCGAAACCAGTTGCTACGAATTGGGCGCGGCCAGCGTGCGAATGGATCAAATCGCACGGCGCGGCGACACGGTTCTGGTCAGCGCAAAGGTGCGCGCCGGTTTCATCACGCTTGAAGGACGCCCGCGTCGCCAACCCGACGCATGGCGTGCCGCTTTCAGAACTTTCATGGACCAAGAGGCCGCATGACACTTCCATTGGATATTTTCAGCCCCGCCGCAGCAGCGCCAACCCGTCTCGACCCGCTCGAGCTGTTTCTTGACGCTGACATCGTGGTTCAAATCGTGATGGTCGGTCTGGTTCTGGCCAGTATCTGGGTCTGGACCATCATCGTTTCTTTCAGCCTGCGGATCGGTGGGCTGAACAAGGCTTCGCGCAAGTATGAGACCGAATTTTGGGCGACCAAGGACCGCGAGCCGCTGCTGTCAAAGGAAACGCGCCGCGAGGTCCCAGCCGCGCGGGTCGCAGGCGCCGGGCTGGATGAATGGAAGCGCTCCAAAGCCGGTCCGTCGATCGACCGCAGCGCCGCGCGCGAGCGGATCGGCGGGGCGATGGAGAGCCAGGTCGCGTTTGAAGCCGATGAGCTTGCTGTCAGGCTCAACTTTCTGGCCACGACAGGTTCGGTCGCGCCGTTTGTGGGTCTGTTCGGCACCGTCTGGGGCATCATGAACAGCTTCTTCCAGATCGGCGCGCAGGAAAGCTCTTCGCTCGCCGTGGTTGCGCCCGGTATTTCGGAAGCGCTGTTTGCGACCGCGATTGGCCTTTTTGCAGCGATCCCCGCGGTCATCGCCTACAACCGTTTCAGCAACTCGGTGAACCGTTACGAAGCAAAGCTGCAGCGCTTTGCCGACAAGGTGCACGCCGGACTGAGCCGCGAATTGGATAAGGCATGATTTTTTCCGCATTCGCATCAGCGAACGCGATTTCCTCGCTCATGCGACCTGAAGGTCGCGTCGCTGCGGGCGCGCAGTCGTGCTTGCGACGCCAAGGGCGCCGAACCATTCCATGCCATCCGCCTGGTCGCGGAGCACGGTCGCGTCAGCGACCGCAAGGCCGACCGGCCGCCCGCAGGCCCGCGAGGGCCGAGGAATTCGCACGCCGGATGGCGTGCGGAACGAAAGGACTCTGATGGGCGCGTCGATAAGAAGCTCTGGTCGCAGGGGTGCCCGCCGCTCCAAGCGCGCGCCAATGGCGGAGATAAACGTCACGCCCTTTGTCGATGTGATGCTTGTGCTGCTGATCATTTTTATGGTCACCGCGCCGCTGCTCGCGGTGGGTGTGCCGATCGAATTGCCAGAAAGCCGCGCCGAACCGGTCAACCAGACGCCGGATCAAGTGACCATCTCGCTCAACTCTGACGGGGTGATTTTCATTGATAATGAGCAGGTTCCGGCTGGCGGCTTTCCCGAAGCGCTCGCCCGGATCAACTGCACTGGCGGTGCGGACCAGCCCCTGATCACCTTTCGCGGCGACCGCGCTGTCGATTACGGCAGGACGATGGCTGTGCTCGGTGAGTTGAACCGCGCAGGGTGCTCCTCGATCTCGCTGGTCACCAGCGGTTCAGTCTCAGAGCCATAGTTCTGGATAGTGATGGGAGAAACATCTCGCATAGGCGGTGTGTTCGCAGGCACCGATCAGGCCGGACTGGTCGTCGCGCTGGCGCTGCACGCGGCGGTCGTGGCGGCGCTTGCGTTGCAGATCGATTTTGGCGGTGAGCGGGTTGGCCCGGTTTCCGAGAGCATGACCGTGAGTCTCGCCACTGAAGTGAGCCTTGAATCAACCGCGCCCGATCCCGTGGCGGAAAGCCGTGCGGCCACTGCGCCGACGCTAGGCGAGCCTGAGCCGATTGCTGAAACACAAAGCGAGACCGCTCCGACCCCGCCGGAAACCACCCCGCCGCCGCGCCCGACCCGACCGACTCCGCGCCGCGAGACACGCTCCACATCCCGACCAACACCGACGCGCGCACGCTCGACACCGCGTTCGACGCCCAACCCGACCCGCAGGCGATCGGGCAACCGAGAGTTCGACAGCGCGTTTTCGGAAGGAAACGGGACCTCGACTTCGACCAACGAAACGCGCCTGCCCGCGTCGCAGATCGGGGCGAGTGCCACCGAGAGCCTGCAACGCGAGATTGACCGCCAGATCAAACCGCGTTGGCGTGGCATGGTCCCGCAAGGGGCCGATGCAGAAAAGCTGGTTTCGCTGGTGTCGTTCCGCCTGAATGAAAACGGGTCGTTGAGCGGCAAGCCGACCTGCCGGACCAAGCCGAGTTCGATCACGCCGTCGAACCGTCCACAGGCAGGAACCCATTGTGAACGCGCAATTCGCGCGGTTCAGCTTGCCGCACCTTTCAAGCTACCCGACAGACTCTACAACGGGTGGAAGTCGATCCGGAATTGGGAAATGAAAAAGCAATGAGATCCACATCGACCATCGCGGTGCTTTCGCTGATCTTTGCGACGCCGCTTGCCGCGCAAGAGGTGACTGAGTCGTTTATGCCCGCGCCGCAGCCCACTCCGGCTGTTGCTCAGGAGGATGAGGGAGGGCTAACCGGTTCCACCACCGATGATGCCGATTGGCAGGACCTCGGCATCGCTATCCCCGCCTTCGTCCCCGACCGAGACCAGCCCACCGCTGCCAACGCCAACGGCACGGGCGCGCTGGGTCAGGAAATCGCGCGGGTGATCACGTCGAACCTGCGCAACAACGGGTTGTTCAAACCGACCGGACCGGATTCGCTGCCACGGCCGACCTTCGCCCAGACAAGAGCGCCGGCATACTCGACATGGAGCGGGCGCGGGGCGGAAATGCTGGTTCACGGCTATGTCCAGATGCGCAGCGACGGGCGCTTGCTGGTTGGATGCTATCTCTATGACGTCGCCTTGCAGAGCCAGCTTGTGCGCGATGGCTGGGTGGTCAGCTCGCGCAATTGGCGGCGCGCAGCGCACAAATGCTCCGACCTTATCTATTCGCGCCTGACCGGAGAGAACCCGTTTTTCGACAGCCGCATCGCCTATATCGCGGAGACCGGGCCGAAGGATAAGCGGGTGAAACGGCTGGCCGTGATGGACAGCGACGGCGCTAACCACCGCTTTATCACCTTGGGCAGCGCCACCGCGCTCACGCCGCGCTATTCGCCCGATTATTCCAAGCTGCTTTACCTCTCCTATGTCGACGGCAACCCGCGCATCTATGTCTATGATCTGGGGCAGGGCACGCAGACACTGGTGACCGAGAATAGCAGCCCGACGCTCGCGCCGCGCTGGTCACCCGATGGCCGTTATATCCTCTATTCGATGGCGGTTGCGGGCAACACCGATATCTACCGCATTCCGGCGACTGGCGGGCGCAGCGAGCGGCTGACCACAACACCGGGGATCGACATTGCAGGGTCCTACTCACCAGACGGGACCAAGATCGTATTCGAAAGCGACCGTTCCGGTTCGCAGCAATGCTATGTCATGGATGCTGACGGCTCGAACCAGCGGCGCATCAGCTTTTCCGGAGGCCGCTGCGCCACGCCCGAATGGAGCCCGCGCGGTGATCAGATCGCCTTCACCCGCATTGCCGGTGATTTCAACATTGCGGTGATGACACCGGGTGGCCGCAATTTGCGCGTACTCACCGATGGATGGCAGGACGAAGCACCCACCTGGGCACCCAATGGCCGGATCATCCAATTCTTCCGCACCGCTCGCAATTCGGGCAGCTCGGGTCTGTGGCAGGTGGACCTGACCGGGCGCAACGAACGCCGCCTGCCCACGCCGGTTGACGCATCGGACCCTGCATGGGGCCCGATCCGCGACTGAATTTCCCAGTAGAATACGCTTATACGAAACGCTTTCACGAAAAGAATGCACCTGATTGAAAGGATGAGCCTGATGAACAAGCCAATCGCAACTGTCCTGCTTCTCGCCTCGGTTTCGACGATTGCTGCCTGCGCGAAGGAAGCGCCGCCGGAGCTGCCGCCGATCGCCGACCCCGCGCCGTCGCCGACGCCGACACCAACGGTCACCGATGGGGGCGGTGGCACGACCGCTCCGCAAGTTGGGTCTCAGGAACACTTCGAAGCCGCCGTTGGCAGTTCGACCACGATCTATTTCGACACCGACCGCTTCAACATCGACAGCGCCGATGCCGCCGCGCTTCAGGCGCAGGCGCAGTATTTCGCGCGCTATCCCTCGCTGAACTTCACAGTCGAAGGCCATGCCGACGAACGCGGCACGCGCGAATACAACCTTGCTTTGGGTGAGCGCCGCGCCAATTCTGCCAAGAACTACCTTGTCAGCCTTGGCGTATCAGCGGATCGCATCACCACTCTGAGCTATGGCAAGGAGCGCCCCGTGGCGCTGGGTTCGAACGAGACCGCTTGGGCGCAAAACCGCCGCGCGGCCAGCGTGACCATTGTGCCGGGCGCCAGACGATAAACTTGGCTAAATGGATCAGAACGGCAGGCTGAGCGTGCGCTCGGCCTGCTGGTCCATGACCTGAGCCTGCGTCTGCACCAGCGGCTGCGAGCCGACCACATCGACACCCACAATATCGCCCAGCGTCACGACGGCGCACAGGCTACCCAGTGCGAGCATCGAGAACAGACTGGACAGGGTAAGTTGCTGGCTCATTATCCCACTTTCACGCAGCGCCCGCTTTAAAGCGCATTTCTAAACACTCTATTGCAATGCAACATTTCAGATTGAAACCTGTTCCCACTTCATTGCAATCATTGCGAGCGTGCGTAGATTAAGCGTGTAATGCACTCGACCAACGTCATCCCCCGCCCCGCAACCGGCGTTTCCCGATGAGCGGCGCGCGTCGCTCGCTCGATTGGGGCTTTCCGCGCTGGCGCTCCTATGACGCCCCGCGCGAAGCGGTGACCCAGCGCGAGTGTGACCGCCATGGCTGCACCGAGCCGGGCCTGTGCCCCGCGCCCAAATCACCCAACAGCCCCGACCGCTGGTATTTCTGCCAAAAGCACGCGGCCGAATACAACAAGGGCTGGGACTATTTCGAAGGGCTCGACAAAGAAGAGAAGGCCCAGCGCGCAAAGGCCGAGCAAGCGGAGAATTCCGGCTATGCCGAGGCGTCGCATTATGGCTGGAGCGGCTCGGGCGACGGATCGCGCAGCGCCGACGAAATGCGCGCGCTCGAAGTGCTCGATTTGGAAGCCGACGCGGACTTTGCCGCAATCAAACGATCCTACCGCGCCAAGGCCAAAAAGGTGCACCCCGACGTGAAGCCGGGTGACGAGGAAGCGGCCAAGGAATTCCAGAAGATCCAGCTGTCCTACGACGTGCTAAGGCTGGCCGAGGAACGGCGCGAGTGGAAGGGGTAGGGCTGTCCGTGCACGCCCCAACAGGAGAATGCCATGCGTGTGCTTGCATTTGCCGCGAGTAATTCAGCGACGTCGATCAACCGCCAGCTGGCCGAATACGCCGCGAGCCTTGTCGAAGGGGCCGAGGTCGATACGCTCAACATCGATGATTTCGAAATGCCGCTTTATCGCCCCGACCGCGAGGAATCCGGCGGAGTGCCGCAATTGGCGCATGATTTCCTTGCCAGAATTGCAGCGGCCGACGCATTGATCGTGTCGATTGCCGAGCATAACGGTGCATATTCAGCGGCATTCAAGAACCTGTTCGACTGGTGCAGCCGGGTCGGGCGCGAAGTGTGGCAGAACAAGCCGACAGTTATGCTCTCGACCTCACCCGGACCTGGCGGCGGGGGGCGTGCACTGGACTTCGCTGTCAACGCTGCTCCGCATTTCGGCGGAAATGTTGTTGGCCATATGGCTGTGCCGAAATTTTATGAGGCGTTTGCCGAGGGTGCGCTTGTCGATCCGGCCCTTGATGCCGGATTGCGGGCCTTGGTCGGAAAGCTAGCGGCCTAGCCGGCTAATTCCCCTTCCCAAATCCCGGCTTTTCCGCGCTCGTGTTGATTTCCGGTGCCGGATTGTCGTTCCACCACGGTATATCGGTGAACGGGCGCACGTCGATCTCGTGGGTCCAGCAATTGCGCGGCTGCTGCGAGAGGTTCCAATAGGTCTCCGCCAGCGCGCCGGGATCGATCACGCCGTCCTTGCCCTTCATCGCTTTGTAGGCTTCGAATTTGTCGCCCAGTAGCTTGCCCAAAGTGTCGGGTGCATCGACCGAGCCGTCGACCACGATATGCGCCACGTGGACGCCCTGTGGCGCGAACTCCGCGTTCAGCGTCTGACACAGCATGCGCCGACCGCCCATCGCGGCGGCGTGGCTGTGCTGGCCGGAATTGCCGCGCACGGCGGCTGTGGCGGAGGTGACGAGCAGCGTGCCTCCCTTTCCACCCGACCGGCCGCGCTCGACCATCGCCGGTAACATCGCATGGGCGAGCCGGAACAGACCATAGCAACCCATGCGCCACCCAAGCTCGAACGTGCGATGCGGCGTTTCGAGCAAGGGGCGGTTTCCAATCTGCGCGCCCAGATTATAGAGCGCGGTGTCGATCGGTCCGATATCCCGCTCGATCCGCTCGACCAGCTCTTCGATAGTCCCGTCTTCGACCGCGTTGAGCAAAGTGCCGGTCGCCGTGCCGCCCGCATCCTCAATCTCGCCGACCAGCTTGGCCAGCCCCGCTTCATCGGAACGCCGCGCGAGCACCGCGTGATAGCCACCGGCGGCAAAGCGGGCTGCGGTGTGGCCGCCAATCCCGGCACCAGCGCCGATGACGAGGAAAACCGGTTTGCGATTGTCTGTGCCAGCCTCGCTCATTGCGCGGCCTGCGCATTCTCAGCCGCCAGCTTGGCCTCATGCGCCGCGAGCCATGCCTCCTCCTCGCCCGGTTCGGGCAGGACATCGCCGCCTTCCATCACCCAGCTTGCCGGAGTGTCGGTTGTGAAGGCGTGCACATCGCCCGGCGCAATGCCGGTGTGCTGCGCGACTGAAGCGGCCATTTCGCGCGCGATTTGCGCCTTTTGGTCGTCGGTGCGTCCGGCGCGGATCTGGCCATAGAGCATAGCGGTTTTGTCACCCAGCGGCGGTTGCGGCCCGTCTTCGAAGAAGAACACATGCACAAATTGCGGCGGCGCGCCGGTTACATCGCAATGGATGCGGGTCACGTCGTCAGCGATTTTGGGCTTGGCTTCGGTAGGCATCGCGCCCGTCTTGGTGTTGACGATATAGAGCGGCATGTCTGGTTACTCCCTTTAAGCGACCGGATCGGTGATCACGGAGACCACTTCGTTGGGTGTTCGGTCCGCATGGGTGCGCCAGATCTCTTCAAGCTCATGCAAAAGCGGAATGCGATCGGACGGCGCGAGTGAACGGTCGGAACGCACGCTGACGATGACCGAAGTCGACAACTCGCCCGCGGTGTAGCCATTGCCTTTGGGCACGGTGATCCAGTTGATCTCGCCCGGTGAGCCGAAATGGCGCTGAGCGAAAGCGCTGGTTTCACTGCGCAGCGCAGCCTCTTGCTCGGCGGAAATCTGGCCTTCCTGCACCATGCATGTGCACATCGTCATGAATCAATCTCCCGTCTCTGGGAGTCACTTAGTCTATTTATCAGACTAAATCCAGCCTGACGCTCACACCGCCTCAAGCGCCTGTTCAAAGTCCGCGATCAGGTCGTCGGGGTCCTCGATCCCGATGCTGATCCGCACGAGCGCGTCGGTGATACCGAGCGCGGCCTTGCGTTCATCGGGCACCGAAAGGTGCGTCATCGAGGCAGGGTGGCTGGCGAGCGTCTCTGTCCCGCCAAGGCTCACCGCCAGCTTGGCGATCTGAAGGTTGTCGAGGAAGCGGAAGCACTCCGCTTCGCCGCCTTTCAGGAACACGCTGAACGTCGATCCGGCACCTTTGCAGTGCCGGTCATAGATGTCCTGCTGGCGCGCATCGGAGATCTGGCCGAGATAGCCGAGCCCTTCGACCTTGGGATGGGCCGAGAGGAAGGCGCAGACCTTCGCCGCGTTCTCGCCCGCGCGCTGCATGCGCAATTCGACCGTTTCAAGGCTCCGCAGCAGCATCCATGCGGTGTTCGGATCAACGATCCCGCCCATCGTGTTGCGCAGCGCGCGCACCGGGTCCATCCACTTTTTCGCGCCTGCAATCGAGCCTGCGACAAGGTCCGAATGGCCGCCGACATATTTGGTCAGCGAATAGGCGACAATGTCCGCGCCGTGATCGAGCGGACGCTGCCACAGCGGCCCGAGGAAGGTGTTGTCGATCGCAATCGGGCAGGGGCGGTTGAACTGCGCATCGCGCGCATCGCGCACGGCTTCAATATCGACAAGGGCGTTGGTCGGGTTGGCCGGGCTTTCGAGGTAGATCATCGCGACTTTGCCACCGTTCTCGTCCGCCATGGTGCGCGCGCGTTGCAGAACCGCGTCGAGCTCCTCGCGGCTCGCCCCGGCGGGGAAGTCGATATAGGTGACGCCGAACTTGCTCAGCACCTTGGCGACAAAGCCTTCCGATGCTGCATAGAGCGGGCCGGAATGCACGATCACGTCGCCGTGGCTGACATAGGCCATCATCAGGATGCAGATCGCGGTCATGCCGCTTGAGAAGGTCAGCGCATCCTCCGCGCCATCCCACACCGCCAGCCTGTCTTCGAGGATTTCCTGATTGGGCCCGTTAAAGCGCGAGTAGACGAGGCCTTCCGCGCCGCCTTCGCGTTTGCCGGTGATCCCTTCGAAATGCCGCTTGCCCGCCGCCGCGCTTTCGAAAGCGAAGGTCGAGGTCAGGAAGATCGGGGCTTTGAGAGAGCCTTCGGAAAGGGTCGGGTCAAATCCGTGCCCCATCATCAGGGTCGAAGGCTTCAATTCGCGCCCGCCAATATGGGTTTTTTCCGGCTTGGGTTTGCGGCGCGGGGTTGGGGTATCGGTGGCGTCGATTGCATCCGTCATAGCGGCAAGTCCTTGCTAGCTCACGCTCCCAGGAAGGCAGGAGCCAATCCAGCTTCGGGGGCGCCCGTTCCTAACCTCCGCAGGAACGCCTCTCCTCCCGGCACATGCACTGGCGGTTAGATATCGCGGGGTAGTTACAAGCGCAACCAGTGCGGCGGCCAAGTTTTCCTCACCCACCCGTCACACGAGCAGGACCACGGCGAAACCCGCATTGACGATCATCAGCGTGAAATCGATCACGAAGATTTGCAGCATGACGCCTTTGAAAACACTCCATAATCCGCCCCCGCGCCGGTTTCGCAGTGCCATCGGAATGTTGCCTGCAAATTGTGACCCGTGGGCAAGCGCGTTGAAGATCAGCAGGGTCGCCCATTGGCTGTCGCG
>JBCCOF010000067.1:0-16113 GCA_039025455.1 Pseudomonadota bacterium | reverse complement strand
TGGAGTTGATGGGGGTTCTTCGAGCGCATGTGGAGGTTCCGCCGGCCGAACCGCGTGCGCCGGGTCCCTTTGCCTTTGAGGATTTGGCTTATCTTGAAGAAGTGCTGACCGCCGGGGGGTTTTCGACAATGGAGGTTGAGCCCTATTCCGGTCAGCAAGCGGTGGGTGGAAAAGGCGCAACACCAGACGAAGCCGTGGGGTTCGTGCTTGGTTCACTCGGGATCGGTAGAGTTCTGGATGAACAACCCGAAGCCATTCGCAAAGCAGCCTCCGCCGACCTAAAATCACTATTCGAAAGCAATTATGTGGAAGGGGCGGGGCCCCTGTTTGGTTGCAAGGCGTGGTTGGTGTCCACCACCGCCTGATCAAGCGCCGCCGCAAACAACAAAGGCCCACCAGATGGCGGGCCTTTTGGCGGACAGGGTGGGATTCGAACCCACGAAGGGCTTGCACCCTTGCCGGTTTTCAAGACCGGTGCATTCAACCGCTCTGCCACCTGTCCGCGCGGATCAGGCGATTAGCGCGAGAGTTACCGCTTGTCACCACGGTTGTTTCAGGATTTCATCGGTGTAGATGCTGATCGTATGGCTCAAGGCACGCACGATTTTGCACCCGACCCGCGCAATGAACGGGTTCTCGTCAATGTAAACGGCTCGCTGACCCCGCGCGCTCAGGCGAGCGTCTCGGTTTTCGACAGCGGCTTCATGCTCGGTGACGGGGTGTGGGAAGGGCTGCGGCTGCACAAGGGTCGCATTGCGTTCCTCAATGCGCATCTGGATCGACTCTATGAAGGCGCAAAGGCCATTGCGATGGATATCGGCCTTAGCCGCGAGGAACTTGCCAAGCGGCTCGATGAAACGATTGATGGCAATGCGATGCGGGACGAGGAGGGTGTGCATATCCGCCTGATGGTGACGCGCGGCATTCGCTCGACGCCTTATCAGGACCCGCGAGTCGTGATCTCGCCTGCGACGATTGTGATCATCCCCGAATACAAGGCTCCGCTGCCTGCGACCATCGAGACCGGTATCCGGCTGTTCACGGTGCATGTGCGGCGCGGTGATCCGGCGGTTCAGGATCAGAAGCTGAACTCGCATTCAAAGCTCAATTGTATCACCGCTTGCATTCAGGCGACGCAAGCGGGGGCGGACGAGGCCTTGATGCTCGATCCGCAGGGCTTTGTCGCGACATGCAATTCGACGCACTTCTTTATCGTTCGAAAGGGCGAGGTCTGGACTTCGAGCGGGGATTACTGCCTCGGCGGGATCACGCGCTCGAATGTCATCCAAGTGTGCCGCGAGAACGACATCCCGGTGTTTGAGAAAAACTTCTCCCTCACCGATGTCTATGGCGCGGATGAAGCGTTTGTGACGGGCACTTTCGCTGGTGTCGTCCCAGTGACCGAGATTGACGGACGCGCATTAACCGCTTCGCGCGGCCCAATGGTTGGGCGTCTGCAGGGTCTCTACCGTGCCTTGATGGATCGGGATGTCGCCGGATGACCGAGCCGATCAGGATCGCGATGTGGTCCGGCCCGCGCAATATCTCGACAGCCATGATGCGCAGTTTCGGAGCGCGCGCCGACTGCGCGGTGAGCGACGAGCCATTCTATGGCGCATTCCTAAAGGATAGCGGAGAGCGGCACCCGATGGCTGCCGAAATTATCGAGAACATGGAATGCGATTGGCACCGCGTCCTTGCCCAGCAATCCGGTTCTTCGCCCGACAATGCGCCGGTTTGGTATCAAAAGCACATGCCGCATCATATGGTGGGGCCGGTCGATATCAATGATATGCCAGAGCACCGTCACGCTTTCCTGATCCGCGCGCCAGAGCGTGTGGTCGCCAGCTATCGGGCCAAGAACGAGCTCGAGCACCCCGATGCCTTGGGTTTCAGGAGATTGCGGACCTATTTTGACGAAGTGACCCAGCGGACCGGCACCACACCGGTGGTTATCGACTCCGATGCCATATTGCAGGACCCGGCGGGCAAGCTGGAGGCTTTGTGCCGTGGCCTCGACATTAGGTGGGATCAGGCGATGCTATCCTGGGAGAAAGGCCCGCACCCGGATGACGGTATCTGGGAGGCGCATTGGTATGACAAGGTCAACGCGTCGACGGGCTTCGGCCGCGCTCCGGGGCACTTGCCCGAGCTTGAAGGCGCTTACCGCGAAGTCGCCGATGCATGCCGCGAGGATTACGAAGCGCTCCTCGCCCACGCGCTTTAGCGGAAAATCAAAGCGGCTTACCGCGCAATTGCATTACACTGTAGATTGAGCGCGCGGGGTAATTGGCAATTCATGTTGGTTATGTGAGGAAGACGAATGCTTATTCGTATCCTTTCCTGCGCGACCCTCGCCTTCTTTGTAGCGTTCGCTTCGCCAGTCACCCACGATCCAGCATCAGCGCAAGTGCGCGCGCGGGACGGAATTTCGTTCGAAGCCTATCTTGAGCGCTTGAAAACACGCGCGCGAAAAGAGGGCGTTAGCGAGGCTACGATTTCACGTATGATGACTGGGCTTACCCCAAACGCTCGCGTCATTCGACTCGATCAGGGGCAGCCGGGGCGACCGACCTTGCGCGGCTATCCGGCGATGGCGCCCTATATCCGCACCCACGTCAATTCGGCACGCATCGCGGGCGGGCGGGATGTCTATCGCAGCCAGCGATCGCAATTGCGCTCGGCTGAGCTGAAATATGGCGTCCCCTCCGAGATCATCGTCGCAATCTTCGGGCACGAAACCAGCTATGGCCGTATCAGAGGCAATTTCGATCTGTCGCGCAGTCTGGCCACTCTGGCTTGGGAAGGGCGCCGCCGCGAGTTGTTCGAAGGCGAATTTATCGCCCTGCTAAAAGTCGCCGACCGGGGCTATTCGCGTCAGCAATTGATCGGCAGCTATGCAGGCGCATTCGGCAATCCGCAGTTCCTTCCGTCGGTCTATCTGAGACTCGCCGCCGACGGGGATGGCGATGGACGGGCCAACATCTTCACCAATCGCGCCGACACCTTCGCATCCATCGCAAACTACTTCCGCGATGCAGGGTGGCGCACAGGTCAGCCCTGGGGTGTAAGCGCTTATGTGCCTAGCGGCTTTAACGTCGACGCATACAAGACAAAGCTGGTCTCGCCGGTTTGCTCGCGCGTGCACGAGCGGCACAGCCAATGGAAAACGGTGAAGGAATGGCGTGCGTTGGGCGTCCAGCCACAGCGACCACTGGACGATAATGTGCTTGTCTCGCTGTTCCAGCCAGATGGCCCTGGGAAACCGGCTTGGCTGCTGACGGGCAATTACCGCGTGATCCTCGAATACAATTGCTCGAATTATTACGCGATGAGCGTCGGTCTTTTGGCAGATGAAATCGTGAACTAAGCAGCCGGTTCGGCTCGCAAAGTCGCGCCTGTGCGGCTATGCCGCGCTGGTGATCGCGAAACTTTCAAACTGCTTGGGCGCGGCGTGTCTGACGCTGGCACTTGCTGTGGTGCCTTATTCGGGCTCCGCGCAGAAGCCCGGCGCACAAGAGATGCCGCCCATCGATGAAGCGGCGATCGCCTATCTGATCGATATCACCAGCGGGCAAGTGCTCCACGCCCGCAATGCCGACCGCCGCTTCGTCCCGGCTTCGATCACCAAGGTGATGACCGCCTATGTCGCCTTCGAGCTGATGCAAGAAGGCAAGCTGAAGCCCGACCAAATGGTGCAGATCACGCCGGAGACGTGGCGCGCTTGGAACGGCAAGGGCTCGACCATGTGGCTCGATACCGAAACCTCCACGCGGGTCGAGGATCTGCTCACTGGGATTGTGACGGTTTCTGCCAATGACGCATCGGTAGTCTTGGCCGAAGGTGTGGCCGGATCGGTGCCCGAATGGACGGCGATGATGAATGCGAAAGCGCGCAGTCTCGGGATGTTTGGCAGCCATTTTGCCACACCCAATGGCTGGCCCGATGATGGGCGCACTTTCACCACCGCGCGCGATCTTGCCAAACTGGCCGAAGCAGTGACGACCCGCCATCCAAAAAGCTTTAGGCACTATTTCGGGCGGGCGGAATTTCCATGGAATGGTATAACGCAGATCAACCGCGATCCTTTGATCGGGCGTGTCGAGGGGGCTGATGGGCTCAAAACCGGCTACACCAATGAGGCTGGCTTTGGTTTTTTGGGAACCGCCAAGCGAGGGGATCAGCGGCTCGTCATGGTGCTGGCTGGAATGGACCGCAACAGCTCGCGCGCGCGGCTTTCTCGAGAGTTTATGGAATGGGGCTTTGCCGCCTTTGACCGCCAGAGCCTCCTTAAGAAAGCTCAGGTTGTCGGGCGAGCGAAAGTGCAAAACGGAGCAGAGCAGACGGTCGCGGTGAGAACCGACCGCACCGTGCGCGTGAATGTGCCCAAGGGCCGCACGCGCGACGTCACGATGACCATTCGCTATAACGGCCCGCTGCGCGCTCCCATCGCCAAAGGTGCGCGGGTTGCAACGCTTGAGATTGTCGTCCCCGGGATGGATGAAGCGCGCATTCCTCTGCTCGCGGATGCGGATGTCGAGCAGGCCGGCGTCTTTGACCGGCTATGGAACGGGCTTGTGGGGTGGGTCACATGACGAAACTCACGCCTGCGCGTTTTATCGCTTTTGAAGGCGGGGAGGGGACTGGCAAGTCCACTCAGGCTCGGTTGCTTTCGCGAGAGCTGGAGGCGCGTGGGGCGACGGTCGAAACCACCCGCGAACCCGGTGGCACGGCCGGGGCAGAGGCGATCCGTACACTTCTGCTCGATCCACCGGGAGAGGGGTGGGGAGCACGTTCAGAAGCGCTTCTGTTCGCCGCTGCGCGGGCTGATCATGTGGAGCGCCTGATCCGCCCCGCGCTGGCCGCCGGGCACTGGGTTGTGTGTGACCGCTTTGTCGATTCAAGCCGGGCATACCAAGGCGGGGCAGGGGGGCTTGGCGATGCTGCGATCACGGCCCTGCATGGCTTCGGAAGCGAAGGGCTGCGGCCCGATCTCACCATTCTGATTGAAGTGGATGAGGCGCGAATTGCAGAGCGACTTTCGGCGCGCGACGGCGATGACAGCGACGCAATCGGCGGGCGCAGCGCAGACTATCATCGCAAGGTCGCCGAAGCGTTCAAGGTGCTCGCCAAGGCCGATCCCGATGGCTTCGCTCTGGTCGATGGGAACGGTTCTCCCGAAGAGGTCCATCGACGGGTTCTCGCGACACTGGAGCCGCTGCTTCCTGCCGAGCATAAGGCACCCTGATGGAGTGGCCCAACCACAAAGAGCCGTGGACCGAATGGCGCGCCGCGCTTGATGGCACGCGGCTGCACCATGGTTGGCTGCTTGCTGGCAAGGCCGGACTTGGGAAGCGCGATTTCGCCTTGGCAGCGGCGCGAGAATTGGTGGCGGAGGAGGGTGTCGCACAGCCTGCGGGCGATCACCCCGACATCACCGTGCTCACCCACCTGCCAAAGGACGAAAAGGAGGAGAAGAAGCGCGACGACGGCA
Organism: Pseudomonadota bacterium; assembly: GCA_039025455.1. GTDB lineage: Bacteria > Pseudomonadota > Alphaproteobacteria > Sphingomonadales > Sphingomonadaceae > Erythrobacter. The sequence continues at coordinate 10,619 of JBCCOF010000067.1, read as the reverse complement.
AGCCCTATCAGACCAAGCGCAATCTCCCGGTGGCTCAGATCCGCGCTATGCAAAAGCGGCTGTTCACGCGGCCAACCCTCGGCTCGCGGCGGGTGATTATTATCGATCCCGCAGACGATATGGAGACGAGCGCTTCGAACGCGCTGCTCAAAAGCCTTGAAGAACCACCGCAGGGCACGTTCTTCATGCTGGTGAGCCACCGGCCATCGCGCTTGCTCCCGACCATCCGTTCGCGTTGTCGCACCCTGCGGTTTCCCACACTGAAACCGGCTCAGGTCGAGGCGATGCTTGAACGAGAGAATGGTTCTATCGATAACGCTTCCCGCGATGCGGCGATACAGGCAGCGGGCGGGTCCTTCGGCGCTGCATTGCGTTTCGTCGAACAGGACCTTGGCCCGATTGCGCAGCTTATCCGGCGCCTCATCACCGAGGGCGATCCGGCGTTCGGCGCGCGCGGCGAGCTAACGCGGTTGATCGGAGCCAGAGCAGACCGCAACCGTATCCAAGCGGTGCTGGAGCTAACGCAAGCGCTGGTCGCACATTACGCCGCCTCGACGCAATCGAGCGCCCAGCGCGCCGCACTAATTGAAGCGCATGCGAAACTCGTCGCGCTTGCGGGGCAGGCGCCGACCTACAATTTCGACACCTCGCTGCTTACCCTCGAGATCGGCACCTTGCTTGTCTCCGCCAGCGCCGCTAGCGAACCGGCCCATGGCTGAGCCTTTCTACATCACCACCGCGATCAGTTACCCAAACGGGCGCCCGCATATCGGGCATGCCTATGAGGCGATCACAACCGACGTCATCGCGCGGTTTCAGCGGCTGCGCGGACGCGATGTCCGGTTTCAGACGGGCACTGACGAACATGGCCTTAAAATGGCGCGCAAGGCCGAGGAACAGGGCCTGACCGCAAGGCAGTTGGCGGACGAAATGTCCGGCTATTTCCGTGAAATGTGCGACGCTCTTAACATCTCGTATGATCGCTTTATCCGCACCGTCGAGGACGACCACCATACCGCGAGCCAGGCGATCTGGAAGCGTATGGAAGCTGCGGGGGACCTCTATCTGGACCGCTACGAAGGTTGGTACTCGGTCCGTGACGAAGCCTATTACGATGAAAGCGAGCTGGTCGAAGGGGAGGGGGACGCAAAGCTCTCGCCCCAGCAGACGCCGGTCGAATGGACCGTCGAGGAAAGCTGGTTCTTCCGCCTGTCGAAATATGAGGACCGCTTGCTCGAATTGCTGCGCACGCCCGGCTTCCTCGAACCGGCGAGCCGCCGCAACGAAATGATCGCCTTTGTTGAACAGGGTCTGCGCGATCTTTCTGTCAGCCGCACGAGTTTCGATTGGGGTGTGAAGGTTCCGGGTAGCGACAATCATGTGATGTATGTCTGGGTTGATGCTCTAACCAACTATCTGACAGGATTGGGTTTTCCGGATCAAACCGACAATATGGCGAAGTTCTGGCCCGCCAATGTGCATCTGATCGGAAAGGACATTGTCCGGTTCCATACGATCTATTGGCCGGCGTTCCTGATGAGCGCGGACCTGCCGCTGCCGCTAAAGGTGTTTGGCCACGGCTTCCTGCTCAATCGCGGACAAAAAGAATCGAAGTCGCTTGGTAATGTGACCGATCCGCTGGCGCTGGCGGAGCAGTTCGGGGTTGATGCCCTGCGCTATTTCCTCGTGCGCGAAGTCGCGTTCGGCAAAGACGGCAGCTATTCGCCCGAAGCCATTGTCGAGCGCGCCAATGGCGAGCTTGGCAACGCGTTCGGCAATCTCGCGCAGCGGACGTTGGGCTTTATCGCGAAGAACCTCGACGGAAACCTGCCCGAGATCAACGGCTTTACCGAGTCTGATAATGCCCTGTTTGAAGCGGTAGATCGCGCGATCAGCACTGACATTCCCGAGGCTTTCGAGGCACTTGCGCTGCAACAGGCGGTCGAGGCGTGGCTGCAAGCGGTGTTTGCCTGCAACGCCTATATCGATGCCGAAGCCCCATGGGCGCTGCGCAAGTCTGATCCTGATCGTATGCACACCGTGCTCGCAACCCTCTACATCTGCATCGCCCGTCTCGCGGCCGCAATTCAGCCGGTTATCCCGGCAAGCGCCGAGCGCCTGCTTGATACAATGGGCATCGCACCCGATTTACGGACCTATGAAGGTATTCGCAGCGATTGGTATTCTGGGCTTGCTTCAAGTGATTTCCGAATCACAGCGCCCAAACCCCTGTTTCCAAGGCTCGAATTGCCCCAAGAGGACAATGACTGATGCTAGTCGATAGCCATTGCCATCTTGAGTATAAGGGTGTCGTCGAAGACCAGCTCGGCGTGCTGGCGCGCGCTCGCGAGGCGGGGGTGGGGGCGTTCCTCAACATCTCCACCAAGCAGAGCGAGTGGGAACAAGTCGTCGGCACGGCCACGCGCGAGATCGATGTTTTTGCCAGTGTCGGCATTCACCCGCACGAAGCCGACGGGCACGAAGACCTCGGGCGAGGGGTGCTGATGGCGGCGACCGAGAACCCGCGGGTGATCGGTATCGGCGAAACCGGCCTCGACTACTATTACGAGCACTCCGACCGCGACACCCAAGCCAAGCTGTTCCGCATGCATATCGACGTCGCGCGCGAAACGGGACTGCCAGTGATCATCCACACGCGCGATGCGGAGGATGACACGTTCCAAATACTTGAAGAAGAGATGGAGAAGGGGGCCTTTCCGGCCTTGATCCATTGCTTTACCGCCTCGGCGGAGTTCGGAGCAAAGGTGCTCGATCTCGGCTTGTCGATTTCGTTGTCCGGCATTGTCACGTTCAAGAATGCCAAGGAATTACAAGCGGTTGCGAAGGACTTGCCTGCCGACCGCATTCTGGTCGAAACCGACAGCCCGTTCCTCGCGCCGGTGCCCAATCGGGGCAAGAAGTGCGAGCCGGCTTTTGTAGCTGACACGGCGCGCTTTGTTGCGGGCTTGCGCGAAACAGAGCTGGAGCGACTGGCCGAAGAAACGACCGCGAATTTCTCCAAGCTGTTTTCGAAAGCTATGCTGTGAAAGTTGTGATGCTCGGCTCGGGCACATCAACAGGTGTGCCGCGGGTCGGGGGTGCTGACGGGCTTGGCGACTGGGGCGATTGCGACCCAGACGAGCCCCGGAATCGCCGCACACGTGTTTCGGTTCTGATCGAAAATGATGATGGCGCTCGGTTGCTGATTGATACGTCCAGTGATTGTCGCGCTCAATTGCTGGCCGCGCGCGTGACGCATCTAGACGCGATCTTTTGGACGCATGATCATGCCGACCACTGCCACGGGATCGACGATCTCAGGGTGCTGAGATACGGGCGCGGTGGCCCGATACCTGGTTTCGCCGCGACCGAAACCGTTCGGAGACTGCGCCAAAGGTTCGGTTATGTGTTTGCCGGTCAGGATGGCTATCCGACTCTGGTAACGCTCGATACGCTCGATCGGCTGCGCATTGTCGCGGGGTTCAGCGTCGAATGGTGCCAGATGGCGCATGGACCGGGTGAATCCACCGGTTATCGGTTTGAAGCTGATGGTAAATCAATTGCTTACACAACTGATTTCAGCGAAATCTCCGAGGAAATGCTAGACCTTGTTGATGGTGTTGATGTCTTGGTGACCGATTGCCTCCGGCGCGATCCACATCCGTCGCACGCGCATCTTGCCATGGCGATTGAGTTCGGCGAGCGTTCGCGCGCCAAACAGGTTGTGCTGTCGCATCTCGACAAGAGCATGGATTATCGAACGCTCGTGAATGAAGTGCCCGAGAATGTTATCGTGGGATATGACGGGTTGGAGGTGACGGCATGAATGAAACGACGATGATATCGATTGTGGCGATGCTTGGCTGGCTAGTTCTCGCCGGCAGCGCATTGGCGTCGTTCAAGCTCGGTTGGAGCAAGTTACTGCAAATGGCTTTGCTGTGGATTGCTATTTTCGCGGGGGCTTATTTGGCTGTTGATCTTCTGGGGTTGGGCTTCAGACGGTAACAAACCGCATTGTGATATTTAACATAATATATATTATCCATCTTAAGGTGAGGTATGAGCGAGGGCTCCCCCACAAGTCAAATTGACCGATTAATCGCCATCATGGCGCGTTTGCGCGATCCAGACGGCGGATGCGAATGGGATCTGGCGCAGGACTTTGCCAGCATCGCTCCGTATACGATTGAAGAAGCCTACGAAGTCGCCGACGCCATTGAGCGCGCCAATATGGACGAACTGCGCGATGAACTCGGCGATTTGCTGCTCCAAGTCGTCTTCCACGCCCGCATGGCTCAAGAAGCCGGAAACTTCGCATTCGAAGACGTTGCGCGCTCGATCAGCGATAAGATGGTCGCGCGCCACCCACACATTTTTGGCGATGAAACTGGTGCCATGGGCGAAACCCGCTGGGAGAATATAAAAGAGGCTGAACGCGCTGAGAAAGGCGCAACCAGTGCTTTGGAAGGCGTTGCCCTAGCTTTGCCAGCCTTGATGCGCGCGCAAAAACTCCAGAAACGCGCGGCGCGAACCGGCTTTGATTGGCCCGACACCAGTGGTTCGCAAGCCAAAATTTCAGAGGAAGTAGAGGAGCTTCACGCCGCTACCTCACAGGCTGAGAAGGTCGAAGAAGCGGGAGACCTTTTGTTCGCGGCGGTCAACTTTGTAAGAGCCCATGGGGTCACTGCGGAAGATGCTCTAAGAGCGGCAAACAGCAAGTTTGAGCGACGATTTCGAGCCATGGAACAACTGGCCGCTGGCGATTTCGCTAACCTATCGCTCGATGAGAAAGAAGTGCTTTGGCAGCGGGTCAAAGCGGCTGAAAAACAACTCTAATTCAGCGTTATAGTGTTGCATATTGCCCATATTCCTTGGGATTGAGCCGCACTGTCAGCCGCCGCTGAGGGCCATCCTCCCCTTCCCCGGCATCATCATCGCTCAAAACGTCTCCATGCGCATGAAGCCATGCGATCCTCCGGCCATCGCTCGCCGGCAGCGTAACAGTCAGTTCTTTGGCCTTTGCGGTTAGCATTTCCGCAATCTTGGCGGCAAAACCGTCAATTCCGGTTCCATCGACCGCCGAAATCATTACGGCTTGATACCCTGACGCGACCTCCGCCAATTCGGTTTTTCTTTCCTCGCCCAGTAGGTCGGCCTTGTTCCACACTTCAAGGATGGGAATGTCGCTCTCGCCCGTGTCGCGGTCTACCACCTCGAGATCGGCGAGCACTTCCATTACCTGCTTCTTTTGTGCGGCATGGGCGGGGTTCGCCATATCACGCACGTGACAAATAATGTCTGCGCCGGTCACCTCTTCGAGTGTCGCGCGAAAGGCTGCAACCAGTTGAGTCGGAAGATCGGAGATAAAGCCCACCGTGTCCGACATGATGATCTTTTCAACACCCGGCAGGCTGATTGCACGCATCGTCGGGTCCAGTGTCGCGAACAGCAGGTCTTCCGCCATCACGTCGGCGCCGGTCAGTCGATTGAACAGCGTCGATTTACCCGCATTGGTGTATCCGACCAGCGCGATCACAGGCCAAGGTGCCCTTCCCCGCCGCTCGCGATGCAATGTGCGGGTCTTGCGCACCTGCTCAAGCTCGCGGCGCAAGCGGCTCATGCGCTGGCGGATCATCCGGCGGTCGGCCTCGATCTGGGTCTCACCGGGGCCACCCAGAAATCCGAAACCGCCGCGTTGCCTCTCAAGGTGGGTCCAGCTGCGCACCAACCGGCTTTGCTGGTAATCGAGATGTGCGAGTTCGACCTGCAACCGCCCCTCAGCTGTTGCCGCACGCTCGCCGAAAATTTCCAGAATTAGGCCGGTTCGGTCGATCACTTTGCGCTTTAGCTTGTCCTCAAGGTTGCGCTGCTGGATCGGCGTCAGCGCTCCATCGACGATGACCAATTCGGCTTCGTGTTGTTCGCACAAGGTGGAGATATTCCTGACCTGACCAGACCCAAACAGCGTGTTGGGCTGCATGGTGCGGATCGTGAAGATCTCGGAATGTGCGATGACCACGCCGATTGCGAGCGCCAGCCCCTGAGCCTCTTCCAAGCGCTCTGCGGCATCAAGATCGTATGTGAATGATCGGATATCCGGGCACAACACAAGGGCCCGCGCACCGCGGGTTACCTCGTCCATCAGATCATCATCAAAGCTCAGTCTTCGATCCCGTCGAATTCATCGTCATCGTCATCATCAATGATGTCTGTCTCATCACTAAGATCGACAGCAACCGCCGGTTGGATAGTTGAGACAGCATGCTTGTAAGCCAATTGAACCGCGCCATCGCGCTCAAGAAGCATGCAAAAGAGGTCGTAAGAGGCAATTCGGCCTTGCAGCATAACCCCATTCACGAGGAACATCGTCACCTGAACATGCGCGTCGCTCACGCGGCTTAGGAATACGTCCTGGAGCAAACGCTGTTTCTTGTTGCCGGCGCGTATCTGAAACTGCGATGCGTCTACCGGTTGACCTGGCATGATGGTCGAAATGGCATGCTTGTAAACAAGCTGAGATTGACCGTCGCGCCTCAACAAGATCGAGAAGTTGTCAAACCAGGTCACAATACCCTGCAGCTTGACGCCCTTGACCAAGAACATTGTGACAGGCGTCTTGTTCTTGCGAAGCAGATTAAGGAATGCGTCCTGCAAGCTTCCTTGCGTGTTTCCTTTTCGGCCACCCGAAGTACCATCGCTTGCATCAGCAGCGGTGTTAGAGGACGGGCGCGGAGAGAGAGTTCGCCCATTGGACATTTCAATGCTCCTGTTCTTGGCGGCCGTCTTTACGGTCCACTGTTTTGACGCCAGCGACAGCCCACCCATCGTGGCATCATCAAGATATAATGCCGCGAGCAAGCCATTCGAGCAATGACTGAATTATGGGAGGCAGATATGTGGTTTGCCGTCACTATAAAGGGGCGGCGCCAAAGCTAATCCTTGATCTCGGCTTCGCGCCGTTCGGCCATGCCGAGTTGCTTGAGCTTGCGGTGCAATGCTGAGCGCTCCATCCCGATAAATGTGGCCGTTTTCGAGATATTGCCAGAGAAACGCCTGATCTGGATTGTAAGATATTCGCGTTCGAAACTCTCGCGCGCTTCGCGCAAGGGCACGCCCATCATAGCGGAGAGCCCCTGCCCCGATGCAGCGAGACGCCCGCCAGTGATTTCTCCCGGAAGCATGTCCGGTTCGACGACATCCAATCGCTCACGCGGGGTCATGATGATCGTGCGCTCGACCACATTGCGCAACTGGCGCACGTTGCCCGGCCAGTCATACGCCTGAAGCGCAGCCATCGCTTCTTCAGATATCTCCGGCGGAGGAATTCCCTGATCGGTCGAGTATCGGGTGAAGAAATGCTCGGTTAGTGCAGGAATATCGTCGCGCCGGTCAGCAAGCGAAGGGATCGTCACCGGCACAACGTTAAGCCTGTAAAACAGGTCTTCGCGAAAGCGCTTTTCCTCCATTTCAACCGTCAAATCACGGGTAGTGGAAGATACGACGCGAACATCTACACCGATCTGACGCGTACCGCCCACACGGACAAAGCTCTGATCGGTCAAAACGCGAAGTATTCGGGCCTGCGTGGACAGCGGCATGTCGGCGACTTCATCAAGATACAGCGTCCCGCCATCGGCAGTCTCGAGCAGGCCGGGTCGCACCTGTTTGCCGTCCGCTTCTTCGCCGAAAAGCTCCTGTTCAAAGCGTTCCGGTGTAATGCGCGCGGAATTCACCAGCACAAATGCGCTATCGGCGCGCGAGCTCCACGCATGCAAAAGGCGCGCTGCAACCTCCTTGCCCGCGCCCGCCGGGCCGGAGATTAGCACCCTGCTGCCGGTGTTCGCCACCCGTTTCAGTGTCGCTCGCACTGCGTTGATAGCCGAAGAATTACCCGTGAACTCGGCGCTGGGCCAGATGCCTTCGCGCAAACGCGAATTCTCGCGACGCATGCGCTCGGTATCAGTGGCTCGCTCGACCAGCATAAGGAGACGTTCGGCTTCAAATGGCTTTTCGATAAAGTCCATAGCGCCGCGCCCAACGGCGGCCACAGCCGTGTCGATATTGCCATGGCCTGAGAAGATTATGACGGGCAGGTCGGGCTCGCGCGCTTTGATCGCGTCGAGCAGCTCAAGGCCATCCATCTCGCTGCCATGAAGCCAAACATCTAGCAGCACGAGGCTGGGGCGGCGCTCGTCAACAGCGGCAAGCGCGGTGGTGCTGTCAGCCGCTGTCCGGCATTCGTAGCCTTCATCGCCAAGCACTCCGGCGACCAGTTCGCGAATATCGCGTTCATCATCGACGACCAGGATTTCAAGCGCCATGCGCAGCTCCATAAGGTGTGGTTTGGGGGTTTGATTGAGCAGACATCAAAGCGTCTCCTGCTCGGAAATTTGGGGGTCGCGGGCAAATCGCAGGATGACTTTCGTCCCACCGTCACCGCCAGAAGCGAATGACATGTCACCGCCGTGCTCATCGACAATCTTGTTGACGATAGCCAGGCCCAGTCCTGTGCCTTTTTCGCGGGTGGTCACGTAAGGTTCGGTCAGGCGGTCCCTATCTACGGGTAGCCCGATCCCATTATCCTCGACAGTTATGCTGACATAGTCGCCATCGCCAACCATCTCGGCTTTAATGGCGCCGGCGTATTCGCCCCGCGCTTCGGCTGCGCGTGCCTCGACGGCTTCAACCGCGTTTTTGAGCACATTGGTCATCGCCTGGCCTAGCTGGTGCCGGTCGCAATGGATCATGCGGTTATCGAGCGTCTCGGTCGTAACCGAAAATTCGATTCCCGAATGCGCCACTTCTTGCAGGAAGACCGCCTGACGCACGAGATCGACTGCGTCCTCACTTCGAAAGACGGGCTTGGGCAAACGGGCAAAAGACGAAAACTCGTCAACCATCTTGCGCAGATCACCGACCTGACGCACTATAGTGCTGGTCAATTCATCGAACAGTTCGCCGTCATCCTCGACGTGTTTGCGATAGCGTCGTTTCAAGCGCTCGGTTGCAAGCTGGATCGGAGTGAGCGGATTTTTGATTTCGTGCGCAATCCGCCGCGCAACATCAGACCAAGCCGCTTGGCGTTGATCGAGCAATTGCCGCGTGATGTCCTCGAAAGTGATAACATGCCCGCTGCTCCCGGGTGCAACACGCACTGCCAGGGTCAAGAGTTCTCCGGCTTTCGCGTGGCTGACGATAGCCTCTTCCTCACCCTCGCTGACCATATCGCAAATTTCCGGTGACAGCTCTTTGAGCGAGTGTCCGACCAGCTCTTCTGGATTGGTGTTCGATAGTGCGGTGTCAGCCAGAAGTGTCTGCGCTGTCCCGTTCATTAGCGTGACACAGCTGTCCTCATCGACGGAGATCACACCTGCGGTTACCGATTCGAGCACGGCCTCCATAAAGGCGCGCCGGTCGTCCAATTGGCGGTTCGCTCCAACAAGGGCATCGGTCTGCTTCTCAAGTTGCGCGGTCATGCGATTGAATGCGCGGTTGAGCAGGCCAATTTCGTCGGCACCGGTGCGCCCGTCTACCCGGAGCGCAAAGTTGCCCTGCCCCACTTCGCGGGCCGCCCCGACAAGGTCTGTAAGCGGTTCAACCTGTCGATCCGCGAATCTCAGCGCAAACCAAATGGCCATGCTGACCAACAGCAGGCTGACCAAAACGAGCGCTACGTTGAAGCGCAGCTGGAGCGTACGCGCATCGCGAGTGAGCGAGTCGTAAGCTGTCGCAACCGCCTGCGCATTGGTCCAAGAATTGAACATCAACTCTTCGGTGGTTCGCGCGTTGTACAGGTAAATCCCGCTCTCGACATCGATTGGAGCAAGTGCGGAGATCCGCTCGGGACTGCCCTCGACAACCACCAGTTGCCCCTCGTCCAGACGGGGTAAGGCCGTTGCACTGAAATTGAGGGGCTCATTGCCCTCTGTAAGATTGAACATCACTGCCCGGCGCAGGGTGTTATCCTCAACCCTTTGAAGAACCGCGCTTTCGGTCAATTCACGGCGCTCAACCTGATACTGGTAAATATCGACAAAATCGCCATCGGTCAGCGACATCTGGCCAAGATAATACCGCATATCGCCCGCCATCGCGATCGTCTCTTGTTCCACATCGCGCTGGTTGGAGTCATAATAATTGCGCGCAAGCTCGTTTGCGTTTTCCATCAACCCGCGCGAGTTATCCGAGAACCAGAAATCGACGCCGGACTGGAATAGAAAAGCCGCAAAGCCAGCGACGAGCAAAGTTGGGATCGCCGCTACAAGCGAGAAGAAAAACACAAGCCGGACATGCAATCGCGCGGTGCTGCCTGCGGAACGCCGCAAGGCAAGACGCCGCCCTATCAACACAAGCAAAGCCATTGCCGGAACCAATGTCGCCATTAGCAATAGCGAGACCTGCAAGGTTGGCAGCAGGTCGGTGCTGTCCGGGTTGCGCATATAGGCATAGTAGGTCGCTGCAACCGCCAAAACGACGGATATAGCGCAAATGACCTCGAGCCAACGAAACAGGTTTGCGCGGCGCGAGACCACATTGAACCGCCTCCACCATCGCGGTGACTGCCGCGGTGCCTGGCGCACTGAATGATCTGACGCTGAGGTGGCCATCGTTGCTATATT
>JBCCOF010000066.1:0-16173 GCA_039025455.1 Pseudomonadota bacterium | reverse complement strand
TATCAGCCGGGATCGCGGCGCGACTTGGCATGCGTGCTCCTGTATCCTCCGGGCAAATGCCTTCGTGAGGGTAAAACGTCAATGCTGTTGGACAGTTCCGAACTTAATCATTGATATACACAGGCATCCAACCCGTCTCGCTTCACGACGTTGATTCGCGCTTCGACCGTCTTGCCATGACGCGCAAGCCAGCCGCTCGGATTGTTAACCGCGCGCTTCTTGGGCAGCGGCAGGGCCACGGCCATGCGCGCGGCCTCGTCGGGCGTCAGACGAGCAGCCGACTTGTCGAAGTAACGCTGCGCACCCGCTTCGGCGCCATAGGTCCCGATGCCGGTTTCCGCGACGTTGAGATAGACTTCCAAAATCCGGTGCTTGCCCCAGATCAGCTCGATCCAAAACGCGAACCACGCTTCCAGACCTTTGCGGAAGTAGCCGCCATCCTGCCACAGGAAAACATTCTTCGCCGTCTGCTGTGTGATGGTTGATCCACCGCGGATACGGCCGCCTTGGGCGTTGCTTTCAATCGCCTTTTCGATCGCTTCGGTGTCAAACCCTGAATGCTCGCAGAACTTGGAATCCTCGGCTGCAATCACCGCTGCGACGAGGTTGGGGTCGATATTTTCGATGCTTTCCCAGTCCTTCGTGTAGCCGTTTTCATCCATCAACATGGTCGCGGTGACCGGCACCGGAAGCCACTTAAATGCGATCACGACCAGCAAGGTCAGCCCGATGAACCACAGGATAGCTTTGGCCAGAATGCGGGCGAGGGCGGTGAGCATGGGGCGAAAATAGTGGCGCGGCCGCGCATATCAATTGACCGATTCTCTTTTGGGTTGAAGAAGTCCGGCCATGATTATCGTTGTCGAAGGTATTAGCGCGGCTGGAAAGACCACATATTCGCGCCAGTTCGGCGATCACATTGTGGTTCCCGAAATACCGGCAAAAGACACGCGTCCTGACGCCGATGCCAGCCTTGATGATCATGCCCGGTTCTGGGCCGAGCACAATGTGAGACGGTTCCAGATGGCGCTGGAGGTCGAGCGCGAGCATGGATTTGCGATCTGCGATACGGATCCCATGAAGATCCATTATTCGTGGTGCATGGAGCGGGCGGGGCATCCTTGGCCCGATAAATTCGCCAATGCGCGCCGTGCGGTTCGCGCGACGATTGCGGATGGCAGGCTGGGCTTTGCAGATCTCTATCTGGTCAAGCCAATCGCGCCCGATGTCGCAAGAGCGCAAAAGCAAGCGGACACAGGTCGACGACGCGGCAATTTTGAGAGGCACCTGTCGCTTCAACCGCATCTGATGCACTGGTTTGAGGCGACGTCACAGGTCTTTCCCGGTCGCGTGCGCTGGGAATATCCTGATCGGGAAATTGTGCTGGATAGCATTCAGAACGAGACGCCAGAGACAAACCCGAGACGGTACGATGTGACTGCGTTTGATGCCCTTATCGAGGGGCTACCGACCTAGTGCTCAGATTGTACCAGGCGCACTGTCTCAGGTCGCCTCAGGAAACGGGCACTATTACTGCCATCTTGCAGTTCGCTCAGCGACATGCTCTGAATTGAGGATCAATTTTCAGCGTGAGGATGCCATGACCAAGCTTCGCCGTTTTCCGATCACCCTTGCTCTCGCCGCGGCCGCATTTGGCACGCCGGCTCTGGCCGATATGCAGGACATCAGTGCGAGCGTTGAAGCGGATTATGACGGCTATCTAGAGTCGCTGTTTTTGCATTTTCACAAAAACCCCGAGCTGTCTTTTCTCGAAAACGAGACCGCCGCACGCATGGCGACCGAGCTGCGCGCGGTGGGCCTGGACGTGACCGAGGGCGTGGGCGGCACCGGTGTTGTTGGCATGATGCGCAATGGCGAAGGGCCGCTGATCCTGCTGCGCGCTGATATGGACGGGCTGCCGGTGGTCGAGAAATCGGGTCTCGATTACGCTTCCACCGCCAAACAGGTGGGTCAGGACGGGGTTGAATATCCGGTCATGCACGCGTGCGGACACGATGTGCACATCACATCAATGGTGGGCACGGCGCGCTGGCTGATGGAGAACCGAGATGACTGGAGCGGCACGATCATGTTCGTCGTCCAGCCCGCCGAAGAGCGCGTTGCCGGAGCAGAGGCGATGTTGAAAGACGGCCTCTATGAACGGTTCGGCACGCCCGATTATGCGCTCGCATTCCATGTCGCATCGCAATTGCCCACTGGCAAAGTCACCGCTTCGGAGGGCATTCAATATTCGAGCTCCGACAGCGTCGATATTATCGTTCCGGGCATCGGCGCGCACGGCGCAAGCCCGCATTCGGGGCGCGACCCGGTCTATATCGGCTCGCAGATTGTGACCGCGCTGCAATCCATCATCAGCCGCGAGGTGATGCCGCTCTCGCCCGCCGTAATCACGGTCGGCTCGTTCCATTCGGGTTCAAAGCACAACATCATCTCCGACGAAGCGAAACTGGAATTGACCGTGCGTTCGAATGACGAGGAGGTGCGCGCGCAATTGCTCGCCGCGATCGAGCGTGTGGCGGTGAACACGGGCAAAGCGCACGGCCTGCCCGATAATCTGCCGGTGCGGGTGGAAGTGATCGAGGGAACGCCAGTCACCTACAACAATCCCGAACTCGCGCGCCGTCTCAACAATGTGATGAAACGCGAGTTGGGCGAGGATGCGGTGATCCCGTTTGAGCAGCGCGGCATGGGCGCGGAAGACTTCGCCTATTTCGTTTCGGACGAGGTGGGTGTGCCCGGTTACTATTTCGCGGTCGGCGGCACGCCTCAGGCAGCGTTCGATGCAGAGGAAGCGGGCGGCCCGGCGGTCCCGTCACACCACTCCCCCCTGTTCAAAATCGCCCCGCGCGAAAGCGTGACTTTGGGCACAAAGGCGATGGTTGCAGCGGTGCTGGATCTGGCTCCGGCGGAGTGAGGCAAAACAAGACCCTCCCCGGCGCAAACCGGGGAGGGTTTTGATCACTTCATTTCGGATCAGCGTTTAAGCCATTCCCGGCAGCAGCCGCTCGCCGGCGATCCGCTGCATCGCCTTTTGCAGCTTTTCAAAGGCGCGCACTTCGATCTGGCGGATGCGTTCGCGGCTTACGTCGTAGACCTGCGACAGCTCTTCCAGCGTCTGCGGCTTTTCGGTCAGGCGGCGCTCGGTCAGGATGTGCTGTTCGCGCTCGTTGAGCGAGTCCATCGCTTCGACCAGCATTTCGTGGCGCACCGTCGCTTCTTCGGCGTCGGCAACCGTTTCGTCCTGAAGCGGACGATCATCGGTCAGCCAGTCCTGCCATTCGCCCGAACCTTCTTCGCCATTGCGCATCGGGGTGTTAAGCGAGCCATCGCCGCCCATCATCATCCGACGGTTCATGTTGATCACTTCCTGCTCGGGCACGCCCAGATCGGTTGCAATCTTGGTCACGTCCTCCGGCGAGAGGTCGGTGTCGTCATAGGCTTCGAGCTGCTTCTTCATCCGGCGAAGGTTGAAAAACAGCTTCTTCTGAGCCGCAGTGGTGCCCATTTTGACAAGGCTCCACGAGCGCAGGATGAATTCCTGCATCGAGGCTTTGATCCACCACATCGCGTATGTCGCGAGGCGGAAGCCGCGATCGGGCTCGAATTTCTTCACACCCTGCATCAGGCCGACATTGCCTTCGGAAATGAGGTCCGAAACAGGCAGGCCATAGCCGCGATAACCCATCGCGATCTTGGCCACGAGCCGCAGGTGCGACGAGACCAGCTGTGCAGCGGCTTCAGGGTCTTCATGCTCGGCATAACGCTTGGCTAGCATGTATTCCTGATCAGCCGTCAGAACGGGGTATTTTTTGATTTCCGACAGATAGCGATTGAGACTCTGCTCGCCGCTCAGGGCCGGGACCGTAGTCTTGGTGTTGCTCACGATATTCCTAACCTTTCTAGTGTCGACCGCTGTGCATCAGACCCCTGATGGGCATCTGACCTTTTGGGCCACGTGGTTCTATATACGCGTGATTTGCGCATTTGGCTGCGCATTTCATCGATTAAAACGCGTAAGTTCGTCGATCAGTTCCCGCATGTCGTCCGGCAATCTGGCCTCGAAATGGACAGTTTTGCGTGTCACAGGATGGTTAAAGCCCAATTCAGCAGCATGCAGCGCCTGACGGGCAAATCCGAGCGATTTGAGGACGGGTTTCAGCGGTTTGGGGGCACTGCCGTAGAGTGGATCTCCTAAAAGCGAATGGCCGATTGACGCACAGTGAACGCGCACCTGATGCGTCCGTCCGGTTTCAAGGCGGCATTCGATCAACGCGCTGTGCGCCAATCTGTCCATCAGGGTATAATGCGTAATGGCGTGTTTGCCGCGCGAGGAATTCTTTTCGAGCACAGCCATTTTCTTGCGGTTCGCATCCGAACGCCCCAGCCGCGCGTCGATTGTGCCTTGTGACGGGGACGGATGCCCCCCGCAAACCGCGAGATAGCGGCGGTGGACCGAATGCTCGGCAAATTGCGCGGCGAGCCCTTCATGCGCGGCGTCTGTCTTGGCCGCGACCAGCAGGCCCGAGGTGTCCTTGTCGATCCGGTGAACAATGCCAGGCCGCGCGACCCCGCCGATCCCTGACAGGCCGCCCCGGCAATGGTGCAGGAGCGCGTTGACCAGCGTGCCATCGGGATTGCCCGCTGCGGGGTGAACCACCATGCCAGCGGGCTTGTTGATGACGATCAGATGCTCGTCCTCGAATGCGATATCGAGCGCAATGTCCTGCGGCTGCGCTTCGGCTTCGACAGCGGGGGGAATGGCGATGGTGAACGGGGTCTCGGCGGCGATCTTGGCCGAGGGGGACGTGGCAGTGGTGCCATTTATTGCGACGCGCCCGTCCGCGATCAGAGCCTGAATGCGCGCGCGGGAAAGGTCCGTGGCCTCGGCCAGCGCTTTGTCGAGGCGGGCGGGGGATTTTGTTTCTCCGGTTAGGATCGTTTCGGGATTGGGAGAAGGGAAGTGCGGTCCTTCGACAGGCTCAGGACGAACGGTGTTATTTTTGGACCTCCCCCTCAAACCCGTTCGCCCTGAGCTTGTCGAAGGGCTGTCCTTACTTTTTGCAAGCTCAGAAATCCGGTCCCAATCTCCGCGAATGAGCGCCATCTTTTTGGCTCTGGACCAACCTTTAAGCTGACGTTCGGCGGCCAGTGCTTCATGTCGCGTCGCGAATTCTTGTGACCAAACCAGTTCCACGGGCAATCTTTCAGCCGTGAAATCCGAACCTTTCCCACACTTGTGCTCGGCCACACGATGTTCCAGATCATCAGTGTGTCCGGCATAGAACGAACCGCCGCGGCAATGCAGAATGTAGGTCCAGAACGGCATGGCATCCGCTAAAGGGGAAAAACGGTCCTTCGACAAGCTCAGGACGAGCGGTGAGGGGGCGTTGTTGATCGCGGACGAAGCAATCCAAGCCATCCGATCCGCCACCCGCAATGCCCATCCTCGCGAGGCTTGCGGGCTGTTGCTGGGTCAGGGAGCGCGGGTGACCGCGTTTGTTGAGACCCGCAACACCCACCCCGCGCCGGAAACCCATTTCGAGATCGACGCGCAGGCCCTGATCGACGCGCACCGCGCCGAGCGCGAGGGTGGGCCGCAAGTGCTTGGCTATTTCCACTCGCATCCCAGAGGCGAGCCGTGCCCTTCGGAGACGGACCAAGCCTCCTCGGCCAAAGACGGAAAGGTCTGGGCCATCGCTGCGGGAGGCGAGGTTATGTTCTGGCGAGACGAGCCGGACGGCTTCCACGCGCTTTCCTACGAAATCGTTGGAGGCTAGAATTCTGATCCCTCGAAATTAGGTGAATTGTTCGGGTGGAAGCCCGTGCAAAATTTGCGATAGAAGGTTAGCATAATCGGAAAGTCACACACCGCCTACCGGATTGGCCATTTAATGACGCAATTTGAGTGACTTGCATGAAAAGTCACACATTCTGAAACTCAAGTGCGTGTAACACACTTCACACGAAACGGACCTTTGAACCCCTGATGACCTCTCAAATCGACCTTGCCGCGTTGCTGTGTTCACGGCTCTGCCACGATATGCTCTCGCCCGTCGGCGCGCTGTCGAACGGGTTGGAGCTGCTCGCTGAAGAGCAGGACCCGGAGATGCGCAAGAAGGTGGTCGAGCTGCTCGAACAAAGCGCCAAGATCAGCACGGATAAACTCAAGTTCTTCCGCCTTGCCTTTGGCGCAGCGGGGGGCTTTGGCGATGCGGTTCCGGTCGAGGAAGCGCAGGAGGTGGTCGCCGCGCTGGCCGGTGATGCCAAACGGATCGAGCTGAACTGGGCGATCACCGAAAGCAGCCTGCCCAAGCCGGCGATCAAAGTGATGCTGAACCTCGCGCAAATCGCGCTCGACGCGCTGGTGCGCGGGGGTAAGCTGGATATCGGAGCTGAGCGGCGTGCCGGGAACATCGAGATTGTGGCGCGCGCGACGGCGGAAAGGCTTGCCTTCGACGAGGTGATCGGTCGGGCTTTGCAAGGCGAACTGGCCGAGAATGAAGTCAGCAGCCGCACCGCTGCGGCGCATATGATCGGGCTGCTGGCCCAAGAGCATGGCGGCGGGTTGCAATATCAGGTGAGCGACAACGCACTGGTTCTGGGCGCGGTCATCCCTCAGCCTGACGGGATGATCGGGTAAGAGCCATGGAGCGCGACGAACTGGTCCACGCCGTGCTGCCTTCGCCCAACTGCAATGATCGCGAATTGCCGATCACGATGTTGGTGCTTCACTACACCGAGATGAAGCCGATCGAGACCGCGATTGACCGGCTGACCGATCCCGAAGCGCAGGTGAGCGCGCACTACATCATCAGCGAAGAGGGTGTCGTCACCCAGCTGGTGCCTGAGGAAAAGCGGGCCTGGCATGCGGGCAAGAGCTTCTGGCGCGGGGTCAAGGATGTGAACTCGGCGAGCATCGGGATCGAGCTGGACCATCCCGGTCATGACCCGGCCAATGGCGGCTATCGCGGCTTTGCCGATGCGCAGTTCAACGCGCTGGTCCCGCTGGTCGCGCGGATTGTGAAGCAGTATGACATCCCGCGCGCCAATGTCGTGGCCCATTCCGATGTTGCGCCCATACGCAAGATCGATCCGGGTGAGCTGTTCCCTTGGGACCGGCTGGCCGAGTACGGATTGTGCTTGGAGCGGCCAAAGAAGCTGGAGCACGGCACGCCGTTCCCCAATGAAGGGTCGTTCCTGCTGGCGCTCGAACGCTATGGATACGACATCACCGAAGGGCGCAAGACGATCGAAGCGTTTGAGCGGCGCTGGCGTCCCGACCGGATAACCGGTGTGTTTGACGCGCAGCTTGGTGCGATTCTCTGGCAATTGCTGCTCGACAGAGACCGCGGCGCGACGCGGTGATCTGCTTTGCTCCGGTGACAGGGGCAGCCGTGTTACAACTCTTAACTGCGCAAATGCGCGTTTCCTGCTCTAACACGGCCTTTGGACGCGCAAGCGCGCGCAACGTGATGGAGGGATTGCAATGTTCAAGAAGCTCGCGGCGGAATTCGTCGGCACGTTCTGGCTGGTCTTCGGCGGCTGTGGCTCCGCCGTATTGGCAGCCGGATTTCCGGAACTGGGGATCGGCTTTGTCGGGGTCAGCCTCGCTTTCGGCCTGACCGTAATGACCATGGCCTACGCTGTTGGTGGCATTTCGGGCGGACACTTCAATCCGGCGGTTTCGCTTGGCTTGGCGCTCGGAGGTCGGTTCAGCTGGGGCGAGCTGGTGCCTTACTGGGTCGCGCAGGTGCTCGGCTCGTTCACCGCAGCGGGCGTGTTGTTCGTCATCGCGAGCGGTGCACCCGACTTCAGCGCGGGCGGGTTCGCATCGAACGGCTTTGGTGAGCTTTCGCCCGGCGGATACACAATGACCGCCGCGCTGGTGGCCGAGATTGTGCTGACCGCAGGGTTCCTGATCGTGATCTTGGGCGCGACATCAGCAAAAGCGCCCGCGGGCTTTGCGCCAATAGCCATAGGTATGGCGCTGACGCTGATCCACCTGATCTCGATCCCGGTCACCAACACCTCGGTCAATCCCGCGCGCTCGACCAGCGTCGCGTTCTACGCCGAGAACCCGGAATTCGTGTCGCAATTGTGGCTGTTCTGGGTCGCGCCGCTGATTGGTGCGGCGATTGGTGCCATTGTTTGGAAGGTCCTGCTGTCATCGGACGAGGCGCCCGGCGACACCAGCGACGCCAACTGATCGCTTTGCGCGATTGCAGATGGAGAGGGCCGGCTTTCCTAAAGCCGGCCCTTTCTGTATGGCTTAACGGATCAGGGGGCCAAGGCAGCCGCGAGCTTTACGGTTCGAGGAAAGTCCGGGCTCCACGAAACAAGGGTGGCGGGTAACGCCCGCCGGGCGCTGTCCTTAGGGTCAGCGTTCAGGGAAAGTGCCACAGAGAGTATACCGCCGATGGACCCCGGACCCGATCCGGGGGCACAGGCAAGGGTGAAAGGGTGCGGTAAAAGCGCACCGGGGCTGCTGGCAACAGCGTCCGCATGGCAAACCCCACCCGGAGCAAGGCCAAATAGGGGCCTCGCGCCCGCCCTTTTGTGGCAGGGCAGGAGTGTTTCGCTCCGAGAGGCCCGGGTTGGCTGCTTGAGCCGTCCAGCAATGGGCGGCCTAGACGAATGGCTGCCACCGCGCGGCTGGTCCTTTCGGGGATACCGCGCGCGGAGACAGAACCCGGCTTATGAGGCCCCCTGATGTTGTTTGTTGTCCTACCGCTCCGCTATTTGAGGACGATTTTGCTTTCCTACACCGCTGTTGCCGATGAAGGTGGGCACTACACAAGAAAACCCGTTCGCCCTGAGCTTGTCGAAGGGCTGTCCTTCTTTTGGAACCTAAGGGCCGAAGTAAGTACAGTGCTTCGACAAGCTCAGCACGAACGGAAAGGCCGGTGGTTGCGAAGCGTGGTAACCGCTGGCCTTGTCGAAACCTTGCCAGACCCGGGGCGTTGGACCACTTATGAAATCACCCTCAATCGCCACCCGTCCTGCCCTCCAGCGCGCTGCCGTGCTGATCGCGGTGTTCATCCAGATCGGTTCGACCTTCTTGCCGCAGCTCGGAATGGGGGAGCCCATCGGGAACCGTTCAGATAGTATCCGCACATTGATTACACCATCGGGTTGGGCCTTCGCGATCTGGGGACCGCTGTTCCTTGGCTCGGCCATTTTCGCGATCTGGCAGGCTCTGCCGGGTCAACGCGAAAACCGCTTGCTCAATCGCATCGCATGGCCCGCTGCGATTGCTTTGGCCGCGCAAGGTGTGTGGGCAACCTACACCCAGTTCAACAACCTTACCGCGGTCTCTGCGATCATTATCCTCGTCTCGCTCGTCGGATTGCTCGCCTGCCTGCGCGCTCTCACGCAGCAGGACAAGCTGACCTCAGGCGAGCGCTGGTTCGCCGCTTTGGTCCTGAGCGCGTTGGCCGCGTGGCTGACCGCTGCGAGCATCGTCAATATCTCCGCCACGCTCGCATACTACGGCGTCGGCGGCGATTTCGCTTACCCTATGGCGGCGGCGGCGATGGTCGGAATCGGTGGCGTGATTGCGGCGCTTGCGGTTGCGGGATCGCGCGGCAATCCATGGTATGCGCTGGTATTCTGCTGGGCATTGCTGGCGATCTATTACCGTGGCGGGCAAGAGGCAGAAACGATCGCCATCGCCTGCGTTATTGCCGGTTCGATGGTTTTGACCGCAAGTGCACTGGGCCTCGCCAAGACGATCAACCGCAAGCATTGGTTCGGCGTCTAGGCCGCCTTCGCCTCCACCGGCGGGTACAGCTCGTCCAATGGGCGCGATCTCCCGTCCGGACACACCAAACGCACATGGAAGCGCTTGAACCGGCGCGGTTCGGGCACGCCGCAGCTATGCGCGATCACGCCGACTTCCTTGCGCATTTGCTTGATGAAGTTCTCCACCCGCACCGCCTTGTTCGCCGGATCAAGCCCGCGTTGCAGCGCCGGATCATGGGTGGTGATGCCGGTGGGGCAGGTGTTCTTGTTGCACTTCATCGCCTGGATACATCCGAGCGCGAACATGAAACCGCGCGCCGAAATCACGAAATCCGCGCCCGCGCACAGCGCCCATGCGACCTCGCTCGGCGTAACCAGTTTGCCGCTGGCGACAATGCGGATGCGGTCTTTCAATCCTGCTGCGTCGCGCAGGTCCACCAGCATGGGAAGCGATTCGCGCAACGTCAGCCCGACATGATCCATCAACGGCAACGGAGCCGCGCCCGTCCCGCCATCGCCGCCATCGACAGTGATGAAGTCAGGCGCGCTCAGGACGCCCCGCGCATTGATCGCCTCGAACAGCTCTTGCAGCCAGCCATAGGCCCCGACGACAGTCTTGATCCCGACCGGCTTGCCGGTGACGGAGCGGATGCGCTCGATCATATCTAGCAATTCATCGACATTGCTGATTTCGGGGTGCCGGTTGGGGGAGATCGAAGGCTCGCCCACCGGAATGCCGCGTATCGAAGCGATTTCTTCGTTCACCTTGTCGGCGGGCAGAATGCCGCCTTTGCCGGGCTTTGCGCCTTGCGAGAGCTTGAGCTCGAACATGCGGACCTGTTCGTGCGCGGCCACTTCGCGCAGCTTATCGTCGGAGAGGTTCCCCTCCTCGTCGCGCACGCCATATTTCGCGGTGCCGATTTGCACGACGAGATCGCAGCCGCCGGAAAGGTGATATTTGGTCAGCGCCCCTTCGCCGGTGTTCATCCAGCAACCGGCTTTCGCTGCTCCCGCAGACAGCGCCTGAACGGCAGGTTTGGACAAAGCGCCATAACTCATGCCCGAAATGTTGAAGAGCGAAGGCGCGTTGTAAGGCACGCGCGCGGCCCCTTCGCCGATCATCAGCGGCTCGGCTTCGGAGGCGTCTTTTTCGAGCGTTGGCCACGGGCAATTGACGAAAATCGGGGTTCCAACCGGGTCAAGATTCTGAGTGGAGCCGAACGCCACATTGGTCGATTCGGCCTTCGCCGCGCCGTACACCCAGTCGCGCTGGGCGCGGTTGAAGGGCAATTCCTCGCGATCCATTGCGAAGAAGTACTGCCGGAAAAACTCGCCCAATTCGGTAAAGACATAGCGCAACCGGCCGATGACTGGATAGTTGCGCCGCACCGTATCGGCTGTCTGATAGCGGTCGATAAAGAACAGCACGATCAGCGCAAGGACGATTGCCCCCACGACCAGAATGAATGCCGTTGTTAGCCCGTCCAGAAGCGCGCTCATGTGATCCTCCCTCAATGCCTGTCGCGATGATTACGCGGCAGACAATCCGAGGGTTACACTGATGGCGAGTTGGCCGCCTGTCCAGAGCGGGCGGGCTACACCCGTCCGACGCTGGAGTACTCAAAGCCGGCGGCGCGGACGTCATCGGGGTTGTAGACGTTGCGCAGGTCGACCAGCGTCGGAGACTTTGCGAGGCCCTTTACGCGGTCGAGGTCCAGCGCACGGAACGCGTCCCATTCGGTCACGAGCGTGACAACATCGGCGTCTTCGATTGCCGCATAGGGATCTTCACACATAATGACTTCGGGCATTAGCGGGCTGGCCAGCTCCATCCCCTCGGGGTCGTAAGCGGCGACGATCACACCCGCATCGCTAAGCGTTTGCGCAATCGCTATGGCTGGCGAATCGCGCATATCATCGGTGTTGGGTTTGAATGTCAGGCCGAGCAGCGCTGCCTTCTTGCCGCGGGCCTTATCCGCCCCGCCAAGCGCTTCGAGCACCTTGCGACCCATGGCGCGTTTGCGGCTGTCATTGGTCTTGACCACCGCTTCGACGATGCGGGTCGGGCTGTCATAGTCCTCTGCGGTCTTCAGCAGTGCGAGCGTGTCTTTCGGGAAGCACGATCCGCCATAGCCGGGGCCGGCGTTGAGGAATTTGGAGCCGATGCGGTTATCCATGCCGATGCCGCGCGCGACATCCTGAACATTCGCGCCGACTTTCTCGCAAAGATCGGCCATTTCGTTGATAAAGGTGATCTTGGTCGCAAGGAACGCGTTGGCGGCGTATTTGATCAGCTCGCTGGTGCGCCGCTCGGTAAACAGGATCGGCGATTCGTTGAGGAACAGCGGGCGATAAACCTCGCGCATGATCTCGCGGCCAAAATCATCCTCGGCACCGATCACGATCCGGTCGGGCCGTTTGAAATCGCCAATCGCCGCGCCTTCGCGCAGGAATTCGGGATTCGAGACGACGGCAAATTGGTGCTTCGTGCCCGTGTCGCGAATGATCCGTTCAACCTCGTCTCCGGTGCCCACAGGCACGGTTGATTTGGTCACCACCACTGCTTCGTTCGCAAGGCTTTCGCCAACTTCGCGCGCGACTTCGTGGACGAAGGTCAGGTCAGCGTGCCCGTCCCCGCGGCGGCTGGGCGTGCCAACCGCGATAAAGATCGCCGATGCGCCTTTGATCCCTTCGGCGAGGCTGGTGGTGAAGGACAAGCGTCCCGCATCGACATTGTTTGCGACCAGACTGTCCAGACCCGGCTCATAGATCGGCATGATACCGTCCTTGAGCCGCGCGATCTTGCCTTCGTCCTTGTCGATGCAAACCACGTCATGCCCGAAATCGGCAAAACACGCGCCTGATACGAGGCCTACATAGCCGGAGCCCACCATTGCGATTTTCATGCCGCAATCCTCATTCTTCGATGTTCCTTTTTGAACGTGTCTGGTCCGCGACCCAGAGCCTGTTCGGCTCCGACCACTCTATTTGCCTCGGTCGCCGTGAAAAACTTCAATCTCGCCGTTGGTGTCGCAGACTTGCAAAACGCGCCGCTGGTCGCCCTCGAGCACCAGAGCGGTAAGCACACCTGACCGGAAAGCGCCAGTATCAATACCTATGCGATTGCCGCAATCCATCACCCGGTCAAAGATCGTGTGCCCGTGGACCACGACTTTTTCGAGCGGGCCTTCGTGATTGAGGAATCGGTCGCGAATCCACAACAGATCGCTCCGCTTTTGTGCATCGATTGGTTTCGATGGATCAATGCCGGCATGCACAAACAGATAATCGCCCGCGATGATCATTTTTTCGAAGCTGGCGATGTAATCGCGCTCGGATTGCGGCACCAATTGCGGAAGCAAAGCGTGCAGCTCGTCCAGCGTCATGGCGTTGAGCTGCTTCTTGGAAAGGCCATAACTCAAAATCGTGTCGCGGCCGCCATGCTTGAGGAAATGCCGCAAAACGTCGGGCTTTTTGAAAGCCTGAAGGAACATTTCCTCATGGTTGCCAACCAGAACGCGCACATTGCGGTGCTTTTGCCATTCGCGCGTGCGCGCGATGACGCCCGCACTTTCGGGGCCGCGGTCAACCAGATCGCCCAGCAATATGACGTGTGTTTCACTATCATTGCGCTGCGCGTCGTCCTCTTCAATCGCGCGTGACAATGCGTTGTAAAGATCGAGGCGGCCGTGAATGTCGCCGATCACATAATAGCGCGTGCCATCGGGCACAGCCGGGAGGCGTGCGGCGGGCTTGGATCGAAAGAGATTGCGCAGTGCGTCGAACATTGTGGTTCTGTGTCAAAAAGAGAGGTGCGCCATAATCACGCGCGCGAAAAACGGCAACTAAGGGACATGATATGGGGATGTTGATGCAAAAACCCCACAACTGGTGATGTTTAAACGCCTTTGCGCAATTTCTCTTGCGCAGTGCAGCAATTTTGGGCACGAAAGTTTCGCATTTGGACGAGATTGCCCAATAAGAGGCAACCGACAGGTGTGCAGGCGGGACGAAGCAACAATCACAACTAAGGAAGTTGTCATGCTCACGTCCATCCGCGGCATCACTGCCGCAACCTTCTCGGCGGGTCTCCTCCTCTCAGCGGCGCCCGCATTTGCATCTGAAACCGCTTCTCCAGCTTCGGCCGGTGAAGATATGCAAGCTACCGAAGCTCTCAACAACGAGGCTGTTGAAACCGAAGGTGTTCTTGCTGATACCTCGGCAATCGAGAATGAAGTCTCTGTGGTTCCCATGATCGCTCCGGCAAAAGCGCCGGTTGATGACAAATCGAGCAACTCGATTGGTGCCGAAAGCCCGATTACGATTTCCGGAAATGTCGCTTTTGCAACCGAGTATCGCTTTCGCGGCGTTGCCTTGACCGATGGCGAGTTCGCTATCCAAGGCGGCTTTGATGTCAATCACAGCTCGGGCTTCTATGTCGGCACTTGGGGTTCGAACCTCGATGAACAGACCGTCGGCTATGGCTCGACCGAACTTGATATCTATGGCGGCTGGAGCGGCACGCTTATCGGCGGGCTGTCGGCTGATTTTGGTGTAATCGGATATCTCTATCCCGATGCGGGTCCAGGCCAATTCGACTATGTAGAATTCTACGGCTCAGCGACCTTTGGCATTGGCCCGGGTTCGGTCACGGCCGGTATCGCTTACGCTCCCGAGCAGGATTCGCTCGGCATGACCGACAATACCTATATCTATGCGGGGGCGAGCGTTGGTCTGCCCAATACGCCGATCACCCTTAATGCTCAGGTCGGCTATACGGAGGGTTTCCTGACCTTCACCACCGACAGCGAAGCAGTTGACTGGATGATCGGTGCCGATCTGGCGCTCGGTCCCGTGACGCTCAATGCCTCTTACGTCGGGGTTGAGGGCGATCCTCTGCTCGATCCGAACGGCACCTTCACCGACGATGCCTTCGTCGTGTCGCTGTCGGCGAGTTTCTAAGCCGCCTCATAAGGACCAACCTATCCCGCCAATGAAGCGGGAGGAACAGGGCGCGGGACCGGGAAGCCGGTTCCGCGCTTTGTTTGTTTATGCGTCAAACCCTGTGCACTGCCACCCATGCAGCCAATCGGCCTTGGGTCAGGCCGGTTGCTCACCTGTATCGTCGCAATCCTCTGCGGGGTGCGAAGTGGTCAAGCGCAGCACCACAAAACCGAGGACTGCAGAGATTGCCGAGCCCAAGAGGATGCCGATCTTGGCTTCCTCGATCAGCAGCGGCTTATCAGGAAACGCCAGGCCGCCAATGAACAGGCTCATGGTGAAGCCGATCCCGCACAGGATCGAGATGCCCCATATCTCGGGCCAGCTTGCGCCTTCAGGACGCGGCGCAAAGCCGATCCTGTCGGCCAAGAACACGATCGAGAAAATGCCGACCTGTTTGCCAAGGACCAAGCCTGCAGCAATCGCAATCGGCAGCGGATCGAGCAGAGCCTCAATGCCCATGCCTTCAAACGATACCCCCGCATTGGCAAAGCCGAAGACAGGCACGACGAGATAGGCGCTCCACGGAGCCAGTCCGTGCTCCAGCTTTTCTAGCATCGAGCTGCCATCGGGCCGGTGCATCGGGATAGTCAGCGCCGCAACAACGCCCGCAATCGTGGCGTGAACGCCAGAATGCAGGACACAATACCACAGCACGATTGCAACGATGATAAATGGCCAGAGGGAAGCGACCTTGAACCGGTTCATGCCGATCATCACGCCCAAGACCAACAGCGAGGCCACCAGCCACATCAGCTTGATCGTCGGCGTGTAGAAAACCGCGATCACCAGAACCGCGCCGATGTCATCGACAATCGCGACCGTCAGCAAGAACAGGCGCAGGGATGCGGGTACTCGGTTGCCCAGCAGGCCCAGAACGCCCATCGCGAAGGCGATATCGGTTGCTGCCGGAATGGCCCAGCCATTCGTATATTGGCCACCGCCGGACACCAGCATGAAGACGATCGCCGGAAACACCATTCCGGCCAGTGCCGCGACCATTGGCAGTCGCCGAGCCGCCGGATCGGACAGCGAACCCGATACAAGCTCGCGCTTTACCTCCAGACCGACGACGAAGAAGAACACCGCCATCAATCCATCATTGATCCAGTAATGCAGGTCCTTGAGTTTTGCGACCGGCGTCCATGGCAATTTTCCGTAGAACAGCTCGCGATATTCGTCCGCAAAGACAGAGTTGGCGGCAAGCATTGCGGCGGCCGCGACGATTATCAGCAGAACGCCTGCAGAGGCATCGCCGACAAAAAGCGCGCGCACAGGCGCGAAAATGGATCGCAAGGGGGTGCGCGTCGGAGAGGAGTCGGTCATGCTGGGTGGTTCTTTGAGAAAAGTTTCGCCCGTTGCAAGCGCAATCACGCCGCGTTAGTCTGTTTTTGCGAAGGAAAAAGGGGC
>JBCCOF010000065.1:0-16216 GCA_039025455.1 Pseudomonadota bacterium | reverse complement strand
CGATCCGCCTGCGCTCGCGCGCGGCAGCAGCGTTGCCCTCGGCCTGAATAACTTCGGCGCGGCTAACTGCGGCGTCGTCGTCGATGTTGCGATAGAGGGCGAGCTGTTGATTGGCGGTGGTTTCGGCGGCGCGCGCTTCCCCGATTGCCGCCTGTGCCGCTTTGATCGCGGCGTTTGCCTGACCGACAGCGGCTCTCGCATCGCCGACTTGCGCGCGGGTCTGACCCAATTGCGCCTGCAAAGCGCGGGTGTCGATGGTGAACAGCACTTGGCCTTTCTCGACGCGGTCTCCCGGCTGGACCAGCAAGTCGGTCACAAGCCCCGACAGCGCCGAGCCGATATCAACAAGCACGCTCGAAGGCTCGACCAGCCCCACGCCAGCCACCCGCGCGGCATTGGCCAGCTCGCCAGATGCCTTGGGTGGTTGCTGCTCGGGCTCGGTAATCTCGCGGTCGGGCAAGGAGGTGTAGATGAAGATCACGCCGAGGATCAGCCCGACAAGGGCGATCACCGGGAGGAGCTGACGCGAGAAGCTGAGATTGGCGATATTTGGAACCATGATGTCCTCAAAAGCGAGCGGGGTTAGTGGCCTTCGGGCATGTCAGTGCCGTCATGGGTGACGCGTCCATCCTCAAGCACGAGGATGCGGTCGGCGAGATCGAAAATCCGGTTATCGTGGGTCACGATGATGCAGGCGCGGTCGGGCGCGACGGCAACTTCGCGCAGCAAGTCCATCACGCGCCGCCCCGAATTGGCGTCGAGCGCAGCGGTTGGCTCGTCGCACACCACAAGGCGCGGTTCGTGCACCAGTGCGCGGGCGATGGCGACGCGCTGTTGCTGGCCGCCGGAGAGCTGGCGCGGGAGCTTTTCGGCCTGGTCCCCGATATTGAGCTTTTCGAGCAGCGCGATTGCTTTCTCGCGCGCTTCAGCAAGCGGTACACCTTTCGCGATCAGCGGCACGGCGGCGTTCGCAGCGGCGTCAATCGAGGGGATCAGATTGTACTGTTGAAAAATAAAGCCGATATTTTCGAGCCGGAAGTTCACGAGCTCGGTGTCCGACAGCGCGTAGATATCGGTGCCGAAGACCTTCACCTCGCCCTCGGTCGGCCAGAGGATGCCGCACATGATTGATATCAGAGTGGTTTTGCCCGAGCCGCTTTCGCCAACCACGTACGTCATCTCGCCCGACTGAATATCGGTGTCGATGCCGTGCAGAACGCGGATCGTTGACTGGCCTGCCTGAAAGTCGCGCACGATGCCGCGCGCGCAGATCGCCGCTTCGGGTGAGCAACCGCCAATGGCACTGGTGTCCATCACCTCGATTTTCTCGGGCACTTTTTCGGACGCGCCGCTCATCTGAACACCGATGCGGGTTCGGTGTTGAGGACGCTGCGGATCGCAATCCAGCCGGTCAAAGAGAGAATAACGAGGACGGCGGCAAAGCTGATCAACGGGATCGTGGGCGGGATATAGAAGCCCTTGAATTCCGGCACGCCGCTAAACCCGTACATAAACAAAGCGGTGCCCACCACGCCGAGCGCATATCCGATCGCGCCCACCATGCCAGCCTGCACGCCGACCATCTTGATGATGTTCCAATTGGTCACACCGATAGCTTTGAGTGCACCGAACTGTTTGATGTTGTCGCGGATGAACAGGCTGAATGTCAGCCCGACAATCGCGACACCCACCACAAAGCCAAGCACCACGGTGATACCGAAATTGGTAGGGATGCCGGTGTTTTCGATGATGAAATTGACGCCAGCTTCGGCGAATTCATCGCGCGTTTCCGCCTTGAGCCCGGTCTCTTCCTCGATTCGAGCCGCGACCTCGTCGGCGCTGGCGCCGTCGCTCACGCCGGCAAGCACAAAGCTCAAACGGTTGCGCGTGCCGGGGACGTAATTCAGCGCTTGGGAATATTTGGTGTAAAGCACCACCTGGCTGGTGAAGCTGGGGATCGAATCCGCTACGCCGCGGATTACAGCGCGCTGATCGTTAAGCTCAAGGCGCTGCCCGATGGGGCTGGCGCCATCCTCGAACAGGTTCACAACGCCTAGGTCGTCGATCAGCACCGAGTCCGGCTGTGAGAGCGATTCCTTCGCCCCCTCGATCATATTTTTGGGCAGGCCGATTAATGTGGCATCGTCCACCCCGATGATCGCCACGCCCTCCAGATCGCCGGTACTGGTGCGCACCGAGGCGTTGGCGCGAAGATGCGGGACAGCCCATTCGACGCCTTTGACCGAGCGCACTTCGTCGAGCGCGGTGGAAGGCATTTCGTATTTGACGTCTGTCGTGCGGCTGACCGGGTCCATCACCCAGATTTCCGCTTCCTGAGAGTTAAAAACGCCGCTTGCGCCGCGCTCGATCAGATTGACGAAGATCGTCAGCTGCTGGGTGATCAGCAGGGTCGAAAACGCAATGCCGAAGAGAAGTCCGTAGAACTTCTGTCGGTCTCCGGTGAGCATTCTGATTGCGATCCAGAGCACTGGCGGGGGAACCTCTGCATTGGGACGGGGTTGAACTTGTAAGCGATTCGGGTCATTATTGAACGACACCGTTTAATTGAACGCTGCCGTTTAATATGTCAACCGCTTCCATTCACTCCAGTTCCCAGATGGCTCAGAAAAAACCAGGACGCCCTTCAGACACGGCCAAACGAACGGCCATTATCGAAGCCGCCGCGCGCAGCTTTTTCGATGATGGATTCGCCGCCACGGCCATCGAACAGGTCGCTGCCGATGCGGGTGTTTCCAAGGTGACGATCTACAATCACTTCGGTGACAAACGCGCTCTGTTTGCTGCTGCGGTTGATATGGAATGCGCCAAAATGCGCGGGCATTTCTCGATTGATGACGCGCGCACCGGGTCCATCCGCGAACAGCTTTCGGTGATCGCTCATGCGATGCACGCTTTCCTTTCGCGGCCCGAAATGATCCAGTTCGACCACCGGATCGCCGCTGAAACCGAACAGGACCCTGCAATCGGCAAAGCCTTTTTGGAAGCTGGGCCTTGGCGAATGAAGGCCGACTTTGCGGCTTTTCTCGCCCATGCCGAAAAGGCAGGGCAGCTTGCCGTACCTGATACCGCATTGGCGGCGGAACAATTCGTAGCGATGTCCAAGGGGATGGGCGATCTTGAAGCGCGGTTCGGCTTGGCCGTAAGCAAAGAGGACAGCGACAAGAGGATCGCCGGCGCGGTCGATGTGTTCCTTTCGGCCTATGGCACCGAAGAGACGCCGAACTGATCAGCCCGCACCAAAAGCACTCCACCAATCGCTTTTGCGCATCACCCTGTTCGAAAATTAGCACGATAGGCAGTGCTGCGCATTATCTTGCCATTCACCTGCGTGCTCCTACATTAGCGGGGCAAGAAAGGAATCAATCGCATGAGCGACGAAAACAATCCGGACCAGCCACCAGAGGGCCAAAACCCGTGGGTCAAGCAATTGATGATCTGGGGCGGCATCTTTCTGGCGTTGCTGCTGGTCGTCTCGATGTTTGGCGGAGGCGGTCAGCCTCAGGGCAAGTCGATCGGATATTCCGAATTCCGCGACGCGGTTGAAGCCGGGCAGATCGAAGAGGTCTCGATCGGCGAGGACTTGATCACGGGCAAGTACAAGAACAACGAAGTGTTCTCGACTGTGCCGGTGGCGGGTGACCCGGATCTTACAATGATTCTGGAAACAGCGGACGTTAAGTTCTCTGGCACGCAGCGCGAGGAAATGAGCGTTGTGCTGATGATCCTTATTCAGGCGCTGCCATTCCTGCTGATCCTTGGCATTGCATTCTTTGCTTTGCGTCAGGTTCAAAAAGGCGGCGGGGGCGGCGCCATGGGCTTTGGCAAGTCCAAGGCCAAGATGCTGACCGAACGGTCAGGCAAGGTGACCTTTGCCGATGTGGCCGGGATCGACGAAGCGCGCGAAGAGCTCGAAGAAGTCGTCGAATTCCTCAAGGATCCGCAGCGCTTTTCCAAGCTTGGCGGCCAGATTCCCAAGGGCGCGCTGCTGGTCGGCTCGCCGGGTACAGGTAAGACATTGCTCGCCCGCGCCATCGCAGGCGAAGCGGGCGTGCCGTTCTTCACCATTTCGGGCTCGGATTTCGTCGAGATGTTTGTCGGCGTCGGTGCAAGCCGCGTGCGCGACATGTTTGAACAAGCCAAGAAGAACGCGCCGTGTATCGTCTTCATCGACGAAATCGATGCGGTCGGCCGTTCGCGCGGCGGTGGTCTTGGCAATTCCAACGACGAACGCGAGCAGACGCTGAACCAGCTGCTTGTCGAAATGGACGGCTTCGAAGCCAATGAAGGCATCATTATTGTCGCGGCGACAAACCGCCCCGACGTGCTTGATCCAGCGTTGCTTCGTCCGGGCCGCTTTGATCGTCAGGTCGTGGTTCCGATCCCCGACATTGACGGGCGTGAGAAGATCCTGGCGGTGCACATGAAGAAGGTGCCGCTGGCTCCCGATGTGAACTCGCGCACAATCGCGCGCGGCACGCCGGGCTTCTCGGGCGCTGATCTCGCTAACCTCGTCAACGAAGCCGCTTTGCTGGCGGCACGCCGTAACAAGCGGCTGGTCGCTATGCAGGAATTCGAGGATGCCAAGGACAAGGTCATGATGGGCGCGGAGCGTCGCAGCATGGTTATGACCGAGGACGAGAAGAAGATGACCGCCTATCACGAGGCAGGCCATGCCTTGGTCAGCGTCAACGAGCCGGCGTCCGATCCGATTCACAAGGCCACCATCATCCCGCGCGGCCGTGCGTTGGGCATGGTGATGCGCCTGCCGGAGCGGGACAATTACTCGTATCAACGCGATAAAATGCACGCCAACCTTGCGGTTGCGATGGGCGGCCGAGTGGCCGAGGATATCATCTTCGGACACGACAAGGTCTCCAGCGGAGCCTCGGGCGATATCCAATATGCGACCGATCTGGCCCGCAACATGGTGACCCAATGGGGTATGTCGGAAAAGCTCGGTCCGCTGATGTACGAGCAAAGTCAGGAAGGCTATCTGGGCATGGGGCAAACCTCGCGCACCATGGCCGGGGCCGAGACCAACAAGCTGATCGATGCCGAGATCAAATCGCTGGTCGAAAGCGGTCTTGAACGCGCGCAGCAGATCCTGACTGAACAAGAGGACAAGCTCCACCTGCTCGCCCAAGCGCTGCTCGAATACGAGACGCTGACCGGTGACGAAATCACAACCCTGCTCGACACCGGCAAGCTGGACCGCCCCGATGAACCGCGCGGTCCAACACCGGTGAAGCCGATACAGGGTTCCGCCATTCCCAAAGCAGGCAAACGCTTCGGCGGCAGCGGCGAGGCACCGCAAGGAGCCTAAGGCTGATCCGCAATCAGGAAATGGGGCGTCCGGGTTATATCCGGGCGCCCTTTTTCATTGCTGGGCTTAAAACCCGCCTATCGCCAACAGAATCTGCAGGAAGATCACGATCACAATGATCATGCAGACAAACAGCACTGCGAACCGCCAGAGCGTCGAAAAGCGCGACAGATCGTAGGTGTATTTCAGCTGTTTGTAGACATGCAGAGGCGCGGCGATTGCCAGGGCTGGCAAGACCCAACTTGTACCCATCGGGCTAACCGCGACCAGCGATATCGCGATGAACAGCAGCGACATAAAGCTAAGCGAATAGGTCACAAAGATCGCATGGTCATAGGCCTTGAACCGCCGCTTCCATGCAAAAACCAGCCACACAAACGGGATCGACAGCGGGATCAGCAGCCAACTGAATTTGTACCCGTTGGCCTGTAACTTGTAGAGCATCAGGCTGGGATTGGCGGTCCATTTCTTGATCAGTGAATCAATGAACGGGACACCAGAGGTATCGAGCGTGGCGGACCCTGCTTCGCCAATCGGGATGGTGCCGCTTTTATCAAATTCGGCAAGCCCGGCTTCGATGGAGGCGATGGTCTGCTCCGCTTCAGCACGCTCGGGATCATTGGCCGGCATTGCCTCCACACGCGCCCGCGCTCGCTCAAGCTCGGCTTCCCCTTGTTCGCGCATGGTCTCGGCCAAATCGGTGTCCAGGTCCGCCGGAACCGACAGTCCGACCATCTGGAAAACCGCGAACATCGCAAAAACGCTAAACAGAAACATCGCCATCGGGCTGACGAATTTCGCGCGTTCGCCGTCGATATAACGCCGCGTAAGCGTGCCCGGCTTAAAGGCCAGCAGGGGAATCGTGTTCCAGAACTTCCCATCAAGGTGCAGCACGCCATGGACCAGATCGTGTGCGATGGCAGAGAGCGTGCGATGGACGTGCAATTTCTGCCCGCATTGGGAGCAATAAGCCCCAACCACGCTCGCGCCGCAATTCGAGCAGTTGGCCTGATCAAAGCCGTCGCCTTGCGCTTCGCCGCGTCCCGGCTCAATCGCCCGCCCGGCCAACGTGCCTTCGATTGCACCACCGATGCCTTCGACCATATCGCTCATCGGATTTTGCCCTGTTCAACGCTTAAGCCAACGGAGCGCCATACTATAGGGCAGTGTGGCCCTATGCCAAACGTCAGGTTTAAGGTGTTTGCCAGCTGCCGGGTCAGAAAGCCGGCCAGCTACCCCGCCAGCTTGCGCTCGATCGCTGTCCAGAGCTGAGCAAAGCCGCGCGCGGCGGGCGAGCGCGGGGCAAAGGCGCCGACCGGCTTACGCTCGACCGCGCATTGCTCGATGGCGCTGGCCAGCGGGATGGCGGGCCAGTTCGGATTGGCCTCGCGCGCCTCGCGGTGCAGCGTGCGGCGCATGTCGATCATGGACAGCACGGGCAGGATCGGCGGGTGCTTCTTCCCGCTGCCACGCACTTCCTCGACCACCAGATCAAACGCGCGCGCCGACAGCGGCGAGGGCGGCAATGGCACGATCACCAGATCGGCGGCCCGCATAACCTGCGCGCTGATTTCGTTTAGCACGGGCGGGCAATCGAAGATAATCCGGTCATATTCCTTGCCCAGCGAATCGGTGAGCTTGGACAGGCGCTTTTTCTTGCCCAGCCGGTCAAATTGCCGGTCGAGCTTGCGGATGCTTTCGTCGGCGGGGAGCAGATCGAGCAGTTCGAAATCGGTCGATTGGATCAGCTTGGCCGGATTGCGCTTTGTATCGAACACCGATTCCGCCGCGCGCTTTTTCTTGGGGTCCACGCCGAGCAGAAAGCCCGAGCCGTTCGACGCATCGAGATCCCACAGTAGCGTGTTGCGCCGCGAAATATGCGCCGCGCACCAGGCAAGGTTGACCGAGAACGTCGTTTTGCCGACGCCGCCTTTCACACTGTAGATCGCGATTGATGCCATTGCGTGTGTCTACCCGGATTAAAGCTCGATTGGGTTCTATACAGCCATGCCTTACCCGAAACGAAAAAGGCCGCCAAACTGGCGGCCTTTGTCAAAACGGGACAGATTGTCAGCCGCGCTCCCCTTCAAGAGAGCAGCGCCGCAGGCGTGTCAGCCCTCGTAATCGCTGCCGATCGAGGTCGAGCGGGTCGGGGTCGATGCGGTGATACGCAAGGCCTCTGCCGACTGGCTCAGCGAACCGATTTCATCGGCGTCGTCTTCGTCATCGGGCAGGATTTTCTGCAGACCGGTGACCAGCGATTCCTTCAACTCCTTGGGCTTGATCGTCTGTTCGGCGATCTCGCGCAGGGCCACGACCGGGTTCTTGTCACGATCGCGCTCCAGCGTCATTTCGCTGCCACCGGAGATTTCGCGCGCACGCTGTGCGGCGAGCAGTACGAGGTCGAAGCGGTTTGGAACCTTGTCGACGCAATCTTCAACGGTAACGCGTGCCATGGGCGATCTTTCGTAGTCAGTATGTCTGTGGGAGAGTGCGAGTTAGGGATGCGCCTGCGCCGAGTCAAGAAATTGCCGCGCGGGCCGCATGGCGTCTAAGGCAGCCCGGATGACGAGAATCGCCCTCCGCAATGCGCTGTCCGATGGCCAGGTCGAGCGCTGGAAAGGCTGCCCTGAAAAGGCGGTGAAGAACTATTGCGATGCCGCCCCGTTCGAGGTGTCGGCGCAGTGTCACCGCTTTGTCTTCTACCCCGCCGGCGTCGATAGGCTGGCTGCGCTCAAACAGCATATCGAGCGCGCGCAGCACACGCTGGATGTCTATTTCTACCTGTTTCAGGATGACGAGGCGGGCGCAGTGGTGCGCGATGCTTTGATTGCGGCGGCCGAGCGCGGCGTCTCGGTCAGCCTGATCGTCGACGCCTTTGGCAGCAGCGCCTCGCATGGGTTTTTTGCGCCATTGGTCGCCGCAGGAGCGAACTTCAGAGAATTCTCGCCCAAATGGAATGTCCGCTACCTTATCCGCAATCACCAGAAGTTCGTCATCGCGGATGGCGAGTGGGTGATGACCGGTGGGTTCAATATCTCGGACCACTATTTCATGCCGCCCGAGGAAAACGGCTGGTGCGATCTGGGCGTCGCGATTGAAGGCCCCGTGGTCATCCAGTTCGCGCGCTGGTTCGCGCAGCTGCAAGACTGGATCGAGAACGGCGAGGGAAAGTTTCGCGGACTTCGCGACTTGGTCAGCCAATGGGACGCGGGCGCCGGGCCAGAAGGTGCCTCGCCAGAGAGTGACGCGCCGGTGCAATTGTTGCTGGGAGGCCCGCTGTTGCGGCGCGCCCATTGGGCGTGGAGCTTCCGGCAGGACTTGATGCGCGCGCGGCGGCTCGACACGGTCAGCGCCTATTTCTCCCCGCCCCTAACGATACGCAGGCTGATGGCGCGGGTGGCGCGGCGGGGCCGGGTGAGGCTGATCACCGCAGGCAAGTCGGATATCGCGGCGACGATTGATGTCGCTCGCCTGCTCTACAGGAAGCTGCTGCGCTGCGGCGCGCGGATTTTCGAGTTTCAGCCCTGCAAGCTGCATATGAAGCTGCTGATCGTGGATGACATTGCCTATTTCGGCAGCGCCAATCTGGATAAGAGATCATTCCGCGTGAATGTCGAGCTGATGGTGCGGGTCGAGGATGCTGAGCTTGCCCGAGCTTTGCGCGAATTCGTCGATCATATGGAGCAAGCAAGCGACGAAATGACGCCCGAGAAATACGCGCGGCAAGCGACCTGGTGGAAGCGGCTGGTCTGGCGCTTCAAATATATGATCGCATTCGTCGATTATCGTTTGTCGCGCGGATTGAACGAATAAGGCCGCGCGACCCATGCAGGCGCGCGTCTAATCGAACCCGTAATCCGAATAATCCTTGAGGTTGGGCGAGGTGAACTTGGTGAACTCCGCCTGGAAATGCAGCGGCACCATGCCGGTCGATCCGTGGCGCTGTTTGGCGACGTTGATCGCGGCCTTGTTCTTGACCTCTTCGTAAGCCTCTTCCCAGATGCGGTATTTCTCGACAGCCTCCGGGCTGCTCGTTTCGGTCGGGAAATCGGGGCGCGAGGCTTCCATGTAGTAATCGTCGCGATAGACGAACCAGACCATATCCGCGTCCTGTTCAATCGAGCCGGATTCGCGCAGGTCGGAGAGGATCGGGCGCTTGTCCTCGCGCTGTTCCACCGCACGGCTGAGCTGCGACAGCGCGATCACCGGCACGCTCAGCTCTTTGGCGAGCGTCTTGAGGCCTCGGCTGATCTCGGAGATTTCATTGACGCGGTTGTCGTTCGCGCGGCCCGAGCCCTGGAGCAATTGCAGATAATCGACGATGATGAGGCCAATATCGTGCTTGCGCTTCATCCGCCGTGCGCGGGTGCGCAGTGCGCCGATGGTCAGCGCGGGCGTGTCATCGATATAAAGCGGCAATTCGGCAAGCCGTTGGCTGGCGAACGACAGCTTTTGAAAATCGTCACGGCTCATCTTGCCACTGCGCAGGGATTCCGAACTGATCTCGGCTTGTTCGGCGAGGATGCGTGTGGCGAGCTGGTCGGCGCTCATCTCAAGGCTGAAAAACGCGGCCGGAGCGCCGTAATTAAACTCGCCGCCGTCGCGCTGCCAATCGAGATGCGCTTCGGCGCAATTGAAGGCGATATTGGTCGCAAGCGAGGTTTTGCCCATGCCCGGACGCCCCGCGAGGATGATCAGGTCGGATTCGTGCAGGCCCGAAGTCTTGCGGTCGATCGAATCAAGACCGGTGGTCTTGCCCGAAAGCCCGCCGCCCGAATTCATCGCGGCCTCGGCCATCTTGATCGCCGCGAGCGCGGCATCGCGGAATGTCGCGGCTTCGTTGCCGGTCGCCGCGCCCTCGGCGACCTTGAACAGATCGGCCTCGGCGTTGGAAATCTGCTCCATCGGGTCGATGTCTTCGGAGGTGTCGAGCGCCCCCTCGACCAGTCCGCGCCCGACGCTGACCAACTCGCGCAAAAGCGCCAGATCGTAAATCTGCTGCGCCAGTTCGCGCGGGGCGAGCAGGCCAGCGCCATTGGCGGTCAGCTTGGCGAGATATTTTGGACCCTCCAGCTCCTTAAGCGCCTCGTCTGCTTCAAAATGCGGGCGCAGGGTCACCGGCGATGCGGTGGCGTTGCGCTCGATCATCTTGAGGATGCGATCGAAGATCCGTTGATGCAGCGGCTCGAAGAAGTGTTCGGGCCGGATCGGCGTCTGCAATTCCTCGATCACGCGATTGTCGATCAGGACCGCGCCCAGAAACGCGGCCTCGGCCTCGAGATTGGAGGGCAGCTTGTGCGTGGTCACATCAGTAGCGGCGTTGCTATCGCCACCAACAAGAGAGAGTTTTTCGGGTTCGGCCATGCGCACCCAATGCGCGCCGATGCCCCTTCAAGGCAAGGCCAAAGCGCGGCGATTTATTTTTGCGGCGGCACTTGCCCCTGTGGATAGCGTGGGAATCGCGCAGAAGTGCTTGAATTGTGTCGGCGGCTTCTGCGATGGCAACATTGCATGGTCGATGAGCCCTCCGATTCCGATCCCAATCCGGCAGCAGATGCTCCTGCGGCATCGCATCGTATTGCGCATATCGCTCTCGATGAAGCGACGATTCTGTGGCGCAACGCCGATGTCGAGCAGGAACGCCGGGTCGCGATCTATGATCTGATCGAAGAGAACGTCTTCAAGCCGATCCGCAGTGTCGAGCGCGGGGCGAACGGGCCTTACCGTTTGAAACTGGCGGTGCAGGACGGGCGCTTGGCCTTCGATATCGCGGATGAGGGCGAAACGCCTTTGGAGGTTCTGGTGATCGGCCTTGCGCGTTTCCGCCGTCCGATCCGTGAATATTTCGCCATTTGCGACAGCTATTATCAGGCGATCCGCAAGGCCACTCCGGCGGAGATCGAGACAATCGATATGGCCCGTCGCGGGGTTCACAACCAAGCGGCCGAATTGCTGCTCGAACGGCTCGAGGGCAAGGTTGTGACCGATTTTGCCACGGCGCGGCGGCTGTTCACGCTGATCTGCGTGTTGCACATCAAGGGATGAGGCGCGCGCATCATGGCTCGTAAGCGCAGATCAACGCGCCGTAAGAAGGGCGGCGCGCGCTGGGTGTTTCGCCTGATCGCGCTGGCGGTGCTCGCGGCGATCATTGCGGCGGCGTGGTTCTGGTGGAGCATGCGCGAATGGCGTCCGTCTGAACAGGAATATCCCGAGCAAGGCGCAGTCATCGCAAGCGGTGCCGGTCCGACGAAGTTTGAAACCGTAAAGGCGCTGGGCGGTGACTTTGCCTATCTCGCTCTCGGAGCCCACTCGGCCGAGCCCGATGAGGCGTTTGCGGCGCGGTTGAAATCGGCGCAGGACGCGGGGCTTGAAGTCGGGGTGGTCTATCCCTTCGATCCATGCCAACGCGCAGATCCGCAATCGGCCCGTTTCACCCGCATGGTGCCGCGTGATGCGGGTCTGCTTCCTCCTGCGATTGCGCTGTTGCGGGTTGCTGATGGATGCGAGCCTTCGGTCAGCGATGCTGCGGTGGAAAGCGAGCTGATGATTCTCGTCAACCAGATCGAGCGGCACGCGGGCAAACCCTCTATCCTCAAACTCGGCGAAGCGTTTGAAACGCGCCACAACACCGCGCGCAGTCTTGATCGCGACCTGTGGCTGATGCGCGAGCGTGCCCGCCCCGATTACGCGCCGCGCCCATGGCTGCTATGGAGCGCGAACAGCCAATTGGTAAGCGATGCTTCGGAGGAACCGATCGAATGGGTGGTGGTGCAGAAATGACGGTTGATTCAGCGACCGAGACCACGCTGATCGCAGCGGCGCGCGAAGCGGCGGAACATGCCTATGCGCCCTATTCCGATTATCAGGTCGGGGCTGCCTTGTTGTTCGATGACGGAAAAGTCATCACCGGCAGCAATGTCGAGAATGCGAGTTACGGCCTCTCGCTGTGCGCCGAAACCAACGCTGTTTCTAAGGCGATGAATGACGGGCTTCGCGGCGGATTGCAGGCGGTGGCCGTGGTCGGCCCGCAGGACAAGGGAGATGGTTTGCCGATCACGCCATGCGGGCGTTGCCGTCAGGTCTTGAACGAACTGGCCGCACTTGGCGGGACCGATCCATTGATCCTTTGCGTCGGCAATGAGGAAGTGCGCAATGTGCGGCTTTCGGCGCTTCTGCCCCATGCGTTCGGGCCGGATCATCTTGCATGATCATCGGCCGCTTCGTCCTCCTAGCGGCACTGGCTTTGGCGGGAGTAACCCCGCTAAGCGCCCAGGAAGCGGTAAGTTCAAAAGATCTGCGCGCATTGAGCGACAAGAAAGCCGACCGTCAGGCGCGCGAAGATCTGGACGCACTGCTCGAGGACTTCTCGGGTTACAAAGTCGGAAACAGGATCAATTTTCAGGGCGATGTCTGGTTCTGGACAGCGCCTCGTGCGAGCATAACGCCGGGAATGTGCGAGCGCGACTTGCTCCAGATATTCTATGAACCAGCGTTTCGCGGTGAAGGATCCAGGCGCGATCCGAAAGTCCGCGCCCGATCAATCGCAACAACCCGGTATTATGGCTTTGTCGAGGCGCCAAGCGCCGAGAGCCTTGAGCGCGCGCTAGACGAAGGAAAAAGCCCGAGCGAATTCAGCGACCGCAAGTGTCGCAGTCGCCTGAAAGACGAATGGGTCGGCTGGTTTGAGGCCGCGTCCCCGATAATCGCGCTCCAGGGCTATAATGCCGTCTTAGCCGCGAATGCGGCGGTGAAATCGGGCGCGACGGAGATCGAGAACTGTGCTGTCGCAACTGATGAAGGGGCTGCCGAGCGCTGCCTCGAAACGCTTGGACAGGCACTCGATTTTGGCCGCTGGACGAAAGTCGAGCGCTCGGGCGGGAGCAATAAGCCGCATACATTTGTGATTTCCGGCGGTAGCTTCCGCATCACGATTGCGATGAAGGAACTCGCTTACAAGCCAACGGCCGAAAACGTCGCCTCAATCGCCGTAGAGGATGTGATCATCGTCACCTGAGGCGCGGGTTACGCGTCCTCGATCCACTCCACCAATGCCGCCAGACAATCGCGGCCGAGAATTTTGCAACGTTCTGGCGACCAACCTTGCTCCGGTTCAGGGAAACCGGCGAGGTCTTTGAACGGCATCTCCAAAGTCATCGCGCAGGCGCCATAGCGTTCGGCGAGCTGGTTGGTGCTCATTGCGAGATTGCCCCGGCCGGGAGGCGCCTTGGGGTAGCCCAGTTTGGTCTGGAAATCCGGAGTGCGGCGATCAAGGATGCTTTGATAGCGATCATATTGCGCGCCAAGCTCGTCGGTCCAGCCGGGGATGCCATGAAAGCCCGCGATGAAATTGGCCGGAATCGCCTCATCGCCATGCGCGTCGATTGCAAAACGCACGCCGGTTTCATCCATCTTGTTCCGGATTGCGAGCACCTCGGGTGATTTTTCGGCGCTTGGCTCGTTCCATTCGCGGTTGAGATTGGTGCCAACGGCGTTGGTGCGCAGATGTCCGCGCCGCGAGCCATCGGGGTTGCAATTGGGCACAATGTAAAGCCGGCAATCTCTGCGCAGCGCGCGGCCCACCGGATCGGCGGGATCGGTCAGGCATTCGAGCACACCTTCCATCCACCATTCGGCCTGCGTTTCACCCGGATGCTGTCGCGCATAGAGCCACACGGGCATGTCGCCTTTGCCCATTTCGAGCATGTCGAGCGGTTGGCCATCCAGCGTTGTGGTCAGCCGGACCAGATCGACCCCTTCGCAGCTCGCGGCTTCGGCAACGAGGTCATGATGCCGTTCCATCGAATAGGGTGCGAAATAGGCGAAATAGACGACATCTGATGCAGGAACGTAGCGGATGGTGAGCGTGCCGTTCGCTTCGTCCTTGTCAAAACTGCTTGGCGCTCGCCCCCAATATTCGCGGTCTTCCGAAACGCAGGCGTCGTAATCAGGCCAGCCACCGGGAAAGGCGCTTTCATTAAGCCCGGTGATCTTGAGCGTGATTTCCTCACCCGCTGCCCCGCTCACCCTGAAGTGAAACCACTGCGCGAATTCCGATTGGTGGTCCTTTCTGATCGCCAACATCGCGGTAAGACCGTCGATCGAGAGCACGTCTATATTGCCGCTATCAAAGGCGGCGTCGATTGCGATGGCGGTCATGTGGGTCCCTTTTAAAGGTCTTTGACGTCGATACTTACCGTTTCGCCATTGCCGCCGGGGAAATCCTTGAACAGGGCCGCGGCGAGCGCATTGGCGCTGGCTTCGACCTCCGAATAGGGGGAATTTACGCTGGTGGGAAGCTGCGCGCGGCCTTCCCACAGCGATTGCCCACTGGCGTCTGAAATTCGAACTTCGAGACTGGTGATCACGTTTGGACCACTTCGTCCGCCGCCCAGATTTATGCCGACCCCAAGTCCGACGCCGCTGCCGAAGGTGCCTGTGCCTGCCGAGCCGCCGACTGTGACGGGGCTGCGTGCACTGGTTGCGGAGGCGATGGGCTCGCGTGATGTCCGCACACTGGCGGTCTGCGTGTCGCCAGCGCTGCCAGCAACAAGCGTGTAGCCGCGCTGAGCGAGCTCGCCAGAAACAGCGTTGGCGAAAGCGTTCTGCACCGCTTCGTTGGTGATCTCTTCGGGGAAGGTCAGGACAATTGTACCCTGACCCAGGCCAACCGGCTGCTCCGCGACAAACCGGGTCACTTCGACGGGGCCGGTATATGTGCCCGCGCATGCACCAAGGCTAAGCGTTATCAGCGAGGCGGCGATGATGTGTCGGGGGCGGGACGTAAATTTCATGATGCGATCCTCTTTTTTGCGCGATATCCGAAACATCGCCTTATCCGGCTGTGTAAAAACCGGTGACTCGCAGGCGTGCCTTCATTCTTTAGCAGCCCAATTCTGATACCGGCCATACCATGAATACGACACAAAAACCCCCTGTGCTCGTGACCGGCGGCGCCGGTTATATCGGAAGCCATGCTGTGCTGGCCCTGCGCGATGCCGGTTGGCCGGTCGCCGTGATCGACAGTCTGGTCACCGGCTTTCGCTTCGCGGTGCCCGATGGCTTGACGTTTTACGAAGGCGATATCGAGGATGGCGACCTATTGGCGCGCATCTTTGCCGAGCAAGGCATGGGAGACGGTTCGGGCGCTATCATGCACTTTGCGGGTTCAATTGTGGTGCCCGAGAGTGTCGAAGACCCGCTTAAATATTACCACAACAACACCGTAAAGAGCCGGGCGCTGATCGAAGCGGCCGTTAAAGCTGGCGTGCCGCATTTCATCTTCAGCTCAACCGCAGCCACTTATGGCGTGCCCGATGTCGAAGCTGTCCGCGAAGACACTCCGCAACGTCCGATCAACCCCTATGGCTGGTCCAAGCTAATGACCGAGCAGATGTTGGGCGATACGGCGGCGGCACATGCGATCAACTTTTGTGCGCTCCGCTACTTTAACGTTGCAGGAGCCGATCCTCAGGCGCGTTCGGGCCAATCGACGGCGGGGGCGACGCATCTGATCAAGGTCGCGGTCGAAGCGGCTTTGGGCAAGCGCGATGGCGTCAGCGTGTTTGGCACCGATTACGAGACGCCGGATGGCACAGGCGTGCGCGATTATATTCATGTCAGCGATCTGGCGGCGGCGCACGTGCTGGCTTTGGAAGCGCTTATCGAGCAACCCGAGCGCTCGCTCACCATGAATTGCGGCTATGGTCGCGGCTTTTCGGTGCTCGAAGTGCTCGATGCGGTGGACCGTGTTACCAATCGTACGATCGAGCGCCGGATGGAGCCGCGCCGCGCGGGCGATCCCGGATCACTTATCTCGGACCCGTCGCTTATCCGCGAAACCCTGCCATGGAAGCCTCAGCACGCAGATCT